>JAGOUA010000017.1:0-10667 GCA_018061485.1 Patescibacteria group bacterium
GAATGTCTTGTGCCTCTTGCTGCCACGTGGCGATACCCAATCCAAGAACGCGGTCCATTTCGCGAAGCGTGGCGCGTTTTTGTGACGAGGGCATATCAGCTTTTACCAACTCCCATACCAGGGCAAGGGCTTTTGGCGTATGAAGATCATCGGCAAGTGCTTCGCGAAAGCGCGATAGCACCTCCTGACTTGGATCGGTCCCCGTTTCTTCCTCCCACGAAAGATAGACAGCCTTAAGCTTAGACAGTGCCTGTTTAGCACCGTCGAGCGCTTCCCAGGTGAAGTTGAGCTTTGAACGATAGTGCGCGCCCAACACAAAATAGCGATATGCAACCGGCGTATATCCACGATCGGCAAGATCTTGCAAGGTGTACCCGTTCCCAAGAGACTTTCCCATACGCCCACCATCTACCAGCAAAAACTCGTGATGCACCCAATGGTTCGCCAATGGCTGATGCGTTAAACACTCGCTTTGAGCAATCTCGTTTTCATGATGCACCGGGATATGATCGACACCCCCCGTATGAACATCAAACCTCGTTCCCAAATATTTTGCCGACATTGCCGAACACTCAATGTGCCACCCAGGAAAGCCCACACCCCAAGGGCTTTCCCACTCCATGTGACGATGCTCGCTTGGATGCGAAAACTTCCACAACGCAAAATCACTCTGCTGACGCTTTTCCGCATGAACCTCGACCCGCGCGCCCGCCTCTTTTTCGTCTAAACGCTGACCAGAGAGTAGGCCGTATTCAGGAAACGTCGCTGTATCAAAATAGATACCGTCGCTTGTTCGATAGGTGTGCCCTGCACGCTCCAACTCCTGAATCAAGGCGATCTGCTCAGGAATATGCTCTGTCGCACGCGGAAGAATCGTTGGTCGCTGAATATGCAAAGCATCAAGCCCCTCAAGAAAAAGAGCTTCATACCGTCGAGCGATATCCCACGCGGTTTGCCCTAAAGCTGTTGCGCGTTTTTGGAGCTTATCCTCCCCCATATCCCCATCGTCCACCAAATGCCCCACATCCGTAATATTCGTCACATGACGAACCGTATAACCAAACAACGCCAGCGTACGAACCAGCACGTCGTCACCAAGATACTTACGCCAGTTGCCGATGGTTGGCTCGCTGTACACCGTTGGCCCACAACTATACACGCCCACTTCAGGCGGATGCAGCGGAACCACTTCTTGATACGAGCGAGATCGGGTATTCCACAAAGAAATCATGCACAAACCCTAGCATAAGCGCCGCTGTTTACCAATACAAACCCGTAACCAAATTACACCCCCCACCCGCTAGGGGGATTCCACGGCTGAGCAAGCGACCAAGAGCGCTCATAGAGCGAACGCATCAGGCCAACCATATCAGGACTCTCCATGACCATTCCCACCTGCTCGTCTGACGACGCGATAAGATACGCTCGATCCTCTACAAGGGAAAGAGAGCCGGCAAACGGCGCCTCGTTGAGGGGAATCCAGCGCACCTCGAACCCTCGACGATCGAACATTGGTGGATGATCCTCAAGAGAAGCGAGCGCCAGAAGCACACGACCTCCTACCCCCGCTGACACCGCGATGCGCTTAGGTGCGTCATAAGCCGCTAGCTGACGAAGTTTTTCATCCACGGCAAAATACTCCCAAATTTCTCCCTTCATCGAAGCGATTTCCTCGCGAACACGAGACAGTCCCTCACCCCCCTCAAAAGCTCGTACGCGTGGACGATGCCGTTCGTCATACAGCGCCAACCATCCAGGCAAAGCCTGCTCTGCGCGGCGGCGCCATTCTTGCGCTTCATGACATCGTTCTTCGCATACGGCCAGCCAACGTGAAGGAGAAAGAGCGCGATACCACACCTCACGCGCACGCCCTTCTTTTTGCACAAGCTCCTGCGCCAATAGCCATTCAAGCGACGCTTGTAGCGTACTACGGGGTTCATTAAGCGCCTCGGCTATATCTTGTAACCGCAACGCTTGCGCTTGAAGCAACGCCTGATAGACGCGAGCCGTTCGATCGCTTTGGGCGATATGCGCCCATACGGCGCGTTCTTCAAGAGGGGTCATACTCCGTGAGAATAGCATAGGTTGCCTCCGCGGTTTTCTGCCATGTATATGCCTGCGCCCGCACCCTTCCGCGCTCTTGATACCGAGCCCGTTCTTCCATCGAGAGGGTGAGAACACGCTCCATCGCCTCGCTAGCCGCCCGTATATCATGCGGCGAAACCAAGGCGAATGCCGCGTCTCCCGCAACTTCTGGGAGCGACCCCGCATTCGAGGCAATCACCAACGTACGACACGCAAACGCCTCAAGAATCGTGAGACCAAACCCTTCATACCAGGACAGATGCACGAGTGCCGTCGACGCCGAAAGCAACGCCACTTTTTGTGCTTCGCTTACGTATCCAAGAAGGCGTACACGCTTTCCGTGAGGATGTTGTTCGATACGACGCGCGAGCTGCTTCCATCCTTTTCCGGGCTGTCCAACCAAAACCAATAGCCCTGTAGATGAACGTTCTGCAAACGCAAAAAACGCTTCTACGACACCGCGAATATGCTTCTTTTCTTCCAATCGGCCGATAAAGAGAAAAAACGGCTCATCACCTAAACCATGAGCTTCACGCACCACCTGTTGTTCTTCCACCGAAGAAGGCCGGTACACCTCGTGCTGAACACCTAACGGAGTCACATGAATACGCTCGGGGGCGCATCCATACAATGTCACGAGTTCTTGTTTTGAAAACTCAGAGACCGTAAGAATATGAGCAGAAGATCGGACAATGTCTCGCGTTGTAGCTTCGTGATACGCGACTTGGATGGGTTTATAAAACTCCGGATGCCGACGAAAGCCCACATCGTGAATCGTGACGACGGTACGCTTAGGTAAAACGCGTGGTAACACATGCGCCGGCACAAATAACACATCTGGCGGCATGAGACGCATCTCAGAAGAAAGCCGTATCTGTGTCCAAAGATACTGCGGCGGCCACGAAAGCACGCGCTCCGTCCAACCCTTGGTCCACTCGCGAAGATCTTGCTGAAGCGGGGTATTTGTATACAACACCCATGCATGAAGCGTCGCTACAGGAAGACGATGCAGTTCGCGTAAGAGGTGCGCCGCGTACCATTCCACCCCCGTTCTCTGCGCACGATTGGCGCGAGAGGCTTCGATGCCGATCACCATACCTACGCCGAAAAAATACTCCGCTTATACGCTTCGAGGTTTTCGAGGGCGATACCCGTTCCACGCGCGACACACATCTGCGGATTTTCCGCCATCATCGCCGGAACGCCCGTCGCTTCGGCAAACAAGCGATCCAGATGGCGCAACTGCGAAGACCCTCCGGACAAAACCATGCCTTTTTGCATCACATCCGCCGAGAGCTCTGGCGGCGTAGCACGTAACACTTCTTTAATCGCCTCGATAATCCCCTGCAACTCGTGTTGAATGGCATCCGTCACATCATCGCTCGTGATACTCACAATACGAGGCAAGCCGCTGATCATATCGCGACCTTTAATCTCCATATCCAGCTTGTCTTCTAAATAGAGCGCGGAGCCAATACGAATCTTCACATCTTCGGCCGTACGCTCACCGATCGCGAGACCATACTTGCGTCGAATATGCTCTTGAATCGCGGCATCAAGCTTATTTCCTCCAATACGGACCGACGCCGACGACACAATTCCACCGAGAGAAATCACCGCGATCTCGGACGTCCCTCCCCCGATATCAATAATCATGTGTCCGGACGGTGATCCAATCGGAATATCCGCACCAATCGCCGCCACCACTGGCTCTTTAATGATATACGCCGCTTTTGCGCCTGCGGACATCGTTGCGTCAATCACCGCGCGACGCTCCGTCGAGGTAATACCTCCCGGAACGGCTACCATCACCTCAGGACGAAACAGCCTCACTCCCCCCATCGCTTTATTGATAAAATACCGCAACATCGCTTCTGTTGAGCGATAGTCGGCAATCACCCCATCTTTTAAGGGGCGTTTCGCCACAATCGTGTCCGGCGTACGGCCAAGCATGTCTTTCGCTTGATTCCCCACCGCAAGCACTTTTTTATCCGCAAGAGAGATGGCTACCACTGACGGTTCATGCAAAATAATGCCCCGCTTTGGGACGTATACCAATACCGTTGTCGTGCCGAGGTCTATGCCGATTTTTTTATTGAAGATACTCATACAGCAAAAGGCGTCACGCCCAAGAAGTTACCACTGGATACTAAATACTTGATCTTCCTCGAGAGAAATGGACGCTTGATATCGTGCGTCGCCGTACCGCTTTGGATCTTCTCCCGGCGTCGCTCGTCGAACGGTCTGCGGGGTATGTACATCCACCGCTAACCGCGGATACGACCCAGGTTGCTTTTGCACCAAGAGCGTATAGGTATTTTGACGCAATGACGCCACCGCGGAAGCGGGCAAACGATACGTAAACTGCAACTCCCCCGTCTTTCCCGACTCTACCGAAAAGAACGCTCCAAATACCGTTTTCCCCAAGTCCTTATACACATCTACCGTGCCGGCAACCGCTCGTCCACCGGTACGATACAAGTCATCTTGCATCGCTCCCTTGGAAGAGACAAGCTCGCTCCCTTCGGGAACATACACACGAGCGTAGTTCCGGTAGCGCGTATAGCGCCACGTTGGCGTTGGATTGGTGTTTTTATAGCGCAAGGTGACGGTCGCTAAAGCCTCCGTTGGTGACACAAGGCGCACACCGTACAAGATCTGTTTATCCATGACCCCATCCGTCTTGAGTGAGCCCATATTCGTATCAACCACCCACAAAAAATCCCCTTCCGCAGATCGCGTTCGTCCAGACCACTGGCGCATATCCAGCGCGCTCTGCAAAACCGGATCTTTCGCATACAGCAAAACATCTTTTGTGTTGAGCGACGTGGTAACCGCGTTCAAGAGCTCTGGCCAGCGACGAGCTGGAACGTCCGAAAGCCTCTGAAACAGGGCATTTCCCAACTGTGCAACCACCTCTTTGCGTTGTGGTGTCGGCAATCCTTCTTGGTGAAAACGCATGTGCACGTCGTACTGCAACACATCAAAGAACGTGTCCGCACGAAACTCCTGATCCTGAATCGTGATAGGCCCCGTGACCTCTAACAACCGTCGAAAGGTCTCTGGCTGAAGGGCGATTAACCCATCGAGATTCCCCACCGTTACTCCCGCCAAGCGACGCTCTTCTTGATACTGCTCAAGCAGGACCGCGGCACTCTGTGGAAAATCCGGAGACCAGTTTGCGTCACGAAAAAAGAGGTTTGGTTGCTCTAACCAGCGACGTATAGGCTCAGGTGATGGCTTTTTCCACACGCCCGACACGGGATTATCCACCGAATACACATCTTGAAAGGTCATCTTTTCAATATCTCCTGAATCCACCGTGATTTCGCCCACCGTTCCGATGAATCCCCCCGTGGCACGCGCCTCATCCGTATTTTGTAGAATCACGAGAAACGTTTTTCGCTCAGGATACCCCGCAAGCGGGAGACCTACCTCAAGGAGCTCAATCGCTTGATCAAACGAAGTCTGGAGTTGTTCAAATTGCGCCACACGAGCCCGTAATTCCGCTTGTAACGTAGGAGCGATGCCCTCGCCAGACACACGTTGCCAACGATCAAGCGCGATCACCATCCGCTCACGAGCGGAACGAATGGTCGGCATGGCTTGACTGAGTCGCGCCAATACCAAGCGCTTTTCTTCACGACTCAGCGATCGAAAGGTTCGATCTGGTTCAAGAGGACTCGCGAGCGCTCCGCTTCCCATCCCGACCTCGTCCAACACCTCTTGTAAGAGAATGGCTACCTGCAAGACATCATCCACGCCTCGCAAGGTGCTGTTTGCAGCGGATAAACTCTCATCCAGCGTAACAACATACGATCGCACAACAGGCATCACTCGCCAAAAGAGCAACGCCCGAGATCCGTATTCCGTCCATCGAATCCCGCTCTCGGCCCGTTGAAGGGCGGCCTGCGCCTCATCAAAGGCTCGCGCTTCTGCTTGCGTCGTCGCTTGCTGTAAGGCCTCGTACGTAGAACGCAGACCCCACGCCGCCAATCCGCCACCCACGATAAGGGGCAGAAGTAGGATCGCCATTCCCAACACCACCCAACGCCACGTTTTGCGAGACTTGGGCGAAGAAGCGCGCATCGCATGAGACGGGTGCGCAACAGAAACAGGGGCGGGAACGTGCATAGATAGAACCATCATACCAAGAGGCGCAAAAAACGTCGCCTAGTATTGACTTTTTGAGTGTTTTTGCTATAACAAGCACATCTTTCCCCTTGGAAAGACGCCCTTTCACCGAGCGCTGGGCGCTCACGGAGAACGTTCCATGCAACGACTGATCTTGGCCCTGTGGGCCTGCCTTGTATGTGTGGGAGTCTTGATGACTCCCAAGACGGGGCTGACGCAGCCCATCGTGCAGGAAGTCACCACCGAGACGGTGGACGACCGAGCCAACTCCTTCGGAGATTACTGGATTGTGGCCAACCGGCCACATTTCGCCCAAGTTCCGCCCCGACGATTGTCGCTCGCGCGGATGGAGAACCCCCTTCCGTGGGTTCGTCCCGGAAGCGAAGGACTCATCACCTCGCCGGCGCGCCTCTTGTGCGCCAACGCAGGGACCCGATCCCTGTGGCTGACCTGCAAGCAGGCCGACGGCTCGCGGCACATTGTGCCGTTTCGCTCTCGGTGCGGCGGCACGCCTACCATCACCTCTCTTCTTGGAGGGAGAGCTTGTCAACGTCCCTCGATCATGTCGGTCGAAGGACGAAGGGTAATCCTCCCCGAACGTCGACTCGTTGAGCGGACGCCTCCGGCGCGCGTGGTCGTACCAACGGCCGCGCCACCGCCCGTCATGGATGTGCCTGTCGCGCGCGTTGAGCAGCCGCCTACCCGCGCACAAGCCCCTCCCGTGGCCGTAGCGTCACGGAATGCCGAGTGGCCCGCGAGCGCCCTCCTGATGCTGGCCATCGCGGCTATCATCATGGCTCTCCTTGTTGGCGTGATCGTGCACCTCTACCATGGAAAGAAAACCGTGGAGGACGAAAAAGAATCCGCTGAGGCAACGATCTTCGCCATGCAGGAAAGCGCTCGACAGCGAACAGCGCAGACTCGCGCGACGCTTTTGGAAGTCCACAGCGCTCGT
Source organism: Patescibacteria group bacterium (assembly GCA_018061485.1). GTDB lineage: Bacteria > Patescibacteriota > Patescibacteriia > 2-12-FULL-60-25 > 2-12-FULL-60-25 > JAGOUA01. The sequence continues at coordinate 7,175 of JAGOUA010000017.1, forward strand.
GAAGCAGATCGTGAACAGGTGCGAACAAAAATCGCTCCAGCCGCTTTCGGTCTCGCCGCGCGTCTGAAAAAACTGGAAGAGCAGCATGCGCAAGCCGAGTCTCATCGAGACAAGCTCCTTGGCGAAGTTCATACACTGAACGCACGGATTCAAGACCTGGAACAGGAGAATGCCGCGCTCCTCAATCAAGCTCAGCCGACGGCGATCGTAGGCGATTCCGAAGAAGTCGCTCGCCTCAGGCACGCTCTAGCAGACGCAGAGGCGCGACTCACGGTTCTGACCAGTCACGTCGAGGAGCTTGAGAACAGGAAGGCGCGTGACGATAGCACCTTGGCAGAAACCTTGGTGCATCTCGCCAGCGTAGAAGAAGAACTTGAGAAAGCACGAGCTAAAGAGCAAGATCTCCTCACACAGATTGCAGAGCTGAGGATCCAGCTTGAGGCCCGTCAAGAACCTACGGAGAAGCTCTTTCCTCCGAAGCCTTCAGATCCTCCCCCGGTAATGACTGACTCGAGGCCCCCTGGCGATGGACATCCGTCCCTTGGAGTGCCCCGCGAGCCGACACCTGCACGCGGATCGTCTGATGGTCGCCAGCGTCGCTCAACGATTCCCGGCCCCGGTGGATCCCCTGAACCTGACGACGGCTTCAAATCCTTCGATGACGGGGGCCCCGAGGAGCCGACGGCGGTCCAGGAGGTTCCTCGACCGCGTGCCGCTAATCCTCCGGGTACCGTTCCCAGCGTTCCACCCGCACAGCACATCAGCGGGGTACATCCAAAACCCGCCACCGGCTCTTAGAGCCCTTTTCCTGCCTCCGCTACACGCGGGGGCTTTCACGTTTTACGAGAAGGTTGGGATCAGCAAGAGACGCCCAACGGTCGCTACCGACCGCTCTACGAGCGCAAGATACACGCTCGCCACACGTGGGCATCGTCGAACCAACCAAAAATACAGAGCCGCCGTTCGCCACGCCATCCAACGCCCTATGCGAATCACCCCCATCGCCAGCCACGCATCCACAGGGTGCACAATCTCGCTCACCCGCTTGACCCATCCCGTGGCCATGGAGCGCATCGCCCCTACTTCAACTCGCTCTAAAATCGCATTCACGCGAACATAATCTTGATAGATGCGCGCATCGCGTGTTGCATCGCGGGGAAAGAGTCTTCGCGTAATATGCGCCGCGAATCCTAAATCGCGCTGAATATGCGCATTCACGCCAGCAAGCGCAAATTGCAGGGGGCTATATCCCTTTTTTCGTAATAAAAACCGGTGGTGGAAGAATACTGCCCACGAAGGAGGACACGCCCAACGATCGTGCGAAAACCAGAGCCATAACGCATCAAAATACAGTCGCGAAAATTGGATCACGAGCTCTTCCATCCAGGCTGGCTCAGCAAAAAATCCCGTCGCGCAATGTGCGCGCACCTCGCACGTGACCTGTCGATACAACTCCGTGAACCACCACACCCCATCATCGCGACCAACCACCGATTGAATGCGCTCCATCGCTTCGATCACATCGGCAAAACACGCAAGCCCCGCTGAGCGCTGACGTAGCTCTTGCGCAAACACACGCTCTCGCGAAGAAACGAACAACCTCATAGAACTAGTGTAGCACATCGCAAAACGTCAATCTTTTGATGTATAAAAAGATCCCTCACAAGACGGCTGCTATTGGATGAGAAGCGACGATAGCAATGAGCTTCGAGACTCCCAAAACGTCAATCTTTTGATGCATGGAAAGATCTCTCACAAGACGTCTGCTATTGGATGAGAAGCGACGAGCTGGACCGAGAAAGAACCGGAGACGTACAGAAACGTACGTTGAGGATCTTTCTTGGGAAGCTCTCGCTTATCGCCAATATCAGGCGTCTCAACGAAAAAAACGGGGGAATATTCGGTTCTTGTTCCATGGATCACGCCTCCCCATCGAGCGCAGGAGTACACCCCCGCCCACGTTTGGTATAGCGTATAGATCGTCGAAGAGTCGTGTATGCTCGCACGCGAACATCCATCCATCTTCAAAAAACCGAATTGACCGAATTTCCACACCGTCCCTTTAGTAAAAAACGTTTTGTGCGTTTCGTCAAGCGCTCTCCTTTTACCGCCCCGTTCTTACCAATAGTACGCCCAAATCAACGCACCCAACGCACAACTCATGAGAGCAAACGCTACACCTAGTCCCGCATTCGACCATCGGCTATGCACCTGCTTCTTGAGAAGCTCGGAACGATTGCCGAGAACCAACAAAATCAACATGAAGGCTGGCGCAAGAAAGGCGTTCGCCACTCCTGACCAGATCAACATGCGCACAGGCGGAAGGGCTACCACATTCATGAGCAGCGCGATCCCCATCATAACGCCAAGCGACCAATAAAACGCTTTAGCTTCGTGATATTTTGCGTGAAGACTCGCCTTCCATCCACAGCACTCCGCAAGCGCATAGGCGGACGCACCGATCAGGACCGGAATGGTGAGAAGACCGGTACCTAAAATACCGAGTGTGAACAATGTGGTCGCGGTAGAACCAACAAACGGAAGAAGGACATTCGCCGCTTGTTCTGCCGTCTCGATCTGCGTGATCCCCTGCGCGTGCAGCGTGCTTGCAGAAGCCACCACGATACACCAAAACACCACGTTCGAAACCACCATCCCAATCGCAACATCCAAGCGTAACGACGGCAAAGCCTTCTGAACATTCACGCGACAGATTCCCCCTCGCTCAGAAGCTTCAATCTCACACGTTTTTCGCTCCTCCAACTCTTCCGCTCCTTGCCAGATCATGAGATAGGGCGAAAGCGTCGTTCCTAAAACAGCAACAACCAGCAAGATAAACTCTCGTGAAGGGACCCCCTGAGGAATAAGTGTCGCCATCACGACGTCGCGCCACGAGACGTCCACAAAAGCAAGAACGCCGACATACCCAATAAGGGAAAGTACGAGCCATCGCAAGATACGCGAGTACTGAGCATAAGAGAGCTTAAGTTGCGCCACAAAGGTAACAACGGCAAACAGCACCAGCCACACCCAACGATTCCCCGGAATAAGAAGCTTGGTCGCGTCAGCCATCATGTTGAGGTCTGCGGCCACGTTAAAGAGATTTCCAAAAATAAACGCCCCAACCAGTGGATAGACCACTGCCTTAGGCAAGATACTTTTTGCGAGCGTAAAAAATCCCTTGCGTGTCGTAAGCGCAATACGAGCACTCGCCTCCTGTACCGCCATCATGAGCGGCGTAGTGAGTATAGCCAGCCATAATGTCGCAAAACCGAATTGCGCCCCCGCCTGAGTGTACGTGACGATGCCGGCTGGATCATCATCCGAAGCTCCTGTAATAAGCCCCGGCCCCAACCGTGAAAAGAGCGATCGCTTCATGCGCGCAGTATATCAAACTCTCCGCAATGCTTGCAGGATATACTGCAAACACACGGCGACAATTTACAACAAACCACAAACCCTCCATACTGGACGGCGTCCTTCGTAGCTTTAG
>JAGOUA010000017.1:10767-13774 GCA_018061485.1 Patescibacteria group bacterium
CGGATTTCGTAGGTTACGGTGACATTGGCATACACCTCCTGCGTCCCCGGCTGCAACGACGGTGTAGCACTCATATCACCTCCCATGCCTTCGCGCGCATAGGCGGCGTAAGGCGATGGTGGATTGTAGCTGGAAGCCTCAGAGAACGAGACAACGCGCACAATGTCTACACCCAACGCTTCTGCTAATGCCTCCGCCTTCTTTTTTGCATCTTTCAACGCCTCGAGACGAGCTTCCGCCTGCAATTCTTTTGGCTCGTCAATCGTGAACGAAACACCACTCACCTGGTTGATACCGAGCGCGATACCTTGTTCAAGCACCTGAGAAATCTTGTTAAAATCGCGCACCTTCAACGAAACATTTTGCTGTACCGTATACCCGACAATGGGTGGCTGTGCTGAAGAACGCGAGTAGTCGTAGTTTGGATACATCGTGTATCCAGACGTCTCGATGTCGCGCTCTTGAATACCAAGCTGCTTCATCGCCGCTTGCACCGCGTTCATCTTACTCGCGTTATCAGACTGCGCTTTTGCCGGCGTATCAGATTGCGTCATTACACCAAATTGCACTAAAGCGAGTGTTGGGGTTGCGGAGACCTTCCCCTCTCCGGAGAGCGAAATGGTATCACGAACCGTGGATGGTTTACCGATGTACTTTTGTTCGAGGCTTTTATTCCACGTACTGACTCCCAAAAAAACCGTCAGAACAACCAGCGCTGTCGACATCAAGATATACATTGCACGCTGATCTTTGAACGTTGGCATCATAGAAAAAGACAATGACTAGGTCTTAAGAAGAACGGATAGCCCCGGCAATCGATAGCCCTGTACTAGCGTATCAAGCAGAGCGCCTCCACCCGTAGAAACGTGTGAGATACGAGACATGACACCCGCCTGCGCCAGAATCGGGATCGTGTCACCTCCCCCAACAATCACCTGCGCCCCCTTGGGAAGATGTGCGAGATACCTTGCCAGCCCACGAGATCCAGCACCAAACGGCGCGATTTCTGCCATGCCCATAGGACCATTCCATACAATACTCTCAGCGTGCTTAATGGATCTCGACCAGCTCGCCAAGGTCTTGGGACCAATATCCACCATATACGCCTCCGGTGGAATCGCGTCTGAAGCCACCACCCATGTCCGAGCCCCCTCATGAAGCGCGTCCGCCACCACATAGTCCAGCGGAAGATGTACGCGTTTCGTCTTCATCCACCGCTTAATGCGCGCTTGCTGCCCTTCTTCAATAAAGGACTTACCCGTTTCGCGACCCGACGCCCGCTCCGCCGTCAGGGCAAGCGCCCCACCGAGAAATACTTCGTCTACCCGAGTGAGTAACGCCTCGATAGCCGGCGCCTTGGTTGAGAGTTTTTTTCCTCCAAAAAAGGCTTGAAAGCCTCGAAGCTTGGTCTTTTTGAAAAACGGCGTGAGCACCTCGACTTCTTGCACGAGCGCCGGCCCCGCATACGAAGGAAGGAGTTTCGCGATCCCCACAACACTTGCGTGCGCTCGATGACACACCGAAAACGCCTCTTGAACAAAGAACTCCCCCAAGCTCGCGAGAGCTTTTGCGAATGCTGCGGTATTTTTTTCTTCTCCGGCAAAAAAACGGACGTTTTCCAAGAGGTGAACGCTTCCCTCTTGCGCGGAAACAAGTTCGTCGAGCAATACCTTGCGCTCTTTGAGGAGATCTAGCGCTTGCGGATGATGCGTGACTGCAAGCCCATACTGTCGACAACGCTCAACAAGTCGCTTGGTCGATAGTTCTGACTGAATACCCGTTGGTCGCCCAAGGTGCGTCAAAATCACCACCACGGCCCCCGCCTCTTGCAGGCGCTGTATGCACGGAAGCGCGCGCGTAATGCGTAAATCGCTCTCACTGTCTATCTCTCCGTCTAAAGGGATATTCCAATCGACACGAACCAAGACGCGTTTTCCGCGCCAGGAATCCAGCGTTTTTGGCAGCGTGCGAAGCGTACTCATAGCTATGTTGAGGTAACGCGACCTGCGAGTAACGCAAGCTCAACGAGTCTATGGGCATAGCCCCACTCGTTATCGTACCAAGCCACCACCTTTACCAAGTCTCCACCAACCACGCGCGTCAACGAGAGATCGACGATACACGAAGCTGGATGACCGATAAAATCACTCGAAACAAGTGGTTCATTCGTTGTCGCAATTAACCCCTTCCATGCTTCGCTTTCCGCCGCGCGTTCAAAGAGACCATTCACCTCTTCCACTGTCACCGTTCGCGAGAGGACAAGCGTTGTATCACACAGCGAAACCACCGGCGTTGGCACACGAATAGAAATACCATCAAACGACTGCTTGAGCGCTGGAAGCACCATACCCACTGCACGAGCCGCTCCCGTAGAAGTAGGAACGATGTTCTCGGCGGCCGCACGCGCCTCACGAAGATCTTTCGCGGGACCGTCTTGCAACACCTGTGACGCCGTATACGAGTGCACCGTCGTCATCATGGATTTTTGAATGCCAATACTGGATTGCAATAACGCCATCAACGGCGCCAGGCAGTTGGTTGTACAGCTCGCATTACTCATGATCACATCATGTTCTGTGAGCGCCGCATCGTTTACTCCCATCACAAACGTTGGTACGCCTTCGCCTTTTGGTGGCGCAGAGATAATCACCCGTTTTGCCCCCGCTCGAAGATGTGCCTCAGCCCCAGCCTTATCCGTAAAGCGCCCCGTACACTCAAGGACAACGTCCACCTGCAACCGCTTCCATGGAAGATTCGCCGGATCTTTTTCGGCAAACACAGGAATAGAAACGCCGTCCATCACTAGCGTTGAACCCTCGGCTTCCACCGGTCGATGATACGCGCGATACACCGTGTCGTGTCGCAATAGATGCGCCAACGTTGCTGGCTCCGTCAGATCATTTACTCCCACGATCGTGACATCGTGTAATTCACGCAATAATTTAAGCGCATGACGACCAATGCGTCCGCAACCGTTAATAGCAATGTTCATACCCTCATAATACGC
>JAGOUA010000060.1 GCA_018061485.1 Patescibacteria group bacterium
GGGCGGATTGGCTTATTGCGAGCGCTGAGCGTATTGGTCTTGCGCTTGGCCTTTCGCCGTTTATTATCGGTATCACGATCGTTGGGGTGGGGACGTCGTTTCCTGAGCTTGTTTCGTCGCTCGCCGCAGTGTGGCAAGGCGTGCCCGAGGTGGTGGCAGCGAATGCGATTGGTTCGAATATCGCGAATATTTTGCTTATTGTGGGTATTTCGGCGCTTGTAGGCAAGCGACTCGTTGTCACAAAAGATCTCATCGATTTGGATTTGCCGCTTCTCGCGATCAGCATGGTGCTGGTCCTTGGATCGGTCTGGGATGGGGTGGTAACCTTGGGAGAGTCGCTGCTGCTCTTGCTCGCGTATAGCATCTATCTGGTCTACACGGTGGTACATACCGAAGACGCTCAAGAAGCAGGGGGGAGCTCTCAAGAGCGGATCCAAAAACCAAAGCTCACGTGGCTGGATATCTTACGCTTCTGTATGGGGCTGGTCGCGCTGATCTTTGGGGCGAAGTACCTTATTGATGCGCTTACCGAGATCTCAACACTGATGCAGATCGGGGCGGGGGTGATCGCGATCACAGCAGTGGCAATCGGTACGTCTCTTCCCGAGCTTTTGGTATCGGTAAAGGCGGCCCGTCAAGGAAAGTCCGAAATCGCTCTTGGGAATATCTTTGGATCCAATATCTTTAATGGATTGGTGGTGGTTGGTTTGCCCGGACTCTTCTCGCGACTGCCTATCGACGCACAGACGCTGGCTATCGGTGTGCCGGCGATGATGCTCGCGACCATCTTGTTTGTGATATCGGGCATCTCTCGCCGTGTGCACGTGTGGGAAGGGGCCTTGTATCTTGTGTTATATCTACTCTTCTTAGGAAAGCTCTTCGCGTGGTTGTAGCCGCGCTTTCCCCCTCGCGAGGTTTTGAGTATACTCGTTCTATCTATGCGCATGTCTTCTGTTTTGGGAATGGGGCTTGGCTGTCTTGTGCTGGTGGGGGCTGGATGTGGGTCTTCGAGAACCGCTCCTGCTGATCCAGCGTCTCCCGCTCCAGCTGGTGCGGGGTCGATTATTGATACGGGGCGGTTTGCGTGTGCGCATCCTTATTTTCCGGTGGTTCGTGGCTATAAAGTTACGTATGCGAGTCGGTATGCGGGTGCAACGAACACCTATTCCATGGAAGTGACAAACACCTCTCGTGATGCGGCCACATTTGCTATTGCTTTTGATAACGGTATTCGCAGTCAACAGACATATGCCTGCGCTGATGGCGGTGTTCGTGCGACGGGGTATGTCGATTTTGGCGGAGCTATGGCGGGCACGGGTTCTGCGCAATACGAAACGCGCGCCGTTCGTGGCGTGCTCCTTCCGGAGAATCTGCGCGTGGGTAGCGCCTGGTCTACCTCATTTGATGTCGTGATGACGATTAATTCGTTACCATCCTTGCCAGCCGGTGCGGCGATGGGACCTATCGAGGGAACAGTCACCATCAACCGCCAAGCGATTGGTCAAGAGCAAGTAACGGTGGGCGCTGGAACGTTTATTGCGATGAAAGTGCGCTCGGAAACCTCCATGGATATGCGCCCGACCGATGGCGGGGTAACGGGTTTTCCGGTGGACATGGCACCTATGGTGAGTCACGAATGGTGGGTTGAAGGTAACGGTTTGGTGAAAACGGAAACGGTTGATGGTATTGCTTCTGAAGCGATGGAGATTGTTACTCCGTAAGATTAACCCGCGTTTTCTTCGGTTTCACGGAGCGCCTCACGAAGGCGTTCTTTGAGTTCTTCCCGTCCCGCCCCCGTCAACGAAGAGACGCTAATGGGCGACTCTTTTGCGTAGAGCTTGTTTCGTGAAGCAAGGGTTTTTTCCGTCAGACGGTCGATTTTATTCAAAATGAGTAGTCTGGGTGTTTCGTGGGCTTGTACCTGTCGGAGAATGGCTTCAACCTCTCGCTTTTTTTCGCGATGATGCGGATCTGACGCGTCAAGAACGTGCAGGATGAGATCTGCATGAACCGTTTCGTCCAGGGTGCTCGAAAAGGCCTCAATGAGCTGTGGAGGAAGATCTTGGATAAACCCGATCGTGTCAGAAATCAGGACCTCTTTTCCGCCTTGTGGAGCGGCTGAGTCATCAAGCCAAAGCTTGCCCACATGCGTATCAAGTGTCGCAAACAAAGCGTCCGCCACGTAGGCGCCTTTTTTGGTGAGCATATTTACACACGTTGATTTGCCCGCATTGGTATACCCAACCACCGAAACGGTTTTTAGACCGCGACGGCGTCGATCGTGGCGATGCAGGGCTCGCGAAGCGTTGATGCGCGCCAGTTCTTGATTAGTGTGATCAAGTTGCTTCGCAAGGTGGCGTTTCATGAGCTCGGTGTTGGTTTCGCCCTGTCCGCCACGCGTTCCCGTACCACCAGCTTGTTGCATCAATTCAAGACCAAGGCCGTAAATACGAGGTCCCACGTGCTGGATCGCTGCTTTCTTAATCTGGAGCTTCGCTTCGGAGGTTCGCGCATGCAGATCAAAAATCTTCAAAATGAGGTCGATGCGGTCCCACGCCTTGAGACGAATACCGGCCTTACGACAGCGCTCCTCGATCTCGTAGAGCTGCTTCGGCTTCAAAAGGTTGTTGATAATCAAGACCTCGCACTGTTCGTCTTTGGCGATTTGGATGAGCTCGTCTACCTTCCCTGGGCCGATGTAGGTGCGATAATCCGGACGACTTCGCTTTTGCATGGTGCGTACAATAATCACCCCGCCAAAGGTTTTTGTAAGGGATGATAGTTCGTCGAGACGGCGTTTAGCGGCTCGTTCAGACAGGCTGGGCGAGATGACATCGATCAGAATGGCGCGAGGTTTGGCACGACTCATAGATCTTTAGCGTACGCCAAATACCTGCAAAAAACAAGATGATTGACACGCGTGCCGATATAGGGAACGGAGTGGGGAGAGCTCTGCAGAACTCACAAGGAGGTAATCATGCATAAGCTGATGGGACTGATGGTTCTTGCTCTTGGGCGTGGGTGTTTGTTTCCCGAAGAGCCGCCCGTTTCGGTACCCTTTACCGCGGTATCGCATGTGTCGGGAACGTTGCTGCGTGATCGTGATGGGGCGTACTGGATGGTAGATCGATGGCCTGACCGTCGGCCGGTGCTCGACCGCTTTTTTGAGGGGTCGCACTTGCGACGCGAAGACGCGATCCCGCTGTCGGCAGAAGAGGCTCGGTGTCTGCGTCCCACCACGGCGCTGTGGTATCCGCGCACGTTGTGGCGCTTGGTCCGTCTGTCGTCGGGGTCGTTCTGGTACGTGAATACGTCCGAGCGGTTGGCGAGGCTGGCTCGTCCGGCGGTGATGCTGGCGTGGCGAGACGAAAGCGCCTCCGCAGAGCCGTTTGATGGGACGTTGCACGATCTTGAGACGCGCTATCGCGTGATGGATCCCATGCCTCCGCCTAACGGTGCACTTTTTCGCACGGGGAGTCATGTCGCGATCTTTAGTGATGAGAAGCTGCATCTGTTTGAGAGCGTGGCGCTGGCGCGGGCTGTTGGCTATCCCTTGGATCAGGCGGTTGCCGCTTCGGAAGACACGCTGCAGGAGA
>JAGOUA010000061.1 GCA_018061485.1 Patescibacteria group bacterium
CTTTTTTGCCACGTGGTTACCCCTCCTTTGCGTTTCAAGGGTGCCACAGATTGCCAAAAAATGCCAGGTTTGTCAACGGCAAGCGCTCGCGATACGCTAAAAGGCATGAAACGTCGCACGGTACTCTGGGGGGTGTTGGGGGCGGTGCTCTTGGCGAGCGTCGTCTTTGGCGTTCGTCTGTATCAGCGTTGGTCGGACACATGCGTGTTCGGAAAAGTGGTCGCTTTGAGTGATGCTGCGGCGGTGATAGAAGACCGGGACGGTCGTCAGGTAACGATACGCTTGCGCGAAGACGCCACCACGCAACGTGGGCGAGAGGTGATTGGTCGCGAAGAGGTGGCGGCTGGCGCATGGGTGTTGGTAGTGGCGCAACCGGGTCAGGATGGAGTCTTAGAAGCGGGGGTTATTCGCCTTGTTCGACCGCCGCGTCGATAATGCTATGCAACGCGCTTGGAAGGTGTATCTCCCTCGGCTCGTCTTCGTCTGTTTTTTTATCGGGTTTTCGCTGACTTTTTATTACGCCTCGCCAGAGCAGGTGATTGCGTTTCTTGGAGCGGAGAATGGATATGTGATCATGTTCTTGCTCGCCATGATCGGCGGTCTCACGACATTTAGCGGGGTGCCGTATCACTTGGTGCTTCTTACCTTGGCGGCAGGGGGGTTGCACCCGCTTCTTCTTGGACTGTGTGCCGCGGTGGGGGTGATGCTTGGCGACACAACGTCCTATTTTATCGGGTATGAAGGGCGAGAGATTATCCCAGACAAGATCAAGAACGCTCTACAACGTCTTTTTGCCTTTGGGGCGAGATATCCACGAACGCTCCCCGTGTTCTTCTTTCTTTTTGGGGCGCTGACGCCACTCTCCAATGATTTTATCGTGATCTCTGCCGGTCTTGCGAAGTACCCCTTCAAAAAAGTGATGATCCCCCTCGCGTTGGGGAATATCGTGTTTAATATCGGGGTTGCCTATGCCGGGTATTACGCGTACGGGTCGATCGCGGGGTGGTTGCGTTAGAGGAGCGTTTTTGAGCGGGTAGCGGGGAAAGGGCTCTCGTATTGCGAAAAAACCGAGAATCTGGTATCATGGGGCGATTCTCTTACGTGTCGTGCTTTGCGTGTTAGGGGGATGCTGTTATTGAACTATTGTCTTTACGCGTATGCGATCTGATTTCAAGAAACCGGCTTTTGGCCGTAAACCAGGAGGAAAGTCCTTCGGAGGCGGAAAGCCTTGGGAACGTGGGGGTGGTGACCGTGGTGGATTTGGGGGCGCTCGTCGTGAGGGGGGATTTAAGCGCGGAGGATTCCGTGACTCTCGCGAAGGTGGTGCATCTTCGATGCACAAAGCAACCTGCGCTACGTGTTCCAAGTCCTGTATGGTGCCGTTCGCTCCTCGCCAAGGTCGACCAGTATTCTGCAGTGATTGTTTTCAAAAAGACGGAGGCGAATCGTCGTTCGACCGCAAGCCTTCCTTTGACCGCAAGCCATCGTTTAGCGGTCGAGACCGTGGAGACTTCGGCAGCCGCCCTTCCTTCCGCGAAGCACCAGCTCCCGCCGCTCTTCCCGCTGATCTTGCGCAGCAGCTCAAGGTTATCCAAGAGAAGCTCGATATTTTGCTTGAGCTCGCTTCGGACGAATAAGGTTGTCTCGTGAGAAAAAAGACACCCTTGATACCGCTTTCCGGCGTGTATCAGGGGTGTTTTTGGTTCAGCTCTTCGTCATCTGCCACCAGCGCAGTGTGTAAAAGAACTGACGTACGCGTACCAAGAACGGAGAGGTAAAGGCGTAGCCGAGCAGATCGAACGTAGCGGTTGATCCAAGCCAAACCATGGCGCCAATGGATCGATAGCAAAAAGACCGAGGTCGCTTTCCGTGATGCGCGCGAAGGATGGTATCGGCGATAGCGTTCCCCATCTTCATCGCGGTTTGGGCATTTTTTGGAAGAGGGCGTTGACGTTCGCGTAAGGAGATAGCGTCTCCTCCCGCAAAGACGCCCTCGGCAAGGCGTAGCGCGTGATCAGGGAGAAGGCCTTCTGGATGCGACTGATGAGACTCATCTTCGAGCAGGGTGGGTGTTACGCCGGCTGCCCACAGAAGAATGCTGGGCTTTGGGGTATGTTCACCGGAGCGCGTCGAGAGCGTGTCCTGCGTGACGGCCGTGATCACCGTGTGAGGTTGCAGTAGAATGCCTCGGCTACGCAGAGCGTCTTCTGCCGCTTGTACGGCCTTGGGCGAAAAGCCTTGTAAGATGCTCGCTCCTGCAAAGAGCAGCGTGATTTGGTAGGCGGTACGATCACGTCCCTGCTGTTGCAGGCGTTCATCTAGCGCGATGGCGAGTTCTACGCCCGTGGCGCCGCCCCCAACAACGCTAATACTCAGCGAGGTGTGCGTTGATTCTTGCTGAAGACGTTCTTCTAAACGGATAAGATCTTCCCACGTTTTAAAGGGCAACACCTGCGTGGCTTCGATTCCAAAAAAGGCGGTACTCGCGCCTTGACTCAAGACGAGTTGATCGAATGTGTGAGGCGTTGGTGGTTGCGCATTATTTGTAGATTGAACGTATACCGTTCGTGTGGCTTGATTCACGCGAGTAGCGGAGGCATGGATAAATGTGTAGCCATAGCGATCCGCGAGACGGGCATGCGGGACGCGTACATCTTGTGGAGCGCATTGTCCGGCAAGGGCGTCGATTAGGCGAGGGGTAAACAAGGCGTGATCGTTTTTGTCGAACACGGTGACCGAGATGCCAGCGCGTGCCAATCGTCGAGCCGCGGTGAGTCCGGTAAACCCACCGCCGACGATTCCAACAGAAAACAAGGGCATAGATGGCGCTAGTATAGCCTAGGTACGACGCTTCTTGCGAGGGAGGGTGTTTTCTGAGTAGAGTGAGGCGTATATGCTGCATACCGTTGAGCCCGTAGATCGAGACGTGAGTATTATCACGGTGAATTTTCGCACCATCGAGCGTTTAAAGAGGCTTGTCATGAGCCTGTTTGCGCATCCCATACGGTCCTCGTGGGAAATGATCGTGGTTGAAAATAATTCTCCTGATCCGACGGTGGATTGGTTGCGACATACCTATCCATCAGTGCGCTATAGACATGCGCAAAATCACGGGTTTGCCGCCGGAAATAATCGCGGTATGGAAATCGCTCGTGGTCGGTATTACGTGCTGTTAAATCCAGATGTCGAGGTGCCGGAAGGGGTAATCGATGCGTGGATTGCGTGGATGGATGCGCACCCTGACGTGGCTCTTTCGGGGCCTGCGGTGCAGTATCCAGATGGCTCTCCTCAGGGTTCCGCGTTTCGCTATCACCGCTTGCTAACGCCCATCTTGCGACGAACGTGGCTGGGTACAACGGCCTGGGGTAAGGCGTATCTTGATGAGTCGTACGAATATGATGCGGCTTGGCTAAAAGTAGAGCCTCGCGAGGTGGATTGGCTACTAGGAGCAGCGATCTGTCTTCGCCGAGAAGCAGCGCAGGTACTCGGTGGCTTAGATGAGCGATTTTTCTTGTATTTTGAAGACGAAGACCTGTGTCGTCGCGCAAAAAGGCTTGGGATGCGCGTGGTTCGTCTTCC
>JAGOUA010000062.1 GCA_018061485.1 Patescibacteria group bacterium
CATTCACACGCGCGAGGTCTCGCCCCTCGGTAAACACCTCCCCAACCGGAAAGGTTCCGCCCACGTTTACCATGCCCGCATAGTTCCCCGTGTTTTGCTTTGGGTCTTCAAGAAGCGTATCCCACACGAGCTTTTCTCCTCCACGAGACACAAGAGCGAGTTGCTGCGCCTTTTTGACCACCTCGCTGATCGCGTTTGCTTGCGTCGTAAAATGTGATGCGCCGTACGAACATCCTTCAAGATAACGAAGTTGCTCGTCTGGTTCGGTCATGCGTCCAAGATGCACGTGTTCAATGGTGCGAAGACCCCGCGCGAAGAGCTCCAAACGAATGCGAAACGCATCCAGGCGAAAGCTCGTGCTTTGCACCAATACCACAAGCGTGCCTTTGGCGAGCTTTTGAAAGCGACGACGCACCTCCTCCGCAGGAAAGAGCTCCGGATCCCACGCCCACACCTCCGCCCAAGGATATGCCTCGGTGTACGCCGCGCACAGGGTGCGCGAAAGCGAGGAGTCCGCATCCGCAATCACCACCATCCCCTCTTGGGGCGTTTGCTTGATGGAATCTTCTACCATCACCCGCACGGCGCGTGCCGCAGCATCGAGAAGCGTTTGTTGCATAAATATGGCTTATCCTACGAAAGATCGATCGTTTATACAAGGAGGCAAATAAAAGACCCCCGATGCCTACGCGTCAGGGGTTAGTAGCTGTTGCTCTGCTCCGTCCCCGCCACAGACTCACAAAGCCACGAGGAGACCGCGGGACCCATCTGAAAATACATCGAATAGCGGACGACCTCACCAAGGGGGTGAGCGAGCGCCACTTCGCATCCTACATGAACATTCTGGGGGTGTGGACTCAATGCAAGATCTGAGAAACACTCAGCGCGGCCCACATGCCTCACGCGCACAAGACGGGTAAGCAGTTGCGCGAGCGCCGTCTCATCGAGTACAGGGGTTCCCGTCACGAGAGACTCACCAACGAGATACTCATACAAACGAGTGTCCATGCCAAAGGGAGTCAGATCGAGAAAGGGACGAATTCCCTTGAGCGCTTCAACCTTGCGTGCGGAACGATTACCATCCGAATCCGGCACGTGCGGACGAATATGCGCCGCGAGCTCCACACGAACGACCGCTTGCCCTCGGAACGGCTGCGGGCTTTGGTGAGCCGTCGGCAACAGCAACACCTCACAGGGCGGAGACTCCGGACCGAAAGGACGCTGCAGTACCACAGGCGCGTTACCGCTCATCACCAGATCAATCTCTCTCGCCAAGGCTTCTCGATTCCAGCGAGGTAGATCCGTATCCATCTCAACCATCCTTCTCCCTTCCTTCGAAAACTCATCACCACGATGAGCCTATGGAAGCGCTTCAAGATAGATATTTCTACGTAGTTGGTCAAGATCTGTGCAAAGCGCGTGTATGAAAATACCCCCTCGGCTCAGGATGAGCGTTGGGGGCAGGGAACATTATCTTTCTAGCTGCTGCAAATCAACAAATGACTTCGCAAAGGGCCATTTCACCCATACCGCCGTCCCATATTCGTGAGCACCTCCACCCTGATCCAACTCCCATCGTGCCCCCACACAGAAGACCGCACCAGTGACAGTCGCAACTCCCTTCGAAGAGGACTTCTGAGAAATCACCGGCTCAATACCGAGATTGAGAATCTTCGTAAAGAGACTGGCGACGTTCGCTTCGATCCAGCGCACTTGCCCGTCTACACGACCCAGTAGAAAACGTTCAGCTCCAGCCGGAATCCGTTGCCGAGTTACCACCTCGTCCAGCGGTAAAACTCGCACCTGAGTATCACCCGGCGTCGCCAAACGAAGCCCGAGGCGAATCTGTGGACGGCTCAGATCGCTCCTTGGATCAACGATCACCGACGCCCTACACCCCTCTCGCCACCGCATCGGCCAAGGCACTTCGAACGTTCTAGAGCCTGGAGGCCCCGCCTTCGCCGTTGCCTCTTCCCCACCTTCTTGCAGGGCCCGAATGAGCGCAACGACGTGCTCACGCTCCCACACAGGATCCTTCATACAAGCATCTTCTTTCGTCTGACCCACCCTTCCAAGCACGATACGCATCACCATGATGCGCGTGCGGAAGCACCGAAGAGTACTTCTTTTATGTGTGCCTTGTCAAGTTTTTCAAGCGTCCCCACGTTCTTCATAAAACATCGCTCCCCGTACTTCCTTCGGCAAGAATTCCTGTTTCTTTTGTGGAGCGTCTGGCGTATAGATATAGCCCTTTCCGTGACCAAGTTCTTTGGTGAGCTTTGTCGAGGCGTTTCGCAGCGCAAGGGGTACGGGATAGCTCGGTGTAGATTGGATCATCTCACGCGCTTTGGCGACAGCTCTGTAGCACGCGTTGGATTTTGGCGCCTTTGCAAGATACACCGCAAGCTCCACAAGAATCACGTCGCATTCGGGCATGCCAAGATCTTTACACGCTTGCATGGTGCTCGTGGCTTGAATAAGCGCGCGCGGATCACGCATCCCCACATCTTCGGCCGCAAACCGCACCAAGCGCCGCGCAAGATACACCGGATCATCTCCCCCTTCGAGCATGCGCATCAACCAGTACACGCTCGCCTGCACATCTGAACCCCGCAAAGACTTGTGCAGAGCAGAGATCATGTCGTAATGCGTGTCACCCGTGACATCGTACGCCACCGATGTTCGTTCAAGCGCTTGCGTCAGTTTTTCCATAGTAAGAATCGCGCCTCCAGCCTCATCTTTCGCGATGTCCACCGCACTTTCAAGAGCGCCCAGCGCGCGACGCGCATCACCATCCGCGTACCGTACAATCGCTTGCCGAACATCCTCTGGAAGAAGGACTACTTGGCCGCCATAGCCCTCAGGATCCTGTAGCGCGCGCTCGATGACCTGTTCGATCTCTGGCTCAGTAAGACGCTCAAGCACAAACACCCGCACGCGCGAAAGCAGCGCCGCATTCACCGACGCGCTTGGATTCTCGGTTGTCGCGCCCAAAAGCATCACGGTTCCACGTTCCACAAACGGCAACAGCGCATCTTGCTGCGACTTGCTAAAGCGATGGATTTCGTCGATAAACACCATCGTTCGTTCTTTGCGCGCAAACCAGCGATGCTCCGCCTGCTCCATCGCTTCGCGCACATCCGCCACGCCAGAAAGTACGCCCGAAAGCTCCACAAACACGGCTTGTGTTTGTTCGGCAATCAACCGCGCCAGCGTGGTTTTACCCGTTCCCGGAGGGCCCCAAAAGATCATCGAAGGGATCGTATCCTGCTCGATGAGTTTGCGCAGCGCGGATGCCTCACCAACCAGCGCGCGTTGTCCCATATACGCGTCGAACGTCTTTGGACGCAATCGCTCGGCGAGAGGCTTGCGCGCGTCGTCTTTTGGCGTGAGGAGCGTGGACTTCATAAAGATCTATTTCACCTTAACGAGAAGCCACCATCAAGGCAATAAAAACGCCCCCTCAAGAACAGAGGGGGCTCAGTACTCACCAACCGTTAGAACCGTTCATACAAACCGCCGTTAAGGTCTTGGGGGATGGCCTTTTGCTTGGCGATCGCCACAT
>JAGOUA010000063.1 GCA_018061485.1 Patescibacteria group bacterium
GCGCGGCTACGCCCACCTCCACACCTCCAGCCACTCCTCGCACCGGCGGTGTTCCCGCTACGCAGCTCACCCCCTCGATTCCACAACTCGCCGTACCGATTCCCGGCGTCACCATCACCGCACCAACGCAAAATAGCGACGGCACCATCAGCGTCCCCTATCTTGCGCAATACATCTCCGGTATCTATCGGTATCTTCTCGGCATTTCTACCATCGTCGCTATTATCATGGTGATTTATGGGGGTTTTCTGTACCTACTTGCGAACACCGGCATCCAAGTCGCGAGCGGAAAAACGATTATTCAAGATGCGCTGATTGGTTTGGTGGTGTTATACGGATCCTATTTTATCCTGTGGAACGTCAACCCAGACCTCGTAAACCTTCGACCGATCACGCTACAATCGATACGAAGCGTTGCTCTAGAGACGGCGGGCGAAGGAGCGACAGCCGATGTCCCTCCGGACGGAGTAGGCGGATCCACGAGCTGCTCAATGCAGTTTAATCAAGGCAGTGGACCATGGGCGTCCTTACTCTATGGAAATAACAGCTCTCTTGTGACAGGCGGTACGCAAACGTATCGTCGATGCGAGGGTGGCGCTGAATCGAACGACTCTACACAATGCCAAACGACCTTTGCCCAAAGCGCCTGTGGCGTAACGTCTATGGCGTCAGTACTGGGATTTTATAACCTCGAAATTGCTATCCCAAGTCGCGTTCCAACGCCAGGAGCCAGCATGCACCCCATCGATCCCATCGATACAGCTATTTACACGGTTCTCAGTGGAGGAAGAAGGGTAAAAAATGGCCCTGGTCGGAATTTTTTTGAAAATTTTGAGCGACACTTTCCCCAATTTCAGCAACAATCGGTATCAGATGCCATGGCCGTTCAAAAAGCGCGCGAGGGAAAACCTGTTATCATAAGCTGCAGCAACATCAACCTCTATACCGATGAGGCGGCAACACAGCCCGTTACAAGCAGAAGCGGCGCTACCGATCTCTACGGAGGTGGTCACTTCATGGTGTTAAAAGGCGTGGTGAATGACCAGATTCTTCGCGTACACGACGTCGGAGACCGACGCAGTAGAACGATGCGTGTTGCGGATTTTAACGCACATTGCAGTGGACGTCTTATCACTCCCAAAGCGAACGCTCCACGAGAAGTGACCGCTACCTGGGGAACGGGGGCGCAAGCGGTACAGGTGCAGATGCGCCTTCCAGCAGGAGGAGCGACCAATCAATGCCACATGACAGGAGGGGCAACGGCCAGCGCGGGCGGAGGCCAACCATGCGCAGCGGGTAGCGGATTGAGCTGTTATAGCTTTACCTATAAACCCAACAATAACATGGTGAGCGGACACCCAACGATCCCTATTTGGCCAGAAAACAGTGCTCGTCTCCTCTATCCAACGCGTCTTCAGGGGCAACAAAACGTGCAAATACATGCGTTCATCTTTTTGCATGGAGACAACTCTCATAACACCCCCATAGAACAGGCGCGGTACATGCAGAACTATCTTCCACCGGCCCTCCGTGAACACATAGATAAGAATATCGTTATCATGACGCCTCACCATAACGGAACCAATCAAAGCACCCTGAATCTTACCGAGTTTTACGCGACAGCGCAGCGTGCCCTACAGGCCGCCCTTCCCGGAGCGCGTATCGTTGACGTGGTTGTAGGAGGAAGCTCTGGCGCTACCTGCGGTAACTCTGCCACGTTACGCCAAGCGGCTACATCCGCACCCTCAGGCTTGCGAGCCATTATCGCATACGACGGATGCATCGGTGACGCTTCTGGAGGTCTTAATCCCCGTACGCTTATTCCACCAAGCGGAGTAGCTCTCTATCTTAATCCGGACACCCTAGGAAGCGGTATGGGCCTAGACCAGCCAAGTGGATCAGGTGGACTCAATCGACTACAGCTTATTCAAAGAGAGTGGCGCATCTCGTCCGTTGAGTGCCCTCCTTGTGCGCGAGGATTAGCTCACGCCTGCTTTGGACCAAGCACTCAGCCTTCTACGGGAGAACTATTCTCCTTTGAGACAAAATCAAATCATGGTCCAAATGTAACTACTATGTCGAAAATAGCGTTTTGCGCGCTGTATCGCGCGGCTTCCTCGCAATAACTCTGCTCAGAATAAGGATTAGACGATTCTTTTTA
Organism: Patescibacteria group bacterium; assembly: GCA_018061485.1. GTDB lineage: Bacteria > Patescibacteriota > Patescibacteriia > 2-12-FULL-60-25 > 2-12-FULL-60-25 > JAGOUA01. Next base: position 2,162 of record JAGOUA010000063.1, read on the forward strand.
CACCTCGCTCGCCTTTGGCGAGCGAGGTGTATTTAGTAAAAAAATCCTTAAACAAAAAAAGAGAGGTCTCTCCAGAACGGGGAGGCCTCTTTGCTAGCGAGAAGAAGACTGGGTGGGCAGAGCGCCCACGGCAGATGAAGGAACGCGACGCTGAGCAGACGAACGCTCTGTCGCCCAGGCATGAGCGATGTAAAGCATCATCGCGAGCAAGCCCGCGATCAACGTGGCTCTCCGAGCGAATACCACCCTTGGCGTATGCAGGGACGCGGCATCTCTCAGCTGACGCCTTCGCGTTTTTGACATGCGGCACTCCTTTCTTGGAGGCGGTTACCCACCAACACAGTACAAACAGCCTAAAAAACCACAAACGAACCGTCAAGTGGAATTCTTATCCTCGCACAACGTGACGCCACGCCCGTATTGGAAAAACAACAAACGCGCGCAGGATGCGCTTCCAGCGTGTTGGCTCAATAGCGAGCCTCCATGCCCACTCCAGCCCAAGCAGACGCAAGACCTTGGGAGCGCGAGGCTTGATTCCGGACCACATATCAAACGCTCCACCCACGCCTACAATGACCCGTATCCCCTGCCATGCGGCGCGATGGTGGGCAATCCAACGCTCTTGTTTGGTACCGCCGCCAAGAGCGACAAGAAGCACGTCCGGACGCCATACCTGCATCGCCTCGCGATCCTCCCACGTTCGCCCGTCTTCACGACCATCTTCGTCGACCCTTCCCCCGCCGTAGCCACGAATCACGAGCGAAGGAAAACGCTTTCGCCAATACGCGAGCGACCCTTCAAGCGCCTGCGGACTTCCTCCAAACAGCGCCACATGCTTCCCCTGTTGTGCGGCGAGCGCCATGAGCTCTTCCGCGAGATCCACGCCCGTACAGCGTGAGGCGTGAAAGCCGCGCAGACGCAGCAAGGCTCCAAGTCCAAACCCATCCACCGTACGCCAATCCGCCGCAAGCAGCGCGTTTTTATACAAATGATCCTCGTGAGCAGCAAGCAAAATTTCGGGGTTCGTGGTCACGATCCAGCTCGACGCTCGCTGTTGCAGAGTCGCCTTCACCACTTCCCACGCTCCACCCTCGATAGAAACGCCAAACACGCAGGGCGTCATACGCGTCCGTGAAGCGCGGCATCGTACGCAATATCCTCAATCTTGCGTGCATGACTGCGAGCTTGGTCGATTTTTTGTCGCGCATGACCCGTACCGTCAAGTAACAATAGCGTTTCGAGCACCTCATCCGCAAGCTCGCGAGCATCAGATAACCGTGCAAACGATCCTTCAGCGGCATCGCGCACCAAAAGACGTACCACCTCGCCCAGTACATCAGACAACGCCCCAATACACGCTTCTGGC
>JAGOUA010000064.1 GCA_018061485.1 Patescibacteria group bacterium
TTGCCACGCTTGGCCGTGGAGCGAATAAGTCCTTAGGACAGCATTTTTTGATTGATCGAGCGACGCTTCGCGCCGTGGCGGATGCTGGGCACGTAACCGCGGGGGATGTGGTCGTCGAGATTGGGCCAGGGCTTGGGGTACTCACCAAAGAATTATTGACGCGCGGTGCCACGGTTATTGCGATTGAGCGAGATCGTGGTCTTGCGGAGTATGTGCGTACGGCGTTTGCGAGCGAGGCAGCGGAGGGGCGTTTTCGCGTGCTGGATCAGGACGCCGCAGACGGGGAGTGGCTCGCCGAGGTGGCTACGGGCCCGTGGAAGCTCATCTCTAATCTTCCGTATGGCATCACGTCGCTCGCGCTACGCCTCGCTTTGTGGGCGCCGCATCCGCCGACGCATCTTTCCGTCCTCATCCAAAAAGAGGTCGCCGAGCGTATTATTGATAAAGAGAAAACGTCGCTTTTGTCATTGATGGTGGGGCTTGCGTCGCGATCTACGCGGTTTATGCGGCGTGTTCCTCCGGGGGCGTTCTTTCCTCCGCCGCGCGTGGATTCGGCGGTGCTGCTGGCAGAAGCGCTTTCGCAGGAAGAGCGACAAGCTCGCTGGGGGATGGCGCCTGAACGCGTGATGCATTGGGCAAAACGAGGCTTTGCACATCCACGTAAGCTCCTTTTCTCGAATTTGCTCCTTTCTCCCGAAGAAAAAGCCTCGCTCGTGGAGGCTGGGTACCTTGGGACGGTGCGCGCCGAAGAGCTTTCCGTCGAGGAGTGGGTAGATCTCGCTAAACGGCTCGAAGCGCTTGAAAAAACGTCATAAAGACAGAGCGGGGACGTTTATTAAGAGGTTCTTATTCCTTGCCTTTTCTATGTCCTCATCTATCTCGTGGGCGTCTCTCGTGAAAAACGCGCGATTTCTTGTTCTTGTGGCTTCGCTCGGTGTGGCGCTCAGTTTTCATGTATTCGCCTCGCCGGAGGGCCGTGGTATGGGGCTGGCGATGTTTGGGTTTTTGGTGATGGGGCTGCTCATCGCGCTCGTGCGTTATCAGGTAGAAGCGCCAAATACGTGGGCACGCGTCTTTTTAGCGCCAGCGGCAGCTTTTTTTCTCGCGACGGGGCTGTACTCCAATGACATGACGCGCTTTTTTTGGCCTGCACTCGGTGTGTTGTCGCTGATGCTGTATTCCTACTGGTCGAGTGTAGCGCCTATGTCGTGGAAGGCGGCTCCATCATTTGTCCGTGCTTCATTTGCTTTTGAGGGCGTTGGGCTTCTTGCTTCAACCAAGGAGGCGCTAATCCCGCCCATTCGTTCTTCTGATCGATGGAAGAGTGTGCTCATGGGAGCCGTGATCGCGTTTCCGGTGCTGGCCATTCTGGCGATGTTGTTCGCTTCCGCTGATCCTGCATTTGATCTCGCTTTGCGGTCACTGTTCGATGGAAGTCTCTTTGCGTGGCTCAAGAATCCCACCCTTATTCTCGATGTACTCATCTTTGCGTTTGCGCTTCGCTATGGATGGCTGCTGGTGACGCGCCAACGTGAGCAACGCGCGGTGCTCGATGGTGCTTCTCGCGATGAATACAAGGCGGATGCGGCGATGTATACAACGGCATTTGTGTTGGTGAATGTGTTGGTTGCTGTGTTTGTGTGGTTTCAGGCTGGAGCGTTTTTTGGAGGCGAATCGTGGATGCGTCTTGCGGAAGATATCACGTACGCGGATCGCGCTCGACGCGGCTTCTTTGAGATGGTGTTCGCCGGAGGTTTTGTTGGATTGGCTTCATTAACGGCATTCTATGCTGGTGCATTGCATGATCGTTGGACGCGTCTCAGCTTTACGGTGCTTACGGCACAGGTGGGCGTGATTCTCCTGTCGGCAGCGTGGCGCTTGTCTCTCTATGTTGGAGCCTACGGCCTCACGGTAGATCGTGTGTGGGCGGCGATCCTTATGGTATACGTCGCTTTGTGCTTTGGGCTGTTTCTTGCAGTGCTCTATACGCGTCGCTCCGTCGCAGATCTTCTCAAACTCGGTACGGTAGGAACGCTCGGCTTTCTTGCTTGCATCAGCCTTTGGAATATGGACGGCGCGATCGCTCGCGTGAACGTTGATCGGTTTATCGCGCGCTCCACGGCGCCACTCGATGTGCCGTATATCATGAACGGTTTATCGATGGATGCGGATCTACAAAAGCAGCGCCTCATGAAGCAATTGCAGGATCGCGTCACGCAAGATCGCGACCTCTTATATTGGTTGACACAAGCGCAGCGAGATTCAGCTGATCAGCGCAAAGAGCTGCAAACACGCTTTGAGGAATCGGGGTGGCGCGGCGTTTCGTTGCGCGAATGGGCGATCGTCCGATTTGGGAGCGCGGTCAAAAACGGGGGGCTTGTGGATAACCTCTAAATCAAGGGTTGAGAGGGGAGGAAAGCATGTCTTACGCACCTCGCCAAAAAGAAGAAAATACGTAGCAAATAAACGAATTCTTGCGCGTTCGAGAGAAGCTCTTGACAACCTCCATCGTTTTCATTAAGATTGGGCCACTCATCTGAAAGAGCTTGAAACCTCTTCTCAGAACGAATATTGACAACAGAAGAGTGACCGCAATCGAAACGATTGTCTATTTATTGATACCGAAGTTTCTACCAGGAACTTCGGTGTTCTACTGAGAGTTTGATCCTGGCTCAGGACGAATGTTGGCGGCGTGTCTAAGGCATGCAAGTCGAGCGATTTCTTCAGTGTAGCAATACACGGAATATTTAGCGGCAAACGGGTGCGTAACACATTGGTAACCTGCCTTCCAGTCGGGCATAACTCACCGAAAGGTGTGCTAATTCCACGATACACTCCGCATGTTAGTAGTGCGAGAGGAAAGCGCAAAACGCGCTGGAAGAGGGGCCTATGGCCTATCAGCTAGTTGGTGAGGTAACGGCTCACCAAGGCTATGACGGGTAGGGGGTGTGAGAGCATGACCCCCCTCACTGGGACTGAGACACTGCCCAGACACCTACGGGTGGCTGCAGTCGAGAATATTCCTCAATGGGCGAAAGCCTGAAGGAGCGACGCCGCGTGCAGGATGAAGGGCTTCGGCTCGTAAACTGCTTTTGCTAGGGACGAAACATGACGGTACCTAGAGAATAAGTGGTTGCTAACTCTGTGCCAGCAGCAGCGGTAATACAGAGACCACAAACATTGTCCGGATTTATTGGGCGTAAAGGGTCCGCAGGTGGTTGTGTGCGTCACGGGTTAAATTCCAGGGCTCAACTTTGGAACTGCTCGTGATACGACACGACTAGAGGCTGGGAGAGGTAAGCGGAATTACCGGTGTAGTAGTAAAATGCGTTAATATCGGTAAGAACACCAAATGCGAAGGCAGCTTACTGGAACAGTTCTGACACTCAGGGACGAAAGCGTGGGGAGCGAAAGGGATTAGATACCCCTGTAGTCCACGCCCTAAACGATGAATGCTAGATATTGGGAGTATCGACCCTCCCAGTGTCGGTTAAAATAGTTAACAC
>JAGOUA010000018.1 GCA_018061485.1 Patescibacteria group bacterium
GTTGATCCTGTACGGCGTACACCGAGGCGTACGGACTCGCGAGGTCGATGGTTTGTCGTAGATCAAGCGGAATATCCGTAAATAAACCGTGTGTAGAAACGGCCCAAGCGGTGGATGAGGGGGCGTCTATCCGTCCAAACGCCAAAAGAGGCTCACCGACGCGCGCAAAGGCTGGGCGTTCGTTAAGAGGCTGAGAGGTGCGCGGGCCTTCATATACAAGGTCTTCACGCAAAAAGAGGGCGTACAGGCCATGAGCAGTGTCTTGCTTCCAACCAGAGGGCGCTCGCCAACGTGGGGCGATGAGCCATGTGGGTTCGGCAAGCGTTCCACCGGCGAGGCGAATATCGCCTTGAACGAGGGGCGTCCGCCACGCGTCTCCGAGAAGAGAGGGCCAAGGGGTTGTGGCGAGACCCTTCGCTTCGCGGAGATGCAGGGTAAAAGGGGTTGTTGGAACGGAAAACGTGCGAGAGTGTTGCCAAAGCCATCCGCCCAACACAAGAACGATGAGGATGAGAGCGCCTGCGCCTATACCAATCAAGCCCCAGGGAATCTGACGCGTCTCGCGGCCATCAAGAATCTTGTGGCTATCTCCCATCGGAGCAAAATATTCTTCCATCAAGTACGTATAGGGTACGCAAAAAGACTCCCCCCGACAATGGGAGGAGTCTTTTACCTAGAAGCGAGGGCTTCGCGCTGCAGCGCCACCCATTGGTGGACGAGGTGGGCGTCCGCCTCCCATACCGGATGGTGGTGGGGTTGCGGGCGCTGGAGGAAAGGTGTTGCCTTCCGCGCGCTTCATCGAGAGGTTCAGTCGTCCAACGCTGTCGATTTCGTACGCGATCACATTTACCATCTGTCCAACCTTTACAATATCGTCGACCTTGCCGACGCGGTATGGCGCAAGCTCGGAGATATGAACCAATCCCTCGACCTTCGGAAGAATTTCCACAAAGGCGCCGAAGTCTAAAATGCGCGTGACACGTCCCGTAAAGGTTTCGCCAACTTTCACTTCGCGTGTCAGTTGCTTGATCCAGTCGGTTGCCGCGGTTAATGATTCTGGATTCACGGAAGTGATCGTGACCTGTCCGGAATCTTCGATGTCGATTTCTACTTTGTGCTTCGCGATAATTTCGTTGATCATTTTTCCGCCTGGACCGATCACATCACGAATTTTCTCTGGATTGATGGAGAAGGTGATGATGCGTGGCGCGTAGGGAGAGAGCTCCGGACGAGGGTCGGCAATCACGGCTTGCATCATGTCGAGAACCTGCGCGCGAGCGTCTTTTGCTCGAGTGAGCGTTTCTTCTACAACGGTCCAAGGAATGCCAGAGGTTTTGGTATCCATCTGAATCACCGTAATACCGTTGCGTGTACCAGCAACTTTAAAGTCCATACCACCTTCGCCATCTTCTAAATCTTGCAGGTCGGTGATGACTTGGTAGCGTCCTTCTGCTTCGCGGCTCGCGAGACCCATCGCAATACCAGCAACAGGAGCGCTAATCGGTACACCAGCGTCCATCAGGGCGAGCGTCGATCCACAGGTGGCGCCCATGGAGCTCGAACCGTTGGATTCCAAGACCTCTGATACAACGCGCATGGTGTAGGGGAAGGTTTCTCGTGCAGGAATAACGGGCATGAGCGCGCGTTCGGCAAGAGCGCCGTGGCCAATCTCGCGACGACCTGGTCCGCGGTTTGGCTTGGTTTCACCCACGGAGTAGCTCGCAAAGTTGTAGTGATGAAAATAGCGCTTGGTCGCTTGAAACTCCATGGTGTCAAGCGTCTGTTCCATGCCTGGAGAGCCGAGGGTTACGATCGAGAGTACCTGCGTGGAACCGCGCTGAAACAAGCCGGATCCGTGTGTGCGAGGCATGATGTTGATCATCGCGCCAAGTGGGCGAATCTCATGCAGGCCGCGACCATCAGGGCGTTTGCCTTCGTCAAGAATAAGCGAAGTAACCGCTTCTTCCGCATAACGTTGGACGTGTTCGACGACTTTAGACTTCCAGTCTTTGCCGATGCCTTGCTCGGTAGCGTAGGCGAGAGCAGCTTCCTCCAGCTTTTTGACCGCCGTTTTACGATCGGCCTTGGTTTTGAGCGGGGTCGCAAAGAGTTCACGGCCATGTGCTTCCAAAAACGCTTTGGTAACGGTTTCGACGCGCTGCAATCCTTCGAGGCGTGCGGCGTCCGCTTCGTTCGCTTTGGTGAGAGCGCGTTTTTGCTTTCCGTGAGCGGTGGCAATGCGCTGGATCAGGTCGGTGACGGCTTGCAGTTCGCGAGCGCCAAGCTTCATCGCGGCAAGCATATCGTGTTCAGAAAGTTGTTTTGCTCCCGCTTCCACCATGAGAATCTTTTCGGCAGTACCGGCGATCACCAAATCAAGATCTCCTGCCTCGGTTTGTTGGTAGGTTGGCATCAGTACGTACTCGCCGTTTACGCGACCAATGCGAATCGCGGCAATCGGTCCGCTCCAAGGAATGTCGCTCATCGCAAGAGCACAGGAGGCTCCGATAAGGCCGGGAATATCGGCGTCATTTTCTTGATCGTGAGAAAAGACGGTTGCGACAACGGCTACTTCGTTACGAAACGTGTTCGCAAAAAGAGGACGTACCGCACGATCGATAAGACGACCAGAAAGAATCGCCTCATCTGTTGGGCGACCTTCGCGTTTAATAAAGCGAGAGCCTTTGATGCGTCCTGCCGCATACATACGCTCTTCAAAATCCACCGAAAGAGGGAAGAAGCCCGCATCATCACGCGCTTCGCCCATGCTGGCGGTACACAAAACAACCGTATCGCCGTAGCGTACAACACACGAGGCGTTGGTTTGTTGAGCGAGTTGTCCGACGCTGATGGAAAGCTCGCGTCCCGCAAAGGGAAGGGTATAGACAGTAGGTTGAGCAATCATATTAATAGGTTACGCGAATGTTGCGGCGAGAAGCGGGGGATGACGAGGAGCGTCGAGGGGCTTTGGTTGGTCCGCTCGGAGGTGGATCAATCGGTCCGCCAAGAAGCGAGGCCTCTTCTGCGGAAGGAAGGATGAGCTCGCCTTCGTCTTCTTGCTGTTCATGCAGAGAGGGAGCGGTGTTTCGACGACGCGGACGGATCAGATACAGGTCAGGATCATCCATCAAGTTGGTAAAGCTCGAGGCGACTTCTTTTAAGCGGTTATTGGTGGATGCTTCAAAGGCCACGACTTCGACGAGCGTTCCACGGCCCTGAAGGTATTCCACAAGAGGAACGAAGTCTCCATCGCCCGTCATTAAGATGGCGACGTCGATTTTTTCGGCGAGCGATACGGCGTCGATGGTCATACCGACGTCCCAGTCAGCCTTTTTTTGCCCGCTCGCGAATTCTTGCACATCCTTCATTTTGAGCTCAATACCATTTTGGGTAAGCGCATCAAAAAACGCGCCTTCTTCACCGGTCTTGGATTTGGCAACGTAGGCGATCGCACGAATCACGCGACGGTCTCCTACGGCAGAAGCAACAACGGCGGGAAAGTTGACGCGCGCTGAATATAAATGCTTGGCGGAATGGTACATGTTTTGCGTGTCAATAAAGACGGCGACACGTTGGTCTGGACGTTTGATCATAGAGATAAAGAAAGAGGGGCTAACGATCTTCGTAAAAGGGAAACATCAGCAAGCTCTCGTATAAAAAGGGAATAGGTACATGTGCCTAAAATAGGCATCACGTGCAGATAAGTGTAGCAAAATATCGGGTGTTTGTCGAATTTGTGATGTTCTTTGAGAAAATGCTACACTACGCCTGAATATGGTTCTTTCTCTCTTTGTTCGTCGTGTATGGCGAGGCCACGTTGCTCGCGAGCGACGGTGGCGAGGTATCGCGTATGCGTTCCTTGCAATCTTTGCTGTACTGACGCTCTTACCGTCGGTTGTGAGTGCTCAACAGCGAACATGCGACTGCGTTTGTCAAAATAGTGAGGGAACGGTTGAAAACGATGGTCCTGACTGCAGTGATTCTACAGAGTGCTCATTCACTGCTTGCAGAGACTACTGTACGAGACTCGGTGGCGGCTTTCAGCCGGGAGTGAATCGAGGGTTCGTGTGTCGCAATCGAGGGACCGAGCCGGGAACCTCTGCTCCAGCGACGGGCGGAACATCGGGAGGATCAACGGGGGCTTCTGCGCCAGCCCCGTCTTCGGGCACCGACGCGCCAGCTCCTGCTCCAAGCGGCGAGGCAACGGCTACGAGTACTTCTTCCGGTGGGGGGTCTTCTGGCGGAGCTTTGCGCTTTGTCTTACCGAGCTGTACCAGCGACGGCAACTGTTCGCTCACAGACATTATTAATACCGGTATTCGGTTTGCGAACTTCTTGGTGGGATTATCCGGCATCGCCTTCTTGGGTATCTTTTTATACGCGGGAGCGAATATCATTCTCTTCGCCAACGATGCAGGGTCTTTTAAGCAAGCAAAAAGCATGCTTCAGGGAGCGGTTGTCGGAGTAGTGATCGTGATGATCGCGGGAGTCGCGGTGCGGTTTGTCTCGTCGAGTTTGGGAGTGAATCAGTCTTTCTTACGCACGCCTGGAGCGAGTACGCGGTCTACACCAACGCCGCCTCCAGCTTCTACGCCACCGGCGTCTCGTTAAGTATGCGACGTTCTTTTCTTGGATGGGGGATGTTGCTTGTCGGGAGTTTGTGGATGATGTCCGCCCCCACGCCTGCTTTTGCGGACACCTTTAAGTGTCAGTTTACCTGTCGTCCTTCGGGAACGGCAGGGACGGCGGTCACGGGGCCGGGACAGATCGGGGATATTACCGTTCCGTGTACGGGAGAGACGGCGGAGCAGCACGCCTACTGTGGGGATCAGTGCCACGGCCGCTGCCAAAGACCGGGGCCGGAGGGGAATGGTCTCACGAGCGCCGCTGGATCGGGGCTTGTTTGTACGGATCGTACGGCGGCTCGATGTATTCGCGTCGCTCCAGCCGGATCTTCTGCTCCTGCCCCCGCACCCAGTGGGAGCGGCGGTGGGTCAACGGCGGCGGGATCGGTCGTGTTGCCAAATCCTGTTGGGACAACCAGTATCACGGATATTTTTGGACGGCTCGTGCAGGCGTTCTTGGGCATTCTTGGCTCCATCGCCCTGTTCTGGTTTGTGTGGGGGAGTATCGTGTGGATGACCGCTGCCGACAGCAAGCGTCACGAAGACGCGAAGAGTATCATGAAAAACGCGGCGCTCGGTGTACTCATTATCTTTTTTTCGTACGGTCTCACGACGGCGTTCTTGAGTATTTTTGAACAGGTAGCAACGGAATCAAGTGCTCCTTCGCGTCGAGTGACGACACCTCCTCCTACGCCCTAATCTATGAAAACGTTTCTTCTTATTGTAGGGATGGTCGTTGGTGCATTGTTTGCACCCGGTTTAGTGGAGGCGGGTGTGTGTGGGGTATTCTGCGAGCAATCTATTACGATAAGCGGTACTCCCGGGACAAATACCTCCGTTCAGCTGATTTCCGGTAGTCAGACGTGTACTACGTCTGCCACCTGTCCTCAAAGAGAGGCTTTTAACGGCTCCTGTCCAGCCGGAACCGATCGTTCTACGGTTAGTACGGCTCGGGCCTTTTGTCTGTCTACTTTTAGAACAACGAGTCCAGAACGAGTAGCGGCTACTCCCTGGTGCGATGATTTATTGGATGGGCTTTGGGAGGGGGACTACTGTCGATTACCGGCCACGACGAGCACGCCAAGAGAGGGTCAGCAACCTGTCCAGCAACCAGCCGAACAATCCCAGTGCTCGTTTACTTGCGACTTTAGAACTCCGCGAACGCCACAAGTCGTCAGTGATGGGGGTGCTTGTACGAACGATGGGTCGTGTGCAAGTGCTTGTATCGCGCGGTGTACGGCATTAGGAGGGACGTGTGCTTCGCAGCCAGCGCCCGTCTGTGGGGCGCGTGGATTTGGCACGCCTCCCGTCACAACGGGTGGAACAGCCCCGGGGAGGACGGAGTTTGGACAAGATTTTCGCTGCTCCTTTTTATGCGCGGGGAGTGATGCGGCTCAGTACGGTGGAACGTGTAGCGGAACGGATGACGTGGCTACGTGTACACAAGCGTGTAATGCCACGTGTCCAAGAACATCAGGCGGTGGAAGTGGCTGTGTAGGGGTAACGGGTGGGGTAACGGGAACGCCTCAGCAGGCTCCAAGATGCGTGGCGACACAAGCACCAACCCCCTCCGTCGGCGGTATTACGGATACGGGACGGTTTGAAAGCTTGAACGAAAGTTTTACGAGTGTATCGGTGGTAGGGTTTATTGGCGGAACGATCAAGGTGTTGATCGGTATCGCAGGATCCGTCTTCTTCCTGTTTATGGTGTGGGGCGGTATTCGTTGGATGATGGCGGGAGGAGATCCGGGCGAGGTAAGCGCCGCGAAATCCACCATTCAGAATGCGATGATCGGCGTGATCTTGCTGGCGCTTTCGTACACTATTGTCACCGCCTTCTTAAATATTGCGACCAACTTTGTTCCTGCGGCGACGCGGAGTTCTCCCGTGACGGGCGAACGTCCACCTGCTCGCTAGCACGAACCATCTTCTCGCAAAAACCACCCGATCGGGTGGTTTTACTGTATGTGACGCGGATGCGTTCGGTGTGAGTGCCACTGTCTTCCCACTTCGGCAACATCTTCTTCCGTGACGATCGGGATCGCTTCTCCGCATTCTGCGGCGTACTTTGATGCTTCGTGCAGCAAGCCGAGGGCAGCGACATGATGAGGGGTTGTCGCGTCAATGGCGACTTTTGCCGCTGCTTCATCAATAATGTCGAAGGCTTTATCAGGAAGAAACCGATCGTGGATAAACTCCATGGAGGTATCCACGGCTTTTTCGACAGTGGCGTGCGGAATGCATACGCCGTGAAACTCTTCGTACGAAGGTTTTGCGCCGGTAAGAATCTTGATCGCGGTTTCGCGCGACGGCTCTTCAACGAGGACGGGTTGAAAACGGCGGTCGATCGCGCCGTCTGGCTTCAGATACTGTTCGTATTCGCGCCAGGTGGTCGCGCCTACAACCTGCAAATCTCCTCGCGAAAGCGCGGGCTTGAGAATATCCGCAATATCAAGCGAGCCTTCGGATCCACGCGCTTGTTGAATCATGTGAATCTCATCGATAAACAGAATGGTCTCGCGAGACTGGCTCTCGAGCATCTTAAGAAGGTTTTGCAAGCGCTTTTCCAGCTCTCCACGATATTTTGTCCCTGCAAGAAGGACGCTTGTGTTCAGTGAGAGCAGTTTTTTATTCTTAAAACTCTCCGGTACGTCGCCACTCGCGATACGTTGTGCCAAGCCTTCAATGGCGGCGGTTTTTCCTACACCTGGTTCTCCAATAAGCAACGGATTATTTTTTGACTTACGCGCGATAACGTGAATCAAGCGCTCCACAACTTCGTCCATCCCTACAACATGGGGAAGTTTTCCGGCGCGCGCAAGAGCGGTCAGATCTATCGTGAGGTCTCCCGCGTCCGCCGTATCGCCGCCTGCCGCCTCGTCTGTATCGCGTAGATAGACGTAGATTCCAACAGCGATAAGCGCGATCAGAATGATGAGAGCTTGGATGGTTTTGGTGGTGATGGTCATACAAAGAGCAGGGGTGTTCGGATGTAGTGTATCACATCTTGCAATGTGGTATACTGATCGAGACCTTACTTCTCGGTCTTTCTTTATGGCTTCTTCCACCTCTACACGTTCTACTACCAAAGCAAAAGTGCTGACAGCAATCACGGTTGCTGCGGCCGGTGTCGCTGCTTATGCGGTCGGCACCCTCTCTGTCGAGGAGCTTGCTCAACGACAAATGCCCGCTGATGACGCTCGTCGCTCGTGCGTGATGACATGTCAGCATAATAACGGCACACTCTGTGTAAACCCATTGGATTACGCGGCAGAAGATGCCTGCTTTGCCCGTGTAGAAGCGTGTGTTCAATCTTGCCCTGCTCCAGGTACTCCAACGGTCTTTGTCACAACGGCTCAAGCGTTAACAGGAGCGACGCTTCCCGCTGCTCGTATCGGTGAGGCGTATCGCGCACGTATGGCGGTACAGGGGTATGAATTTGATGAACAAGGTACGTGGAGCTTGGTGAGTGGTGTTTGGCCAGCGGGGTTGGAGTTTGACCCACGAGGACTCGTTTTTGGAACACCGGCGCTTAAGGCGGCTCCCTCGTCGATTGTTCGCGTATCTTATTATCGCCCAGCAGATCCAAAAGCCTCACAAGCGGAGATTCGTCTTTTGGCGGATGTAACTATCTCCGTTTCGCCAGCGGTAACGGATAGCACGCAGTCTTCTGGACTGACGGCTGGAACGGCGCTCATGCCATCTATTGCCACGTTCCCGCTTGCGGGAGGGATTGCCGGCATTGATTATAGTCAAATTCGAACGACAGCTGGTTCAACGGTCGTTCTTCCTGAAGGAAGTGTGACCATGCGCCTCTCTCGTATTACCGACGCCTCTGGCGCGGTGATTACGCTTCCAGCCAAGAGCGCTCTTTTACGGCTAGAAGAGGACCCTATCAGAAAAACGCGTTCGGTGACGATTGTGGATGATCGTGGTCAGATCATCACCCTGCCTTCCAATGCGTCGACGCTATTCTTTGACGATATTCGTAGCTCGACGGGTGCCACCATGCCACTTGGCGGAGGCGTAGCAACAGCACCGATCTTTTTTCCAAATGCCGGATCTGCACCAAGCGCCGTAGGGGCAGGCGACGAGATAACGGTAGCGCTTCCTACGTTGCAACTTGTAACGCCGGTGAGCGACATCCGCATTCCAAAAGGGACGGCCTATCGTCTACCGCTTGCGGTGTTTGGGTATGCTGCGGATCAAACCGTGTGGAATCAGCTGTATGGAACGGTACCTCCGGGTATGACCTTTTCGGGCGGGGTGCTTTCTGGAACGCCTTCTGGCGTTGGCGAGTATCGCATCGGTTTTACCTACAGTACAAAAGCACATAGCGCACAAAATATTTGGGCGACGGGAGAGATGCGTATTGCTGTTGTGGACACCACGACGGGATTATTGCCTCGTGAAGAGGGTGGATCCACGACGGGTTCGATGGGTACGGCAACCGAGCCAAGTTTTGGCACGACAGGTTCCGGTGGGGTGGTGACGCCTCCGCCAGACACGACGGGTGGGGTGAAGCCAGCGCAGGAACCGGTCAAAGAGCCGGTCGCGGGATCTGGTACGACGGCGCCAGCGCCGACGGATCCAGTCTCGTCCACGCCAGCAGCAGAGACAGTCATCTTCTCGCCGGCGCCAGCGAACTTTCCTCGCGCAACGGTTGATCAAGAATTCTCGGCTCCACTCGCGATCGTTCCAAACAGTTTATTGACAGCAGACTGGACGATCTCGGGTCTCCCACAAGGTGTGGGCTTCAATGCGGATACGCGTGTGATCTCGGGTAAGCCGACCACGGCAGGAACGTTCTTGCTCGAGGTGCGTGTGCAGATGGGAACGGCGGTGTATCGCCAATCGTACTCGCTGATCGTCTCGCCTCGCATTGATCCGCTCGTCATCACGCCACAAAGTCCGACCTTCGCGCCAAACACGGCCGTCAGTCTTCAGCTTCAGGCAACGGGTGGAACGGGAGCGTATCGCTGGAAGGCGGTTGTTCCTCCTCCTGCAGGATGGACGGTGAGCGAAGCGGGGGAAATTCGTCATGCGGGTGCAGCGGTAGGCGTCTATGACATTCGTGTCGAGGCGCAAGATCGCTCCATGACAAGCGTTCGTGATGAGCAGGTGATCAGTATCTCAATCAAGCCTGTCACGACAATGTCTGGAACGAATCAAACAACCACAGAGGCAGATGATAAGGATAAGGTAGTAGAAGGGACGACGTCACCAACGCCAACGCCAAACCCAAATCCGACACCAAGTCCAACACCAAGTCCAACGCCGGTCGCAACGCTCTCGCTTGAGCAGGTCGGTTCTTACCCAGATGGGTATATCGGAACCTACTACAACGCTCGTCCGCTCCAAGTAACAGGCGGTCGCGCGCCGTATCGCTATGCGATTACATCGGGAGCGCTTCCAGCGGGGTTATCGATCGGATCAAATGGACAGATTGAAGGCACGCCTTCTCGTGAAGAGGTTCGCTCATTCGTGATGACCGTGACAGATGCTGATAATCGAACCATCACGGCAAGTCGCTCGATTCGCGTCGCAGCTTTGCCAACGGGTGTATCGCAGCCGCAGCCTTCCTTACCTCCTGCGCAGGATTCAGCAACGCAAGCTCGATTGGACGCGCTCGCTCGTATGGGTATCCGTGTTCATGACCTGGTAAAGCTTGCTGATGACGGCGACGGCGCCACACAGCATGACACGACGGTATACTACATTGGTTCAGATGGCCGCCGACACTTCTTCCCAAATCCAAAGGTCTACTTTAGCTGGTACACCGACTTCGGTGGGGTACGTATCATTGCTCCAAGCACGCTTTCCGAAATTCCGCTTGGCGCGAACGTCACGTATCGCCCAGGTATTCGCTTGGTGAAGTTCGAAAGCGATAACCGCGTGTACTTAGTCACGGGTGGTAGAACGCTTCGCTGGGTTCGTACAGAAAACGAAGCGCGTGAACTCTACGGACCTTCGTGGAACCAACAAGTGGATGATATTCCGGTGATCTTCTACACGGACTATGTCATCGGCGCTCCAGTCGATAACCTTCAGGCCGTGAGACCGTCGGTGTTGGCGGGGTCAGTCACATGGGTCAGTAACGTCCTCCCTTAGAATAAACCCCTTATAGCGGCGATAAGCTAGAGCTTCCCGAGAAAGATTCTCAACGTACTTCGATGTACGTCTCCGAGTCTTTCTCGGTCCAGCTCGTCGCTTCTCATCCCCTATAAGGGGTTTTGTGTTTTCTCGTTCCAATCTCGCGGGTTTTGTGTTTGTTGCATCTCGGTCCAGCTCGTCGTCACCGTCGCTCGCGAGCGACGTGGCGTTGCTTCTCACCCTTCTTCGCTAAAGCTACGAAGGGCACCGTCCCCTATAAGGGGTTTTATGTTTGGAAATAGTTTCGTGTGTGTACAACGTTTTTGTTGGCGAGAGAATGTGTGATATACTTCTTGCATATGGATAAACGTTCTTTCGCTCCGGATAAAGACGCGCCAAAGCCATCTGAAACATCAGGCGTGCATGCGCGTCGTGACGGAGAGGTCACGCGTGTACAGAGAGCCCCTGCTCATACATGGGAGCGATTCACCGCTCCTTCGGGTGATGCGGCAGAGAGTACGCGCGCTATTCGTCAGAAAGATGTCGCAGAGGCTGTGCGACGGGCTGGATCGGACTTGCTTGGTTCGGACATTCGTAACGCCTATCAACAAAGGGCGGAATTTAACGATAGGTCCGTGGATCCGGATCTCCTTGAAGCGGAGACGAATTGGGACCCGTACGCACGTCTTCCCGAAGGGGTTCGTCGCTGGGAGCCGCGACGTCCATTGAGTGAGTATGGAAATACGAGTATCAGGCGCGGGCTTGGTGGAGAAAATGCGTATACGCGTGGACAGGTACCGTACAGCGCCTCGATGGAGTCGGCTTTGCAAGAGTTTAGCGCTTCCGAGCAAGAAGAGATTTTGGCGGATATCGAGCAAAAAATGCAAGAAATTCGTGGGCGGTGGACGCAGAGAGGCGATGAGCTTCGAGCGATGCGAAATGTGAGAGCGGAAGCGCTGGAGCGAAAAAGACTCAGCGAGGGAGGGGAATTGGAGTATAACGACTCCATGGAACAATCCTTGAAAGAGTTTGAACAGCGGGAAGTGCGTGATAGGATTGATTCCATCGCGAGCCGTGTAAAGGCTGAGCGGGCTCGCAGGCCGCCAGAGATGCTAGAGACGCTCCCTAGTTCGTATTTAGAAGCTGACGACGAGGTGGGTACGAAAGAGTCTCGACAAGATCGATATAATCGATATGCGCATCTCGCCCGTTATTTCGAAGATCTCCCAGATCCTATAGAGGATTTAAGCGGTGAAGTAGAAGATGATCCAGAGGCCGATGCTGAACGCGCTCGACGGCGAGCGGCTGGCACGAGTCCAGGTAGGCGCTTTCCACCCCAAAGAGCTGTATAAAACACCCTATACGGGGTGTTTTTTGTTGTGCTCTTGTGTTTTTAATTCCTAGCTGTAAACTAGGAATTATGCAGAAGTTTCTTCATGTCTCCGAACGCATGCATATAGGGTTGATAGTGCTGGCCGAACTGGCTACGCCATCAGAAGCGCGCTCTTTGCGAGAGATCGCGCAAAAAATGCATGTCTCCGAAGGGTATCTCGAAGAAGTGGCGGGTCTCTTGCGGAAAGCGGGCTATATCCAAGGAAAGCGCGGTGCCGGCGGGGGATATGCGCTCGCAAGTGATCCAGCGAAGCTCACCCTGTACGAGATTCTCGTGGCGCTTGATGGGCCGATTGCCGTCGTTCCGTGTCAGAGCCCGGATCACGCTTGTGCGGTGTCGCCTATCTGCAAAACGCGCGATGTATGGAGTGTGGTACAGGCTCGTCTTCTGGATGTACTACGCTCCACAACGCTCGCTTCTCTTCTTTCTTCCTCTTCTTCTTCAACAACGTATGCCTAAGATCATCTACCTTGACCATGCGGCGACGGCGCCTATGGATCCACGCGTCCTTGAAGCGATGACGCCTTATTTTTTGGATGTCTACGGCAATCCTTCGTCGTTTCATACAATGGGCATGCGCGCAAAAGAAGCGGTGACGGAAGCACGTCAAACGATCGCAAAGCTGGTTCATGCGCATGAAGACGAGGTGCTGTTTACCTCAGGCGGAACGGAGTCGGATAACTTGGCGATCTACGGCGCTATTCGTGCAGCAACGCCGGTTTTACGTGAACGCTTGGACAATCCGCAGGCTCTTCCACATGTGATCACGCTCTCGATTGAGCATCCTGCGGTGCTTGAACCGCTCCTACATCTTCAAAAACGTGGCGAAATCACCCTGACGCAACTCGCAGTGGATCGTGATGGGCTTGTGCGTGTCGAGGCTGTTCGCGAGGCCCTTCGTCCAGAAACGGTGCTTGTGAGTATTATGTGGGCAAATAACGAAGTAGGAACGATTCAGCCCA
>JAGOUA010000065.1 GCA_018061485.1 Patescibacteria group bacterium
GATTGATGGTGGTTGTTTGTCGTACGAGCCACAGGAGTTCTTGGCTGATGAGCGCTCCAAATCGCTCATTCTCCTCATAGCGAACCTGTTCACTAGGGGTAAATGTCATGGGGGATAGCCCTTCTGCAGCCATTCGAGCGGTTGCGTAAGAAATATCTCTCAAATCGCCTCCCATGGTCAGCGGTTGCCTGTCTTCTACCAGAAGACGCAGATCTTTTAGGCGGTTGCGTTCTATCATGATCTCTATTGTACGGTATGGTGATGCGTATCACAAAGAAAGAAAATGCTTTTCGGGTGTTTCTGGTTGCAGCAATGTCCTCCATTGCCTACCATGCAATGCAGTCTATGAGCACCCCTCCGCGCTGGAATTTGCAGGACCTCTTTCAGGATATCGACGATCCTTTGATTGATACTGCGTTAGCAAAAGCAAAAGATGAGGCTGTATCGCTTACTGCAATGTATAAAGGGCGTTTAGCTGAGCTTTCTGCTCAGGAACTTTGTGATGTATTGGCGCGCTATGAGCGCATTATTCAACTGGCCGATAAACCGGAGAATTTTGCCTTCTTGTCACATTCTGCCGACATGGAAGATGCTCGTCTTGAAGGGGTCTACGGCGCTATACGCGAACGTGTTCTTGTTATCGAGCAAGAACTTGTGTGGGTAAAAAGCGAGCTTGGAGCGCTAGGGGAGGAGCGATTTCAAAAGCTTTTTGAAAGTGGGGAGATCGCTCGGTATCGCTATGCGATTGAAGTGCTTCGTGAAAAGCGGCGTTATCAGCTACCCGATCAACAAGAGAGGTTGCTGATGGATCTTCAGCAAACGGGACGCGAGGCCTTTCGACACCTCTTCGAGCAAGAAGACGCCCTTATGCGTGTATCTATTCGAGGCGAGGAGCGCTCCCTTGAATCGGTTTTACGCGACCGCGAGGACGCTGATCGCTCGGTGCGTAGAGAAGCGATGGAGGCTGTTGGGCGTGGATTGGAAAAAGAGGCTCAACGTCGGGCGTATATTTACACGAACTTGATAAAAAACAAGCAGGTCACGGATCGCTATCGAGGGTATGCCTATCCGGAACAGGAGCGTCATCAGGCGAACGGGCTTTCGTCTGACATCGTCGAAGCAATGACGCGAGCCGTTGAGGATTCTCGAGAGGTGTTTCAACGATATTATGCGTGGAAGGCGAAGATGCTCCATGTGGACAAGGTGGCGGACCATGATCTGTATGCCCCTGTGGGTGATGTGGCGCGACGATATTCTTTTCAAGAAGCACACGATTTGATACTGGAGGCGTTTCGCGCGTGTTCTCCAAAAATGGCGGATCTCGCTCAAGAGTGTTTTGACGGAGGGTGGATCGATGCTGAGCCCAGAAAAGAAAAGCGTGGAGGCGCATATTGCCAGTATGTGGGCGCAGACCTTCATCCATACGTGTCGTTGCATTTCGAGGGATCGATAAGCGATGTATTAACGTTGGCGCACGAGCTTGGACATGCGGTGCATACGATGCTGGCAAGGCCCGTGGGTGAGTTGCAATTCGTGCCATCCCTTGCCTTAGCAGAAACGGCAAGTACGTTTAGCGAGATGCTTGTATTTGATACGTTACGTAAAAAAACACTGAATCCGCGAGATCGGCAAGTGCTACAGGCAAAAAAGATTGAAGAACTATTCTCGACGGTATTTAGACAGGTACAAATGTACCGTTTTGAACAGTCAGCTCATCAGTCTGTTCGCGCTAAGGGCTTTGCGACGTCTGAGGACTATCAGTCTCTGTGGATCCGTTCCGTTGAATCTCTTGTTGGTGGGGCGGTAGTGGTATCTTCCTGGCAAAAACATGAGTGGAGTCGCATCAGTCATTTTTTCGATCAAGAGTTTTACGTGTATGCGTATCCGTTTGGAGAGCTACTCACTTGTTTGCTCTACCAAGAACGCGTCATTCGTCCTGATTTCGAACAACAGTATCTTGCTCTGCTTGAGGCGGGAGGTTCAAAACGCCCAACCGAGGCTCTCGCTTTTCTCGGTCTCGATCTCGCTGATGTGAAAACCTGGAAGCGAGGCTTGAGCTGGATCGAAGCATTAGTGGATGAGACGGTGCAGGAAAACTGAGCTGATACCTTGCTGTATGCATAGTAATCTCCAAAATCTTCTCGATGCTTGTAACGCGTGGATACGCGATGTTGAGGCTGATGAACAGCTCATCGAAGCCGCGGCATATCATCTTGTGGGGATGATGCTACAGAACGAAATATGGCGGGTCGATCCCCATCTCAACGAGCTTTTTTGCTATTTAGCGGAGGCGGAACTCGCTCGAGAGACTTCATACGCGCAACCCATCGGTCATTGGCAACAGGATGTGGCGGATCGTCTCAAGCGTGAAGAATGGGCGAGGGTTGTCGCCGAAGTACGGCGGTTGGAAGAGTTGGCGTGAGGTTGCTCAAAAAGACATCTTGTTCCAAGATACTGGGTATGCACGATTCCATCGATCCGCTCTTTGTCGCTGAGTTGGGCGGCGCGCCAGAAATCGACGTCCATGGCTACGATGCGCATGGCGCGATCTTTGAAGTGAGCGCGTTTTGCTCTCGCATGAAGGCGCTTCGTGAACCCGCGGTAAAGATCATCCACGGTCGGGGAGAAGGGATCTTGCGCGCAGCCTTGCTCGCTTGGGCGAAGCGTGAGCGGTATCGTGCGGTAGACTCGTCTTTACCGCATGAATCAGGCGCGGTACTGTACGTGCAACTCATTTGATATGCTTCGCAGCCTACCCTCGCTGATGTCGCGTGTTCGCCGTAATGGACGGCTATGCTTTACGCTGTATGCAAAGCCACTTATTCAAGTGATGTGGGCACCTGTGCTTGTTTTTACCCTGCATCAAATCAGCTTATTGGCGGCGCAAAACACCTATTGGTGGGATGAATGGATGCATCTGTTGGGTGGATTAGCGATCGCGCGGATGACGTATACGTTGCTCGATATGGTCCAGCATAAAGGCCTCGCTCCGAGACTGCCTCTATGGGTTATCGGAGGGCTTATTTTGGGATCTGTCCTCTTGTTTGGCGTGATGTGGGAATGGTTCGAATGGTTTTTGTGGGTGTATATTGATCCATCTATCGGCCTAACCTTGGATGATACGCTCAAAGATCTGGCCAATGACGTTGCTGGCGGGCTCCTGTTTTTGATCGGTTGGATAGTGGTTCACGAGGAAGGTGGGTCGTAGCGGTGGACTCCAGGGTGTTGAGTTGACGATGATTGGGTCTTGGCGTATGATTTGGGGGCTTTTGTGCCGGGATGGCGGAATTGGTAGACGCACAGGACTCAAAATCCTGCGATCGCAAGGTCATGAGAGTTCGATTCTCTCTCCCGGCACCATCAGTAAAACCCGCGATATTGGCGCCCTGCGCGAGCTTCGCAAAAAAGATCCTCACCGCACTCATAAGTGCGCCTCCGGTTCTTTTTCGCTCCAGCTC
>JAGOUA010000019.1 GCA_018061485.1 Patescibacteria group bacterium
CGCGTACCTGCTCTGCAGAGGTGATACGCACCTGATCGATGTCCGCCGTCGCTTTCTCAAGGTTGGCTTTTGCCTGATCGCGCTGCGCTTCGGCAATACGAATCGCTTCTGCGCTATCTTGCGCTTGTCGAGCCGCTAAATTCGCCCGTGCCTGCGCTAATACCGATGCGGCACGGCGCATCGCAAACGTCGCCTCTTGCGCATCTAGCGTCGCGAGCACATCACCTTCTTGCACCGTTTGTCCCACGATCACATTCACGGTTTCGAGCTTCCCTCCCGTTTTAAACGACACATCTACACGCGATTGCGGCTTTACTTCACCCGTGATTTCCACCGTTTGAATCAACGTTCGTTGTTCAGCTGTTTGTGTATCATAAAAGGGACCTTCTTCTCCCCCGCCAAAGGCCACGAATCCACCCACCAACACCACTGCAAGACCGATTCCCGCTTTGAGCTTATGCGCGATCACCCACGCTTTCATCGATGGAAAAGACATACACTAAGATTACTGGTTTTTAAGAATATCCGCCATCTTCGCCGAGAGCTGCTTAAGCATTTCTTGCATGTGCTCAATAGGGATCACCATAATTGGGTTATCCCCCTGCTGCATAAAGAGCACCTTCGACCCAGCCCGCAAACGCAACCGATCACGAATGGTTTTTGGAATGACAATTTGCCCTCGTTCACCCACCACCGACGATCCGATCAACTGATCAATGCATGCCGTTGGGCTTTTTGCTTGTTTTGCGGCTTTTTTTGTGGCGATTTTTCGCATAGCTAAATATGAATGAAGAATATGATTTGTATGAATAGTACAAAAAATAGGGGTTTTTGTCAATGAAGAGCGGGGTCTCTACCCCCATCCCCCTCCCTCGACACAACCCCTCGCTATCGCTAGGATTTACCCATGCATACTGCTGATTTTGATTATCATCTCCCCCCAGAACGCATCGCTCATAGCTCTATCGAGCCTCGCGATCACGCCAAGCTCCTCGTCATCAACCGAAAAACATCCTCCATGGAAGATAAGCACGTGTTCGATCTGCCTGACTATCTCGAAGCGGGAGATATTCTTGTGTTAAACGACAGCAAAGTCTTTCGTGCGCGATTCTTTGCGCAAAAAGCCAACGGAACACGTATCGAGCTCTTATTTCATAAACCTCTCGACGAACACACGTGGGAAGTGCTCGCCAAGCCGGCAAAAAAGCTTCACGAGGACGAGGTGATTACGCTCGATGGAGGAGCGACGGCGCGCATCCAAAGCAAAGACCCCGTTGCCGGAACGGTCACACTGACGCTCGATCTTGAGACCGAGGCCTTTTTTGCGTATAGCGATCTGCATGGCGACGTACCAACACCTCCCTACGTCCAAGCCACAGAAGCCACAAAAGCAGGGTATCAAACCGTCTACGCTAAAAACACGGGATCCGTAGCCGCACCAACCGCCGGCCTCCATATCACCGATCGCCTTCTTGAAGCATTGCAACAAAAAGGCGTACGCATTGCGTATGTCACGCTCCATGTCGGAATCGGCACCTTTCGCCCGATGCAGGACGGTGATGTGGCACAGCATGTGATGCACAGCGAATGGGCACATGTTCCCGCGGACACCGCCGAGCGCATTCATCAAGCGAAAGCCGGTGGCAAGCGCGTCATTGCCATAGGCACGACAGCCACTCGTGCCCTTGAAGGAGCGGCGCAGCACACGGGAACGCTCAGCGAGTGGAGCGGCTGGACCAAGATCTTTATCACTCCCGGCTATACGTTTCGCGTGATTGATGGCCTGATGACGAACTTCCATCTGCCAAAATCTACGCTTCTCGTGCTCGTGAGCGCGCTTCTTGGACGAGAACGCACCCTCGCGTCGTACGCGCATGCGATCGAGCGTGAGTATCGCTTTTATTCGTTTGGAGATGCGATGTTGATTGTGTAGCACTCGCGTTTGACGACCTACTAGGACTTCGCCGAAAGAGAAACTCTCATAACAAAACAAAACCCCTAGCAAAAGCTAGGGGTTTTGGTTTGTGATTACGCGATCTTGGCGATTTTGACCTTGGTAAATGGTTGGCGGTGACCAACGCGGCGTGTGTAGCGGCTCTTTGCCTTGTATTTCACGACAGAGACCTTTGCTGCACGACCTTGCTCCATGACTTCGGCAGAAACCGTTGCTTTTGGCGAGACGTTCACGTCTGCGCCTTCAGCCGTCATAAGCACCTCAAAAGACACCTGCTCACCCGGATTTTTTGCGAGCTTCTCAACAGTAAGCACGTCGCCCTCTTTGACAACGTACTGTTTTCCACCGGTTTTAATAACAGCAATCATAGGAAGAATGCGCCTAGGATAGCGAAAAAGCCGAATCTTGTCAACGGAGGAAATCGGGCGGAAACAGGCGCGTTTCTGGGATCCACTGCCGCGAGGCGCCAAACCCGCCCCTTACCTCGAGTACCTGGTTCGCTGGCTTTGTGGGCTGAACGGTGGCCGGTTCACGACCTGGGAGCGTGCCCGGAACGCGAAAAAAGGCCTCCGTTACCACCCCATCGAGTAGATAGATGATGTCCAAGGAATACGGAACATCCTTCATCCAAAACGACGGTGTACCAGGTTGATCAAATACGAAGAGCATACCTCGTCCATCGCGTAACGGTGATCGATGACTCAACCCAGCTCGATGCTCTGATGGTTCGTCCGCGATTTCGAGCTTCATGGTGGGCGCTAGTGGCAAATCGATGGTAACCGTCGGCAGTTGAGGCTGCCCACCGTGCGAGCGCTCGCGAGACAAAACCCATGCCCCAAGAAGGATCAGCAGAGCTGCTATGACCGCACAACCACTTCGTCGAGGGGTAGACATACAGATCGTTTGTAAAATGCTATCGGCTCTTTCTTGCACCTGAAGAGGAGGCCGCCGTTGAACGTTGAAGCCAAAACGAAGCGCCCCATGTAAGCAGCGCCAACGCAAACAAAAGACGAATCTTCCCCTGTGTTTGCAACTGAAGGGCGGCAAATCCAAACCCGAAGGCGACAAGCCACAACAGGGGCGCGACCGCCCATGAGGGCCAGCCTTTATCCTGTAACAGAAAATGCATGTGCGTACGGTCTCCCGAAAACGGCGAAGTACCGCGCCACAAGCGACGAACCATTACCCAACACACATCCACCAAAAAAACGCCCACGGCGGCGAGCGCAATAGCGAGCTTTGCTCCTGAAAGAATCGCGATCACCCCCAAGCCGAATCCCGAAAACGTACTCCCAAACTCTCCCAAGTAGAGACGTGCTCGCGGCCAATTGTGCCATAATACCCCAAAAAAAGCCGCACCAAAGAGGCCGGCGATGAGTGCCATATCTGGCTGAAAATACGCCGTCGACAGCGAAAGCCCCGCGATAAGAGCAGCGCCCACGATCGTTTGACCCACTACTAGCCCATCGACTCCGTCAGAAAACTTGGTCGCCCCGGTAGCCAACAAGAGCCATGCGCTCGACACCAACACGCTCACCATCGTCGACAATGTCCTTGCCGAGCCTCCAAACCAGGTAACCGCTTCGACACGGATACCTCCCGCCACCGCGATCCCCACCGCCGCAAGAGCCGCCAGCACCAACCACCGAGCCGAAAGGCGTCGGGCATCGTCCACCAAGCCCACCACAAGAAGCGGAAGGGTCGCCACACCTACTACCGCAAGATCACGCCATAACGCCGCGGAAAAGACGCTTGGCGCCACCAACCGCAACAGCGAAAAAGCAACGACGCACGCAAACCACGCGGCGAGACCGCCCCCTAGCGGAACAGGTCTGGCATGCGTACGACGTTCGCCGTCCGGAACGTCTACCATGCGTACACGAAGCGCGAGAGCACGCACACCGTACCCACCCACAAACCCAACAAGGGCCGTCACCCCCATCCACACGGCGGCGTATTCAGGAGAAAGCATAAGCCAAAAAGAGGCGCATCATCCAGAATACTATCTCGACTGAACCGTCACTTGTCCATGTTCGTCGACATGTAGCGTATCGCCTTTTTGTACCTGTTTCTGCAAAAGCATATCGGCAAGCGCCGTCTCAAGCGTATCTTGCAGCACACGGCGTAGCGGACGAGCACCAAACTCCGGATCATATCCACGTTTAGCGAACTCTTCAACCGCAACATCTTCGACCACAAGGTGATACCCTTGCGCTTCTACACGCTCCTGGATCGCGCGAACCATCAGCCACGCAATACGCGTCACTGACTCGATAGAGAGTGGAGCGAAGACCTCTACCGCATCAAACCGATTCAAAAACTCAGGACGAAACGTCGCCAGAAGCTCACGCTCAAGTAACGCGGTCTTCAAAACATCGTTTGTCGTGCCAGCACGCACCTGCTCTTGAATAAACGTCGCCGCCGCATTGGATGTCGCGATAATCACCAAATGCGTACAATCAATCGTTCGACCAAGACCGTCCGTGATGCGCCCATCATCGAGTATTTGCAAAAAGAGCGTCAAAATATCCGGATGCGCTTTTTCGATTTCATCAATTAACAAAAGAGCATACGGTTTTACGCGTACCGCCTCGGTCAGAATGCCGCCTTTTGGGTCTCCCGGATGACCGATAAACCGATCAACGGAGGATGGATGTTGATACTCAGATCCATCCAAACGAATCAACCGATCTGGCGCGCCGAAATATTCATGCGCGAGAGCTTTTGCGAGCTCTGTTTTTCCGACACCCGTAGGCCCCAAAAACAGGAACGAGGCAATGGGACGACGCGTATCCCGCAACTGTGCGCGAGATCGTCGCATTGCTTGAGCGACGGCACGAACAGCCTCATCCTGACCAATCACGCGCTTCTGTAAACGCGATTCAAGGGTGAGTAAGTCCTGCGCCTCATCTTGAGCGAGGGCCGTCGATGGGATACCCGTCTTTTCTTCGATAATACGGCCCACGTCTTCGCGTGTTACTAGCGCGTTTAGCCCTTTTGTGGCACGCGTCTGTACCGCGGCCTCGCTCAACCATCCCAGCATATTGCCCGGAAACCCCAGCGAAGATGTTGCCGTCATGCCCGTTTTTAGCCCCGCTTCGATAGCCTCGTACGAAAAAAAGACGTTTTGCGCATATTCAAACCCTCCCACGTGCGCAAATGCGATACGTTCAGCGACATCTTGCGCCGGCGGCTCGACACGGATCAGGGTGGAACGTTTGGCAAACGCCTTATGCTCGATGGACTCGGTATACGCCCCTGGAGTGGTCGTCGCGATCACGTAGAGACCCAGCCGCTCAATGGACGACGAAAGGAGGTCAAGCAAGTCGCGATTTCCTCCGTATCCCGCACCAACAAGCGCCTCTAGTCCCTCCAAGGCGAGCACAATATTCCCACTCTGTGCCACCTCTTCTGTGAGTTGAAGTAATCGCTCAGAAATCTGCCCTGCATCCGCCCCCGTGACGAGCTGCCCCACATGCACGCTCACCAACCGCTTATCAAAGAGCGCCAAAGGAACCCGCTCTTCGACCATGGCTCGTGCTAACCCTTCTAAAAAAGCTGTCTTTCCAACCCCTTCGGCCCCTACTAACAGCGCCACACGTAAACCACTCTCAAGACTGCGCTCATACGCCGTCATCACTTCGTCACGACGAATCACGGGGGCGATGTGCCCATGTTTTGCCAAACGCGTGAGATCTTCGCTCACCGAATTCAAAAGCGTCGTTTGACGCGCCGTCATGGTGCGATTGAGATCTGTATCCGGCTTTGTCTGCGCGAGACGAACGAAGGCATCATGCTCCGTCTTGATGCGTGCCTGTTCTTCGAGCCAACGACCAATCGCCTCAACATGCGCGGACTTTGCCCCCGCCCGTTCTAACGCGTCACGAATCACTTCTTGTTCAGCGAGCAGTACCCGCAGAAACTCCAAAGCACCGCAGAGGTGCCCGCAAGATTGCGCTAAGGCGACAGATCGCTCCAGCACACCCCGTATATCAGGGGAAAGCGCCCTATCATCCGTCGCTTCGCCCACGCGAACCAGTCGAACAAATGGCTCTTGAATCCCCTCAAATGTCACACCAAGACGCGCTAGCACCATCGCTCCTTCTTGTGTAGCAAAGCTCGCCAACACAAGATGCGCCGACGTTAACGAACGCCGAAGGGTACGCGAAAGCGTATCCGCCTGCTCGAGCGCCAGCCAAGCGCTCGGCGCAAGCCAGGCATCTAATGCATCACCAGAAGAGAGAGCGCTTGCCGACGGACGTAGAGGAGCAACACGCATCCAGTACGTAAGAAAGGCGACACAGAGCAGCGCTATACCAGCAAGAGACCGCATCTCGCCCATATCGACACGAGCCGCCATTCCACCGCTCATTGAGCGCTGAACAAGTAGCCCGATACTCACCACGAGAGCCGCGATGACAACGAGCATGGCGGTCGCTCGTGAAAGCTTTCGCGCGCGCGGACGAGCAAACGTCGCCGAGGTAAGAGGCAAATCCCAAGAAGCAATCATACAAAGAGGAGCGCAAGCGCTAATGGAATCCAGAGGCACCAGGTAATCAGCGCCACGGCATACACAAGCGCGATCATCATCCACCAAAACGTACGAGCCGTAATAATCACCACACGCATACAAAAACTGACGATTCTTCCCCACACGTCATACGCTCCATACATAGGACGAAAGAGCGCCTGCATCCAAAGACGAATTCCCATAGAGCGCCACTCCATACGTAAATCATGCGCGCACCACTCACGTACAGCGCGAAACCCATCCGTGTACCACCATAACGGAAAACGTGCGGCGCGTAGTAGCTCCTCAACGAACACCGGGGAAAGAACGCGACTCATGCGACGAGTATACCATGAACGCTCTTACTCGATATACCGAACTTCTTCGACCGGAACATACCCCAAATCACGTACCCGTTCTTGCAAGGAAGAGTAGGACTGCACCAAAGCCGCCTGCGCTTCAAGTGCGCTTACCTGTTCTCGCAGACGCTCCGCTTGGCGTTCCAATGAGCGGATCGTATACACCTTTGACGCAGACATGTTGACCGAGATGATAGAAAAACCCAATAAAAGACAGCCGAGCACCGCCAAAAGAACGGTAAATAGCCGATAGCGCCCTTCAAAAAAAGAGATGGAAAAAGGACGCTTTACTCCCAAAGCGTCTTGTGGTCGTTTTAACGAAAGGACAAAGGAACGTGAGGACATAAGAACTCTTTTTAGAACGTGCTCAATGAGCCCATTCCCCTACGGACGATACTCCGCGTAGCGCAGTTTCGCGCTTCTTGCCCTAGGATTTCGCTCACACTCTTCGACAGAGGGAGGCAGGGGCTGCGGATCTGGAGCAACCCACCCTGGTTGTTGAAACAGTTTTTTCACCAGCCGATCTTCGATGGATTGAAAGGTAATAATCGCGAGTCGACCGCCCGGAACCAGTATGCGCTCAGCCTGTTGAACGGCAGCGCGAATATGTTCTAATTCTTCATTCACTAATGTTCGCAGAGCGAGAAAAACTCGCGTTGCTGGATGAATGCGACCGTGTTCGTATCGCTCTGAAACAGCCGCGGTCACCACTTCGGCAAGCTTCGTCGTACTCACGATGTACGCCTCACGACGTGCTCGCTCAATAGCCTTCGCTATACGAAAAGCGTATTTTTCGTCGCCGTACGTCTCAAAGAGCTCTGTCAGCGCCTGGACATCCCATGTATTCACCACCTCTGCCGCCGTGAGTCCGTCAGTATTTGCCTTGGGCCCTAAGCGCATGTCGAGCACGCCCTCTTGCAAGAACGAAAGTCCGATGCGAGGGTCTTCTAGCTCATCCGAAGAAAAGCCAAGGTCGAGCAACACTCCATCGACAGCCGTTACTCCTCGACGCTCTAATTCATCCGCAAAAAACGCGAAATTCGCCTCGATCCCTTCCCATCGATCGCGATACGCATGCAACCGCTGCTCTGCGCTCGCAAGAGCATCTGGGTAGATCTCAAACGAGAAAACACGCCCATGAGGAGCCGAGGCTTTCAAGAGCGCTTCTGTGTGAGATCCTCCCCCCAGCGTTCCGTCAACGTACACACCGCCATCCTTGGGCCCAAGGACAAGCATGGATTCCTCAAGCATGACAGGGATATGGACAGTGGTAGTCATACAGTAAACCGAGAGAGCGTATTCGCCATGGTGTTTGCGTTCATTTCGCCTTCTTGTGAAGCCATCTGCCAAGCGTCCGCATCCCAAAGCTCGACACGATTCCCCAAACCCAGGAATACCACCTCTCGGGTAAGAGAGGCATAGGAGCGAAGAGGTTCTGGGACAAGCATGCGCCCAGAACGATCAAGCTCAATATCGGTAGCTCCTGCCAAGAAAAAGCGTATCACTGCACGAGTGTCTGCCTGAGCCCAAGAATTGGACTGCAGTTCAGCAACGAACGCTTCCCACGCATCACGCGAAAACAACGTCAGGGACCGATCGAGACCGCGAGCAAGGACCGCCTGAGGCTGGCAAAGCGCACGAAACTTGACCGGAACAGCAATCCGACCTTTGTCGTCGAGGGTGTGTCGATATTCCCCGATATACATAGGACGGATTGGGTGGAAGAATCCCACTTTCTCCCACTTGCTCCCATCCTACGAATAAATCCCTTCTCGCGTCAAAGGATTCCTGTGGATAACCCACGCGCGATGCATCGGGAAGGCGCCAACCACGCCCCCCCCCTACGAGAACAGGCGGTCTGGACCAACAATCACTGACAACGCCTTTGGTAGCACTTCAAACGAAGCTTCACGCGCTGTAATTCCCTGCCCGTCCACCGCGATGTGCAGTGACTGGTCTTCCAGATCACGAATCACCCCTTTTTGAAATAAGACTTTCGTTTCTTCAAGCTCCGTCCGTTTCCACATCCCAAAAAATGCCGCCGCTTCTCGCTTAGTATGAATCACCGCTTCTAACTGCCCATCATACGGATCAGAAAGCACGTCCCCTGTTTTTGGTTGTAAAGCAAAATTTCGTATCGCTAAAGGACTTGGTTCTCTTCCTGAAATGGAGTACGTGCCCTCAAAGGTGAGTTTTGCTCGCGTGTCTTGAATCGCTGCCTCGAGAAGAAACGGGCGCTTATTGATCGTTCCGACGTCTAACACTCGCAATACACGAGCCGCGATAAGCGGGATCGCCTGAGCGCCCTGTGACATACCGAGAGCACGCCCTAGTACGGAAGGCTCTGGAGAGATGTACCCCATCGTAATCCCTGGATGACGCAGACTCCACGGGAGCCACGACAGGTGCCACGCGGGCGGTCCAATCAAAATCACATTCTTTACCCCTTGCTTGAGCGCCTCTTCGAGCCCACCTTCGACATCATGAAAGCCACCAAAAAATTCCGGCCCCTGGATGCCGATACGCGCAATCTCTGTTTGAATGCGATCTCGATCTTTATTCGCGATTCCTTGCCCCAAAGCGAGATCAAACACGTAGGCAAAGGAGGACATACGCTACTCTTTCTCCTCGTCAGGAGTACGAATAGGCACTTCTTCTGGCTTTACGGGCGGTCGAGGCGTTTCTTTCTTTTCTGGAAGCCGACTTGCCGTAGCAACACCGCCAACCTGCACACGACCATCGAGCGCCGCTCCCGCCTCCATAGCGAGAGATTCTGCACGCAGGTCTCCTTTGATACGCGCTGTTGCTTTTAGCTCTAAACGACGCGTCGCCTGAATATCTCCCTCCACAGAACCAGAGATCGTGACTTCATCAGCCTGAATCGACGCCTGAATAGATGCTTCCGCACCAATCACCAAATGCCCACCACAGGTGATGGAACCTTCTAATTCACCCTCAATCGTCACATGTCCCTGACTGCGAAAATCCCCCTCAACACGAACGCCGCGCGCAATCACCGTCTGCGCTTGTACAGATGACCCACTCAACGAAGAAGCACCAAAACCATTTGCCGAAGACGTCGCCGGAGAGAATTTTGTGTCGTTTTTAGGAGGGGTAAACATACATGAGCGGAAGAACAACAAGTTTTTGCTTAGGATACTAAACGCGACACACACAAACAAGCTCGCGAAGCAAGACTCGTCGCATTAAGTCAGCAAGGCATTTGGAAAATAGCGTCTCTTCGTAGGAGGCTTTCGGAGGGCGACGGCCCGAGAAGGAGGCGTCTTTTCCGCAGAAAAGAACGCCGTACTCCGAAGAGGAGATGCTATTTGCCGATCGCCATGATTTTACATCCGTTCTGGAACAGGGATCGTTAAGAAGCTCAATCCATTGGTGAGCGCACGCTTTGCGGCGAACGCAAGCGCCAATCGACGAAGACGTACATCGCCCTCCGCATCCATCACAGGAACGTCGCGATAGAAGGCGTTGATGAGTTGCGCTGTCGAAAAACACCACTGCGCCAGTACCGACGGGTTCGTTTTTGTCGCATCAATGATGCCATCAAGCTGCACGCCTGAAGCCGTTACCACGATATCCGTCAAACGCGACACCGCGAGCAAAAGTTCACGCTCCGCAGGCGTCCACGCATCATCCATCGCGAGAGGCGCATCTTGATACGCCAAACCTTGCGCGCGAGATAAAATCCCCTGCAAACGCACGACGGCATACTGACAATAGGGCCCCGTCACCCCCTCAAACGCCAACGCTTGCTCGCGATCAAACGTAAAAATGGTGTTTGGATCTTGTTTTAGCAAAGCAAACTTCATCCCACCAAGAGCAATCGCGTGAGCCGTCCGCTGTATCGCCTCTTCATCCCAATCCGCATGACGAGCGCGCGTTTGCTCAACTGCATACGCCACCACCGAGTCACGGAGCTCTTGATACGTGACCACGTTGCCCTTACGGCTCGACATCGCGCCCTCTTTGAGCGTGAGGAGCCCGTAATCCGCATAGCCGTACGTGTGCGGAAAACTCTCTGCTGGAAGCTTTTGTAAAACCGCTTGCAACTGCTTGCAATGGAACGACTGACGGTTATCAACCAAAACGATACTTTGCCGCATCGTGGGATAATCCGCGAGTTTTTGTTTTGCGAGAGCAAGATCTTTGGAAAGATACAGCAAATTCCCATCTGTTTTACGAATAAGCGCCGTTCCGAGCTTTTGTTCTTCCAATGCGATAACGAGCGCCCCCTCACTGATCTGCGCAACACCGCTTTGCTCAAGACCGTCCACAATCTCTTTCGCCTCTTGAAGCAAGTCCGATTCAAGATAGGGCGCTGGTTTATCAAACTGAACGCCAAGCTCCGCGCAAATCTCTCCAAGCTCGCGTAAACACCAGTCACGCGTCTCGCGCCAAAGCGTCGCCCACACAAGATCTCCCATCTCTAGCGCCGCTTGGATGCGAGAAACGTCTGTCAGCGCCTCAGGTCGCTCTTCCAGAGCCTGTCCCGCTTCGACATACACCCTCGCCAGCATGTTACCCGTACGATCTTCGGCAGGCACCGATGCAAGAAGAGCGTCTACCTGTTCTTGCGCTAACGTAGACGCGTCGTATCCATGTGATTCGACGAGTCTCCACAGGGTTTTTGCCACGTTTACCCCTTGATCATTCACAAACTGCACCGCCTGTACGGGTACGCCCGCTGCTTTCCAGAGCGAATGATACGCCACACCCGTGACAAAGTTCCGCAAATGCCCGATATGAATCTCTTTGTGCGTATTTGGATTCGCGTATTCAAAAACAACAGGATGTTCTTGCTTGGCTTCTGCCGAGGCCGGCGGTTGCGCACCATACCCCTCGCCCACCTCAAGCACCGCGTGAAGCATCGACCCGAGAGAGGCGTCCGTAAAACGAACATTGATGTACGGTCCAGCCACCTCTGCAGACGCTACCAATCCAGACGCTTGCAAGGCCTCTGCCAGTCGCGTCGCAATGACTCCCGGAGCCCGCTCGCCATCAAGATTCAAGCCGAAACACGGGATCGCCATATCTCCAAGATCCGGTGAAGGACACGCCGAAAACCGTTCTACAGGAAGAACAACTCCCTGCGCTTCAAGCCACGCAGCGATCTTTTGCTGTTCTTGCCGTAGAACACTGGAAGAAAACACCATAGGCTACGCTCGTCGAAGCGAGGCAAACCCACGCTTTCCCTTTTGCACTAATACTGGTTCATCACCCAGGACGATCACCTGCTTACTATCCTGCGCGAGTTCGCCATTCACACGCACCGCGGACTGCTCAATTTGCCGACGAGCTTCACTCTTAGAATCAACAAGACCCGTGAACACAAGCGCGTCCATAAGCGCCATCTCCGCTTCAGAAGTTACGTACTCCGCGATTTCTTGAGGTAATTCCCCCTGTTGATGGACCTGCGCAAAATGTTCCGCCGCCTTCTCGGCTGCGTCCGCGCCAAAACACCACGTCACCACGCGAAGAGCGAGCTCTTTTTTGAGGATAAGTGGGTTTTCTCCGCCGTCTAAGCGCGCGCGAATATCCGCCACTTCTTCCGCTGACGCTTGCGTGAGAAT
>JAGOUA010000066.1 GCA_018061485.1 Patescibacteria group bacterium
AACGTACAGATACGTACGTTTCCGAGTCTTTCTCGGTCCAGCTCGTCGCTTCTCATCCCCTATAAGGGGTTTTGTGTTTATGAGAATCTACTCTTGTAGGCTTTTTTGCCTATTTCTTGCGTAGTTGAGTGATTTTTCGTATGATTTGCCCCATATGGAAACCCGTCTTGTTCGTGAACGCTTTCTCTCGTTTTTCCAAAAGCGAGGTCATACGATTATCCCATCCGCGTCACTGTTGCCAGAAAACGACCCAACGGTGTTGTTTACGACGGCCGGCATGCACCCACTTGTGCCGTATCTCTTGGGTGAGGCGCATCCAGGGGGTGTGCGCTTGGCGGATAGTCAAAAGTGTTTGCGAACAGATGATATCGAAGAGGTGGGTGATAACCGCCATCTCACGTTTTTTGAGATGTTGGGAAACTGGTCCTTGGGAGACTACTTCAAGGCGGAATCTATCGCGTGGTCATTCGAGTTACTCACATCGGAAGAGGGTTTTTTCCTTGATCCGCGCAAAATCTTCGTGACGGTTTTTGAGGGCGATACGGACGCCCCTCGCGATGAGGAATCTATCGCTTTGTGGAAAACGCAGTTCGCTGGACGGGGTATCACGGCGGAGGTTGGTATCGCGGAGCAAGATGAGCCTACATCAGGTGAGAATGGTTCTCGTATTTACGCCTATCCAAAAAAGAAGAACTGGTGGGGACCTGCTGGGCAAACGGGGCCTTGTGGTCCAGATACCGAGATTTTTTACGATACGGGCGCGGCTCATGACCCTGCGTTTGGTCCGGTGTGTCATCCAAACTGTGATTGCGGTCGATTTGTGGAGATTTGGAACAACGTCTTTATGCAGTATGACAAGCGTGAAGACGGAACGTTTGCCCCTCTTGCGCAAAAAAATGTTGATACAGGCATGGGGCTTGAGCGTATCGCGGCGATTTTACAGGGTAAACGCACCGTGTTTGAGACGGATGCCTTTGCGCGTTGCATCGCCTTGATCGAAGAGGTAAGCGGTATTGCGTATCACGCGGAAGACATGCTCAAAGCCCGTCCGTTCCGCATTATTGCCGATCATATGCGTGCAGCAACGTTCGTGATCGGCGATCCTCGGGGCGTTGTGCCATCCAATGTTGGGCAGGGATACATCGTGCGCCGGTTGCTTAGACGCGCGATTCGCGAAGCAAAACGCCTCGGTATCGGTGAAGGGTTTGTTCGTCGCATGGGTGAACGTATCATCGAAGAGTATGCTGCGGCGTATCCAGAGCTGCGTACCAACCAAGAACGTATCGTACAAGCTCTCGAACAAGAAGAGCAGAAGTTTAGCAAGACGCTTGAAAAAGGGTTGCGCGAATTCGAAAAGCTGCTCGCAAAGGGCGCGATTGGCGGCGCAGAAGCGTTCCTCTTGTTTTCGAGTTACGGTTTTCCCCTCGAGCTTACCGAAGAGTTGTTGCGTGAACGTGGTTTGGCGGCAGATCGAGCGCTGTTTCAAGAGGAGTTTCGCAAGCATCAAGAGCTTTCGCGCGCGAGTGCCGGAACGTTTAAAGGGGGATTGGCGGATGATTCTGTGGCTTCGACGCGTCTACACACGGCAACGCACCTGCTTCATCAGGCACTACGAACCGTGCTTGGCTCGCATGTGGCACAAAAAGGGTCAAATATCACGCCAGAACGTCTGCGTTTTGACTTCTCGCATCCACAGAAACTCACTCCAGAAGAACTTTCTCAGGTAGAGGCTTGGGTGAATGCCGCGATCATGAAAGACGTCCCTATGACGTGCGATGTAATGACGGTGGAAGAAGCGAAGGCGTCTGGAGCCATCGGTTTATTTGAAGATACCTACGCGCAAATGGGCGGAAAAATTAAGGTCTACACGGCGGGTGACCTCTCAAAAGAGGTGTGTGGCGGTCCTCACGTGACCCATACAGGAGAGCTTGGATCATTCAAAATCCTTAAAGAAGAGGCGGTTTCGGCGGGGGTACGGCGTATCAAGGCCTCGGTAACGGGGGGCTAAGGGCGAATCCTTGCCAAAACGGGCTTTTTTCGCTATCCTTGGCGCATCTCTTCGTCTGAAGGGGTCTATTTATCCAGTGGTTGGTGTTGCCCTTCGGGGTACGTGCGTCCGCCCCTTTCTCCCTTGCGGAGCTCGGTCGCGCGTCCAATCGCATAAAAAGGGGCTGTTTGTATGGCACTTATTCCATCTCTCGAAGAATTGTTGAAGGCGGGTGTGCACTTTGGTCACCAAGCGTCCAAGTGGCACCCAAAAATGAAGAAGTTTTTGTTTGGTGAGCGCAACGGTATTCACTTGATTAACCTCGAAGCGACCCAGACGGCGCTTGAAGAGGCGACCTCTTTTGCGAAAAAGACGGCGGCTCGTGGAGGAGTGATTTTGTTTGTTGGAACCAAGAAGCAAGCGGCTTCGCTTGTTGAAGCTGCGGCGCAAGCTTGTGGCATGCCATATGTACACACGCGCTGGCTTGGTGGTACACTCACGAACTTTGCGAGTATTTCGCAGACGATTCGTCGCTTTAAAGATTTGAAGCGCAAACAAGAAAAGGGCGAATTGGCAAAATACACCAAGTTTGAACAGCTCAAAATGGCGGAACAGATCAAGATCATGGACCAGAGCGTTGGTGGTATCCAAGAACTCTCTCGCATTCCTGACGCGGTCATGATTTTCGACATCCGCAAAGACAAGACAGCGCTCGCAGAAGCAACGCGTCGTGGCGTCAAGGTCATCGCTTTGTGTGACTCGAACGTCTGTCCTCTTGATGTGGACTACCCAATTCCAGCCAACGATGACGCGGTCAAATCGATCGAGCTTCTTGCTGGCGTGATGTCCAAAGCCATCAAAGAAGGTCGTGATGAATGGGAAAAAGCACGTGCGCGGTTGGGCGGATCGTTGATTTCCGCTGCAAGCGATCGTAAGTAAGTAGGTTTTTCCTGATCGGCGCCCTGCGCGAGCTTCGAAAAAAAGATCCTCACCGCACAGCCATTCTTCGCCAAGGCTACGAATGGTCCCCCGTAGCTTTATGCGAAGGGGGATGCGCTTCCGGTTCTTTTTTCCTCCAGCTCATCACAGATCATCCAATCAAAAAAAACAAAGTCTTGCTACGTACGTGGTACACTTCTTGAACGTTAAT
>JAGOUA010000020.1 GCA_018061485.1 Patescibacteria group bacterium
CAGGTTTAGCGCGCGAAGCTTCTTTAAAGCGCCTATCTGGGACGGCGGGGCGTTGGTTAAGCGGTTATGCGAAAGATCGAGCTCGATCAGGTCTGTACGCGAGAATACGTCCATGGGTATGGCTGTAAGTCCACGGTTGCTCAAATCGAGCTTTGTCGACGCAGATTCGGTGATGGATGGTTGCTCGTTAGTAGGAGGGCTTTCCGGCGTGCGCGACACGGCGGAGCAACCAGCGCCAAAAACAGCGAGGGAAAGGATTACGGGGAGAAGATAGTTCATGGGTTGATGGTACCATAAAAGCCCCTGAGGGCTTGGGTGGTGCTCGTTCACTCGAGCTTTTTATTTTGGTCCTTTACGCTTATTCAGAAGGGCAAACGTAATCCTTCCCACAACGAACATGACGGGATAAAGAGCTATTCCTACGATTTTTTCCCATGGGGTGGGCCGGTATTCCTTTAAGGGTAGGGCTTCCACGCCGATCGTTGATAGATAGCTGATTATCGCGTCTACGGAGATAGCTGCAGGTACGAATGTGACGGTGATAGTGTTGCGGCTATCCGAGGTGATGGAAGTGACTCCGGGCGGGTATAACAGGGGATTATTATGCGAGTCGTCAAAAAACCACGCAAGATTGCTGTTGTACCGTGAACGGATAGTGTCGCTTAGTGTGATAACGCTAAAGAGATACTCTTTTACAGCTGTTGTCATATAGATATATTCACGTTTCAGATAAAGGGATGGGGCTTTTATCTTATTTTCTAAGGATAAGATAGGTATGAAGGTTAAAAAAGTCAATGATTTCTTACTAAAATCATTTTTCCCCTCAATGCAAAACACCCGCCTCTTCAGCGGATATTGTTATGGCAGACCATAGAGGAATTGGCTCGAAACGTTGTATCGGATTTTAAGAGCGTTTCTTCTTTTCAAGGCTTGCAGAAAGTCGATACAGAAGCCATACAAGAAGTGCGCCAAGCGTATTCGCCAACAGGTCCCACCAGGTATCTCCGCCGCTCAATCGAACGATGCGCAATTCAACGATGGCTAATTCAAATAACTCATTTACTACTCCGAGCGAACTTACCAGGGCGAAAACGCTCACAAGCTCAAAGAGCCAGGAGGTATTCCAATGCAGTTGCTTTTTTACATAGACCCAAATCAGTCCGCTAAAAATACCTCCGCCTGCTACATGTGTCATAAGTTGCGTGTTCATCCCATGGATCAACGGCGACGGTAGGTACCAAGAAATGAAAAAACAAAGGCAAGCGATCAGCAATAATCCATTACGTTCAAAATGTTTGGTTGTTACTTTTTGCATCGCCCAAGGAAGAAGCGTCCAGATGACAATAGGTACGACAACGGAAAGTAGAAGAAAAATCATAGAGAAAACCTAACACAAAAGCCGTCTTTTGACGACTTTGATGGTGGCAGGGACGGGGGGAATCGCCCCACCTCTCGCGAGAGGTGGGGTTGGAGACCGTTGTATTTCCTAATAAAAACATCCGCCTGTTCAGCGGATATTTCCATGGCAGGGACGGGGGGAATCGAACCCACGCTAAAGGTTTTGGAGACCTCTGTACTACCATTATACTACGTCCCTATGTATTTACTTCAGCCCAAGTCTTTTTAAGAGCCCTGTATAAGCAGAACCAAAGTCTTTAAGATGTTGTTCACGCTTTCTTGCAAGGCCCGCATCAGCGTAGGCCTCGAAGTAGATCAGCTTCATCGGCCGTCGATTCCGCGTAGAATCCACGAGCCCATTTTGGTGCTCTACAAGCCTCTCTTCTGGCAACCGAGTTGTAAATCCAATGTAGAATCCATGATCCTGCTCACTTTGTAATACGTATACGTAGTTCATGGTGGCGGCGGCGTCAAGTGGGGGAATCGCCCCACCTCTCGCGAGAGGTGGGGCCGGAGACCGTTGTACCACCATTATACGAGGCCCCTATGGTTCTTGCACAGGCCTCATCCTAGCCGAAGAGGGGCTATCGCGCAACCCTTCCGAAGTGGCTTCACGTTTAGGTGAACGCACCCTATACTTCCGTGTAAGTCCTATATCCTCGATAAAAGCTCTATGATCTATCTCATTGGCGGTGCACCACGCGTCGGAAAAAGCATTATTGCAAATAAGGTTACAGAAGCGATGAACGCCACGCTCGTGTCTACGGACGATCTTTGCAGTGAGGTGACAAAAGTTCTTTCTCCGGAAGAGAAAAAGCGCAGATTCCCGTTGCCGGGCTTTTCGGGAACGGCCTCGGAGAATACGCTCACTCCAGAAGAGCGCGTGGAGCTTCAGTGTATTTCTGCGAGTTCACTGGTGCCAGCTCTTGATACGGTTATCGCCAGCGCGCTATCCGAGCACCGCGATCTGGTGATCGAGGGTGTTCATCTCCTGCCTGAATACGTTTCGCGACTACATACGCAATACGGTGCAGAAAATGTTCGTGTGCTCTTTCTTGGATTGAGCGACGTTGAGAGCATTGTAGAGGGGATCGTGCAGAATACAAGTCCCAGTAATTGGATGAGAAATAGCGATAAAGAGGTAATTCGGCAGGTTGCAGGATTCGTCGCTGCGTTTAGCGTACATATTCAAAAAAAGGCAGAAGCCGCAGGTTTTCCTTACCAAGAGCGCACCGCGGACTTTGAGAGCGACGTGCGGCGCTTCTCGGAATATCTTCTAACGAAGGCCGAACCGCCATTTCAGGTAAGGTAGGTTTTTGCGCACACCATGAACATTCTTCTCTTTGAAGGTGTTGCAAGTTCAGGAAAAACAACCATCGAGCGCTTGCTCGCGTATAAGCGATGGCTAGCCGCGCCAGGGAATCATCAAGAGCAAGATATTCCCGAGATTCAGTAGCCTCCTTCAAATCCCTATGTCCGAAGCTAGAACGTTTTCCATGCATAAAGCGACAACCTCTGAAGAAGGGCGAGTTCTTGAACGTCGGCAGATGCAATTGATGGAGCGTCGAAACGAGATGGCGGTAGCGGGTGTACGTATCGAGCAGATGTTGAGGCAGACGCCCGAAACTCAGCTCACGGAGGAGCTTGCGCAACAGATCGCGGAAGAGCTGACGCATATAGATAAGCGCGTACAGTCGATGTATTATCGCGCGATCAGGCGTTTTTTCTATCGCAAGCAAGCGACAAGTCTATTTTGTGAGGCGCTATTGCAAAAGTATGGACCTCGCGAAGGAGTGGATATGCGGGATCCGGCGGTGCTCGGCGCGACGTATTTTCGATTTGAGATGGGGCATGAGCCGTTAGGAGTGGTGCGGGCGTACCATCACGAAGGATGTTTGATGGTGATCGTGGAAGATCCGGGGGATGTGGAGGCTTTAGAAGGGTCGGCGTTTGGTCAGGCGGTGGGTCATGCTGGTCCTGTAAAAATGGCGATCAATGGACGTGAATATGAGTTCTTCTTGGTGATGGCGTACCCAGGTGAGCGCGCCTCGCAAGAAGTGATTCTGCGCCATGAGTTTCAACACGTCATCAATGCGGATTTTTTATCGAATGCGAACATGGATTGTGATGCGCCTTTTAGTGTAGTAGATCGAGCGCGAAGCGTGCGAAGCGACCCTACGGGGCCTGATCGAGTACGACGAGCAAAGTATTTCCGATGGATTAAAGACGAGGCTCTTGCCTTTGTTCGCGAAGGAGGGGAGGTGGATGATGCTATGCGAGATCTGTTGAGTTGTACGTACGCGCACTTGTATGAGGCATTTCCTGATCCAGAGGAGCAAGAAGCCGTGAAAAAACTCACGCGAGACATTGTGCAGTCTCTTGCGACTATACGGTTGTGGCACGCTGGTCCGCAGGGGAGGGCGTTACTCGTGCATCTTCTGTACCCCATCCCGTTTGAGCGACTGCCAGAGTGGATCCCGGTTATTCGTCGCTTTTACAAAATGCATCTCCCGTATCCCGTGGGGAAGTAAGCAAAAAACTTACGAAGAGAAATATCCCGCATACACAAACGCTCCTGCGATGCTTGCGCCGATGGCAAAAAGCATGATCCAGGCGAAACGAATCGTTGCATGAGGGTCTTTATTTGAGGTCGCTTCCGGACGATCTTCGGCGAAATCCCAGTCTTTTGGCTGATGCGCTTTATAGACGATGTCGAGCGTGGTTTTGCCGCGCGTTACGCTTGGATCGAGGTCTTTGACGGGATAAACAACGCCATCCACGGTGTATTCCATGGAGGTAGGATCCGTGATGTGCGCGGTCGTGTGCTTCCATGGGTTTTTTGGCGTAGTCTTGGTGATCCAGCGGTAGGTTCCTTGCGCGAATTTCCACACAATAAAGGCAAATACTGCCAACATACCAAAAAGAAGCGCGTTATCGATGGCGCGATCTACGTAGCAGAGCGTTTGCTTTGTGGAGGTGTACGTCGAACACGGAACCTCTCTCGGAAAGGTGGATGATCCAAGAGAGGTGTTTCGACCATAGCGGGAACGTCCAAAAAAGCGCATAGATAGATGTATGGTATCAGCGAGGTGCGTCACTCGCCAAGCGCGTAATTCTTCGCGTAAAAAAACACACCCAGGGACGGGTGTTAGACGAGGGGGGGGCTAGGCCGCGACGGGATAGGAGAAGAGGATCTCCTCTACGCGGCCGTACTGACCGATGCGAGCGAATACGACGCGTTCCACCGTGCCGACATGCGTCACATGCTCCAGCGGCTGATCTTTGGCGAGACCGGCGGAATCGTACCCCAGCGTGATGTGGGGCAGCTGCAAATCAAGGACGAGCGGATGGCCGAATCGCGCGATGTTGTCGCGTTCCTGCTGGCTGAGCGTGAGATCTTCTTGCTGAGCGGGGGCTCGTGCCTTTGGATCGAGGAAGGTACTCAGCGCAAGGGCTTCACGGTGAGCTTCTCGAAGAGTCGCGGAGATCTCCGCGTTCCAAAAGAGAAACTTCTCCCCGTACACGGCCACGGGTCCGAAGGAAATCTTCTCTCCTGCGAGTGAACCGAGCTTAGCGAGGATCGCCTGAACCTGGTAGACTGGCGCGCCCTGCACCTTGGCGTGATACAGCGTCACGTGAGGTAGACCGGGGACGTACTCGAGACCGGCTACATCGTCATGCTTCTTTGCGTAGCGTCTGGCGCCGAGCTCGCGAACTTTTTTGTTGGTGGTGGTATCCAGAATGGCAACAAAGCCATACCCACCATTAAACACCTGCGTTTGCGTCGTCATGACGACCTCCGTACGCAAAAGAATGAGGGGTTTTGTGCGCGGTGTCAAGATTCATTATGTAGACTTTTGTTTGATAATAGGCTAGTTTAACCTTAAATGTATGACTATCCATGAAATGAAGCTGCAACCAGCGCCTTTTTTTTCCATTCGATCAGGTGAAAAGATTATTGAATCACGACTGTATGACGAAAAGCGTCAGCAGATTCAATTGGGAGATCGGATCCTTTTTAGGAATATAGCTGATCTAGATGATGTGATTACCGTACAGGTAGATGGGTTGCTTAGGTATCCTACTTTTGTAGCGATGTTTAATGATTTTGATCCAGTTTGTTTCGGTGGGGCCTCAAAAGAATTCCTCGCGGAACAGATATATACGTACTCCTCTAAAGAGGACGAAGCTCGCTACGGAGTGCTGGGGATACGAGTGTCGAAGATAGAAGTTTAGTATTGACTCTAGGGCTTATTTAGCGCTACAAAAGGGGAGCTTGGCACGGATGTTCTGTGCTGGGCTCTGTTTTACGCAGGGCGTTTTCACGCCTGTAGAACGCTGTCTAGGAGGTTCTCATGTTGCACGATCCACAGATCAGGGAGGCTCGAGAGGGTGACTTTGAGTTTGTCGCTGCTCTCATGGAGAATGCGCTCGCAGCATATTACGATGGTGACCATCGTGCGCACGCGGAGCGGATCTTCAAGACGCATATGTCGGGAGGGTGCGATAAGGTTGGGCACTTCTCGTTGCAGCAGCGCATGTTCATTCTGACGGATGGAGATCAGTCCTTGGGGATGGTCAATATCGTGGAAAAGCGTCAGGGGACTTGGAAGATCAGCCCGCTCATCGTGACGCCGGAGTCGCGGGGCATCAACGGATGCGGCTCTCGATTGCTGGCATTTGTTGAAGAGCATGCTCGGGATCGGGGTGCTCGACAGATCTACTGCACGGTAGCGCAGCAGAACAGGGCTGCGTACCAGTTTTTTCGGAGCAAGGGCTATATCGTGGCTGGTAGGTCCGAGGGTCATTACAAGTCTAGCGTGACTGAGGCGATGCTTTATAAGCCCTTTGTAGACATCGCTATGGAAACCGCTTTGGACTCTCAACATCTTTCGGTCCGGCCTTTCGAGGAGAAGTATACCGATCAGGTTCGCGCTTTGATTCTCGAGCGGCTTGCCCCCTGTTTTTACGGGGTGGACGATGCGTGGGTCGATGCGTTGTATCGCGGGTACGATCGTCGGCATACGAGCGACGTCAATACGAAGTACAAGCTGATTTTCGTCGTAGTGGATCAGGATGATCGGGTGCTGGGTGTTGTTGGGGCTACTCCCAAGAAGGGTGAGCCTATCAAGCTCATGCCCTGCATCGCGCACACCGCTCAGGTGTTCTCGGCGATGTTGATTGAACTTCCTCATCTCCTGAAGCCGTACGGACGTAAGCTGTACATGCATATTGTGCCGTCGGTGGCAGAAACTACGGTTCTGCAGCGTCTGGGATGGAATCTCGATGCGGTCATGCCGGCCGCGTATCACCACCTCTTCTGCGCTCAGCAGTGGAGTAATCATCTGGAGAACGAATCTATGCGAATGATGCGTGTGAAGAATAGATACTTTCAGGAAATCATGAACGGGCGTAAGACGCTCGAAGTTCGTGTGGCGTATGCCGGTCTCAAGGGAATTGCTGTCGGTGAGCAGATCAGGCTCATGACTCAGTCTGCTCAGGGTGTAGTCCGTGTTCGGGCGGTGCGGACGTATCCCACGTTCGAGGCCATGCTCGCGGTCGAGCCGTACGACAGGATCGTGCCTGGGACGGGCAGCGCAACCGATGTTCTCGATATTCTTCGTGATATTTATCCGCCGGAGAAGGAACGTCTCGGGGTATTGGTGCTCGAGCTGGAGACGATGAAGCAGAAGTAGTTCTGCGGTTCTAGCGATGACAAGATCATCGCTTTTTTATTTCTTCCCTTTCTTCTCTCCATACGGTAAACTACGCCAGTTTACCCATGTTCTTTTTTTAGGGTATGGAATATTTCTTCGGTCTACCTCTTGCGCAACAAGACGTGGTGCTGTGGTATCAACATCTTCTAAAAACCCTGTACGAACGCTTTGGCGGAAAACCACTTCACGCGCATATCCCTCCGCATGTCACAGTTATTCCGCCGTTTGATGAGGTGCATCTTCCTGCGGTGAGGGCCTGCGTCGCTCGTTGGAAGCAGGAAGGGAACGAGGGTCCTTGGACGGTGTCGCTGGATGGATTCGGTTCTTTTGAGCAAGGTGTGGTGTTTGGCCGGATTAGAGATGCCTCCATCTACGCGAGAGGCAATGGAGCGTCTTCGTGCAGCGGTGTTCGCGGTGCCGCCTATGCCCGAACCGCTCTTTCCTGAGTGGCATCCGCACGTGAGTCTCGCGCGTTTGCCTTCGGCGGAACTCCTTCCGAGTGTGTGGGAGTGCGTACAGAAGCTTCCCGCGCCGCACTTCGTGATGAATATCCCAGGAATAACGCTCTTTCGACGGGCGAACGATGGTTGGCACCGCCTAGACGAGACGTTTGCGCCTGAGTAAGCTTGTTGGTATATGTCCTCATCTCTTCTTGTGGTGGCGTTTCATACAGGGGTTGTTGCTCTCGATCAAAAAACGGGTGTACAGGTTTGGGAGACGTCTCTCACACTGGGGCGTTCGCAGGTGGTAGTGCATGATGATCATGTGTACGTCGCGTCGGAACAGGCGGGTTTGTGCGTGCTTGATGCGTCGAATGGTCAGATAATCAAACAAGCAACTCTCTCCGGAAGTGGGCAGGCGCCAACGCTCTTTATCGAGGGCGAGCGCGTGTTTGTATCGTGTGGAGGGGAGATTCAGGC
The DNA here is from genome assembly GCA_018061485.1 of Patescibacteria group bacterium. Taxonomy (GTDB): domain Bacteria; phylum Patescibacteriota; class Patescibacteriia; order 2-12-FULL-60-25; family 2-12-FULL-60-25; genus JAGOUA01. The sequence continues at coordinate 8,036 of JAGOUA010000020.1, forward strand.
GTTTTCTTTAGAGGGCGAGATGTTGTGGACGAACGCTTGCGAAGGCAAGGGAAACGGGCCCGTGAGTATGGCAACCAAGGGCAGCGATCGCCAGGCAGACGAGTACTAATCCCTCGACAAAACAGCGAAAAATTGCCATACTGCGCGCATGTTTTCTCTCAAGAGTACGTCTACGCAGTCCATGGCGCGTCGCGGCACGCTACAAACGCCGCACGGCACGCTACAAACGCCGTTTTTTATGCCGATTGCGACAAAAGGAGCAGTGAAGACACTGTCTTCTTTTGATATTGAGCGTTTGGGAAGTCCGATTCTGCTTTCCAATACATACCACTTGTGGCTTCGTCCCGGCATGGAAGAGATGAAAGCTCTCGGCGGTTTGCATAAGATGATGGACTGGAAGGGCGCGATTTTGACGGATTCTGGAGGGTTTCAGGTGTTTAGTTTGGAGGGGTTGCGCAAGCTCACACCAGAAGGGGTCAAGTTTCAGTCGCATATTGATGGAGCAAAACTCATGCTCACACCGGAGCTGTGTATGGAGATTCAGCGTACGATTGGGAGTGATATCGCGATGGTGTTGGATGTCTGTACCAAGCTTCCCGCCACGCAAGAGGAGTTGCGCGCAGCTCTCGTACTCACGAATGATTGGGCCAAGCGTTCAAAGACAGCGTTTCATGCGCTCAAAGACGGGGCGATTAATCCTGAATCGTTGCTGTTTGCGATTGTGCAAGGCGGAACCGATGTCGAGCTTCGCCAGCAAAGCGCAAAAGCCCTAGTAGATATTGGGTTTGATGGGTATGCGATTGGTGGTTTGTCGGTGGGCGAGCCGTTCGAAGAAGCGTGTACCGTTCTTGATGCGACCACGACGCTTTTACCAGCGGATAAGCCCCGCTACTTTATGGGTGGCGCGCAACCGCATGAGATTGTGGGGTATGTGCAACGTGGGATCGATATGCTCGACTGTGTGCTTCCTACGCGAAACGCGCGTCATGGGCAGTTGTATCGTTTTCGGCATAACGACCTTACGAAGCGCGATTTTTACGAGACGATTCATGTCACCAACGAGCGGTTTGCCGCATCAGACGAGAAGCTCCTTCAAGAACTTGGCGCGGACGACGTAGAAGCGGTGGACGACGAGCTTTCGCGTTATACGCTCGGGTATGTTCGACATTTATTCCGCGTGCAAGAGATGCTCGGCATGCGTCTTGCGTCGTTGTGGAATGTGCGATTCTATCTATCGCTTATGAAGAAGATTCGTCGAGGGATTGAAGAGGGAGCGCTCTAAAACAAAAAAGCCCCGCGAGAGAAAGCGGGGGTTTAGGTCTTGATGCCTCGAGCCATGTTGCTCAATAGGCGATTCAGTTTTGCGATGAGATATCGGAGAGCTTTAACTCGTCGTCCGTTCTTAGCGTGTTGAGCGCGTTGCCCGCGCTTAAAAAAACGAAGTCCCTCTTGGCGCTGGTACCGAAGCATCTCGATAGCATCCCGACGCCACTCCTCTAGTAGGTCTTGATGTCCAGCCTCGACTAAGTCGAGAAGGGTGTTTGCGCTGGGGTATCGAAAGGCTGGGGGTTTTACCGGTGCTGGGAGTCCTTGGCGTGCATACTCGTTTGCGGATTTTTGAAAGACGATCACGAATCCCTTTTTATGAGTCATGATAGCCTCGCAGGTTGGGGGAGAGAGGAGTCTCTCAAGGGTTTTGTATGCCTTGCGCGGGGGTCTTGCAAGAGGACGCTTGGTTCGCTATGATGCCGGAGCATTCCGAAAGGATGCGTATTCTGGGCTCGCTACCGCCTACGGGCAGGCAGGCAGCCGTAAATACATTCCGGGGTAGCTCAGCGGTAGAGCAGTGGACTGTGAACATTTGGTAACTTTTGCCGTCTATGTCAAAAGACCGCCGTTCCTATGCCCAACGTGCCGAGTATCCTTATCACGCGGGCATATCGCAGCTTTCTCAAGTAATTGAGATCGAATAATGAGGTGAATTGCTGGAAGTCTAACGTCGAAATCGGTCGACCACGATAATCAGCAGCCAAGTCCCGATTTATCGGGAAAGGTTCAGAGACTATCCCTTCGGGGAGTAGGCCAAGTCATTGGTCGAAGCGCCTCACTCCTACGTTCGCGTAGGATGATGATATAGTCCATCCCCTCTGGAAACAGAAGGAAGATATGTAATCCATTGGTCCTGGGTTCGAATCCCAGCCCCGGAGCCATAAGCTGGCGTTCCTGGCAACCCAGGTGCGTCGCTAAAAACCAACGCCCCATCGCTGAAAAGTGGTGGGGTTTTGTGTTACGAGAAGTTCATTCTTTTTTAGCCAAAGTATTCGGCGAGGTCTCCGTATATTCCTTCAAGACGCGACACGTCTTTCGCTCCGTCATGAGTAGATTGTGCTGATAGGTCGTTGATATAGTCGCGCAATGACTGCAGTAACACCTGTGGTTGATCGAGCTGAGGTAACCGGAGCCAGCTATATTCCTCCAAAAAGGCATGAAGCTCATGCGCGAAGAAGCTTGGACGAGCTTTTTCCTGAAAAGAATCCCAGACGGTCTTCGCTGGCACTCGTGGTATCGTATCTTGAATGGCCAAGAGGGCGAAGACCATCTCTTTAAAGCTTTGCGTGGCGATGATTGCTTGTATTCCGTCTTCGCGCGAAGCTTCAGAGAAGCGCAAAAACCCAATAGCCCGCATCACGTTCCAGACCTCGTCGAGAAAGAGATCTGCTCCTCTTTCACGCTCCTCCGGTGATAGCTCATGATCGACGTCGCTGTTCGCCACCATCGTCCACAGATTTTCTAGGTGAACGTCTTCTGGAAGGGGTTGCCCCTTGGGCTCTTTGCGGCGTAGACTCAAAAAGAGGCTTCCTGGATGGAATTCCCATATCCCCTGAGTCAAATAGGCGAGGATCTCATCTTTTCCCTCGATAAAAAGCTGCTTTTTTTGTGGATCTGTATAGCGGGCATGTTGTTCGGGTGCAATCATGAGCTTATAGAGGTTGTGAAAAAGCTCGTGAGCAATCACCGCTTCTTTTCCTTGGGCGCGCCCTACGTTTCGGATGTTCTCATCGTGGGTAATGATGCAATACTTCATCGCCTCTTTGATGAGTGGATCGGCGTTTACTCTTTCAAATACGTCATTCAACGGTATCGATCCGCCATGATCCGTTACGCCATATCCGTTATTGGCTGTGATCGATACCACGATACTCAATGGGCGCACTTCTGTTGTTACGTCCGCTCGTTTTGTGATATATCGAGCTTCTTTGAGAGTGGTGACGAGCTCGGGTAACCGATCCTTGGGAAAGCTCTGACAGAAGTGTATCCCGTGCTTTATCCGCCTCACGACCGCTTCAAATACCACTTGCTGTTGCGGTGTCATGCACTCTTGTGCCGCCGCACATCGCGTATCGAGTTCGTCGAGATTGATGGTGGTTGTTTGTCGTACGAGCCACAGGAGTTCTTGGCTGATGAGCGCTCCAAATCGCTCATTCTCCTCATAGCGAACCTGTTCACTAGGGGTAAATGTCATGGGGGATAGCCCTTCTGC
>JAGOUA010000067.1 GCA_018061485.1 Patescibacteria group bacterium
AGAAGGTGAGATCATCGCACTTTTCCGGCTCTTTGTTCTGAATCTCTCCCGACCAAGTAGACACCTCGAAGAAGAGATCTACCCGCTCATTCTCTGTCGATACGCGAGAACAGGTATGTACCAGTTTCAAATCCTCCGGACGGACCGTGACACCAATCTCTTCCAGCGCCTCACGCACAGCGCACGTACGAACACTCTCTCCGGCGTCTACATGCCCCGCGGGAAGCGAGTAAGAACCATCCATAAACCCTGTCTGAAAGCGCCTCGAAAGCAATACTTCCTGCCCTTTGCGTAGAATTAAGTATGCCGCCGGCACGATCATGTGTCGTTGTTTTGTCATACACCTTCTTGTGTACCAAGCGCGAAGAAGCCTGTCGAGAAGCGTTATTTTTTTGCCTAAAAAGGCTTTTTTCCGTAGGATAGCTCGTATGCGCCTCCCCCAACGACGATCCCAGACTCTGCGTGACGCCGACACCACCAACGACGTGATCGAGCTCACTCCCGCGAGCAAAGCCAAGCTCGAAGCGCAGCTTGAGCGATTAGAGCGTGTGGATCGCCCCGCTCTGATCGAGACTATGCAATTCGCCCTGAGTTTGGGTGATTTTTCTGAAAACGCGGAATATCAAGATGCAAAATGGAAGCTCGCACGCCTAGAAGTACGCGTTCTCACGATCAAAGACCGCCTCAAACGCGCGCGTATCGTGCATGGGGACGACAATGTGGTGAGTGTTGGTTCGTTCGTTCTCCTGCGCACCAACAACAAGGAACGTCGCTACCAAATCGTGGGGCCACACGAAGCCAACCCCTCGCTTGGACGACTCTCGCGCCTCTCCCCCGTTGGAAGCGCCATCCTTGGTAAGCGCGTGGGCGATACGGTCACCATCGAGCGCGAAGATGACACCCCTCTCGTGTATGAGATTTTAGCCATAGAAGCCGATGCTTCCCTCTAACCCCCTTATCATGAAAATAGCTATCGTTGGCGCAGGAGCCGCGGGATTAATGGCCGCCGCCACCATTCTCGAAACCGCTCCCCGCGCGGAACTCTTTTTGATTGAAAAGAATAACGGCCTTGGCAAAAAAGTGATCATTTCTGGCGGTGGACGCTGTAACGTGACCACCGGTATTCAGGACGTGCGCACGGTTCTGACCAAATACCCACGTGGAGGCAAATTTCTCTCTTCAGCGATCTACACCTTTCCGCCAGAATCCGTGTATGCATGGTTCGAAGATCACGGCGTACCGCTCAAAACCGAAGAAGACTTGCGTGTGTTCCCCATCTCCAACGACGGTCACGACATTGTTCAGGCGTTTGAACGCGTGTTTGCACGACATAAGGTTCACACCCTTCTAGAAACACAAGCGCAAGACGTGCGTAAAACGTCAGAAGGGTTTGCGATCACGCTTCGTGGGAATCCAGAGCCTCTTGTGGTAGATGCGCTCGTCCTCACAACCGGCGGGCAGGCGTATCGACACACAGGCTCAACCGGCGATGGCTACGCCTTCGCGCAGACGCTGGGTCATACCATCACCCCCCTCGCTCCAAGCTTGAACGCCTTTTTTACGCGCGAAACGTGGGTTCGTGAGGTGAGCGGCGTCTCGTTTGAACGTGCGACCGTTCGCGCTCTTGGCGAACATCCCGCGCAGTTCACGGGACCAATCCTCTTTACGCATAAAGGCGTGACGGGCCCTGCCGTGTTTGCGCTTTCCTCGATGGTCGCGTTCACCACGTATGACGCGCAAGCCCCTCTTTCCATCACCGTAGACATTGCGCCAGACGTGACGCTTGCCGAGGTCGCCGAAGAGCTTCGCGAGGCGCTGCTCGCCCAACCAAAAAAACACCTCCTCACGGTGCTTGGCTTATTCGTTCCAAAGTCTCTCGCGACCATCGCTCTGCAAGAACTTGGGATTTCGGCAGAAACACACGCCGCAGAAGTGAGCCGCGCGCACATCGAAGCAATCAGCGCGTGGGTCAAAGGCATCCCTCTTCAGGTGATTGCTCGCGGCGCAGGAGATGAGTTTGTAACAGCAGGCGGCGTCTCGCTCAGCGAAGTCAATCCTTCCACGATGGAATCACGCATGTGTCCGAACCTCTTTTTTGCGGGCGAGATTTTGGATATTGATGGCTTCACGGGTGGATTCAATCTGCAAGCTTCATGGGCGACAGGGCGACTCGCGGGACTGACGCTCGCGGAGAGAGCTTAGACCGATCACACCCCCTCCCTCTTCAACCGCGCGCGGCGAGATTGGTAGTCAGGAAGAATCTCCTCGACACACGCCCAAAAGGCCGGTCCATGGTGCATAAAACGGGTATGCACCAGTTCGTGGACAACGACGTATTCCATCAGAGCAGAATCAATGAGCGCCAGACGATACTGAAACGACAGCCTTCCACGCGACGAGCAACTTCCCCATCGCGTCGTTTGCGCACGAATACTGATTCCTGTGTACGTAAATCCGTATCGCTCCGCAGAGGCGCGAACGCACGAGCTGATGACCGCGAGCGCGTGCGCCTTCGTCGCGTGATACTCCGCACGACGTTCTTCGAGCGATAAGCCTCGATACGCAGAGGCGTGACGCCTGAGCGCTCGTTCTATCCACGAGTGTTTTTCCCACAAAAAACGCTCCCCTCGCTCCACGGAACATCCGCGTGGCAGCGTGAGGAGCACCATCCCATCCCGACCCAGTCGAATCGACGCGCGCTTTGCTCGCGTACTCACGCGAAGTCTATACACCATCTCCCGATCACCCTCACGCGCTACGCGCAGCACCGCGGGAGACGGCATACACAAAGCTTACGCCAAACGATCCAACAACTGCCCCAAATCTAACCGCTGATTAAACTGAATTTGCTTGACGAACTCATCCATGTGGCTCACCACGATCATGGCGCCCTTGTAGTCATTCAGCGCACGCGCGATCACGGGAAGATGACGAAAGTTGATGTGGTTGGTTGGCTCATCAAGAATGAGCAAGCCTGGTTCTTGCAAAACAAACTTCGCGAAGCAGAGCAAACCCTTTTGTCCCTCCGAAAGCGATCCGACCTTGTTATTGATGAGCTTCGAGCCAATCAAGAACTGCCCCGCGGCAGCGCGAATCTCTTCGT
>JAGOUA010000021.1 GCA_018061485.1 Patescibacteria group bacterium
GATCTACTCCCTGCTCCAAAAGATACGCCACGCGGTACGTGAGTGTGCGCGTCTTACCAGAACCCGCTCCTGCCAACACCAAACACGCCCCATCTCCATGCAACACCACGTCTAACTGCTCAGGATTGAGCGCCTGTTGATAGTCCAAGGACTTGGTGAATCCCCGCGGAGAAGAGAGCGTGTACTGCGACATGGGCCGAGCGTAGCAAACACGCGAGAAAAAACCTAGGTGGACACATCAGTTTCACGATCTACATAAAAAAGCGCGGATAGCGCTCAGCGAGGTTCTTCAGCGCAAGACCAGCGCAGAAGTCACCGTGTCATCTGCTCCCTACTTAGACGCAGAGTTGCGTTGACGACTTTTTGTCCCAGATGGATCGACTCGGCGCAATTCCGCGAGGACCGTCCTTAACGCAAGACCGCAGACGACCCCGTTCTGACAGTCTATCCACATACGAAACAGGTGCGGCCGTTCAGCGTTCTCACGCGCCCAAAGGCGAAAGGCCTGTACCACGGCAGCGATAGCCCCCTCCTCTGCAGCGAGATCCGGAGCCCTAGACCAGTAATTCAACTGCAGACGTCTTGGGATCATCATCAGGGTATTTGGCCCAATAACTCGCTGAAAGCTCTGGACATCGCCCCCAGCTTGAGACACGACACGCCAGAGACAGCCCCCAAAGGCAAGAGCCATCTGTTGTTCGGTTTCGGGTTTTTGCGAAGATCCTCCATCAGCCATGACATCCGTCCTTTCTTCGCCAAAAGAGGCGAAAAGCACCTCAGTAGACCATAAAATCTCACCCCTGTCAAACAAGACGCTAGTACCCTGCTTTTGCGCGATTCTGAATATGCTCCTGAAACGTTCTTGCGTAGAAGACCTTTCCCTGCTTGTCCGTTAAAAAATAGCGATATCCTCGCACGTCTGGATCGAGCACAGCTTGAATCGCCGAAAGGCTAGGCTGAGCGATCGGGGCAGGAGGCAAACCTTTATACTTATACGTATTAAACGGCGAATCTATCTGTAAATCTTTTGCCGTCGAGCGAGCACGCCCCGAACTGGTGATGTACTGCACCGATGCATCCGTCTGCAACAACATTCCTTCTCGTAAGCGCGTCAAAAAAATGCCCGCCACAATACGGCGATCCGCTTGATTCGGCACCTCTTTTTCGACAATCGAGGCAAGGCGAATGACTTCATCCAAACTCGTGAGCGGACGACTCTTTTCTGTCAACGGTAAACCCACTACTTGCCGTTGAAACTCTTGCAACTGTTTACGAATCAACGATTCAGGTAGCTGTTCTTTCCATACACGATACGTGTTAGGAAAAAGATACCCTTCGAGCGACCTATTCTCTGGAAGCGCCTGTAGAAACACAAATTCATCACGCCATACCTTGGCGAATGGTGCTTCATTCACCGAAGCCCCCATGGACGCGCGGGTGATCGTGGGGTCGATCCCAAAATCCGTTGCTAGTTCCTGTTGAATGTCCGTGAGCGTCCAGCCCTCGATCACACGAACGCTTACCTCTGTTTTTGGGACGCCCTTGATGAGCTCACCTACCAAATCACGATACGGCAATCCCGCTGATAACTCGTATCCGCCCGTTTTGAGACGATCGCTTCGACCATCAAGCCAGAGATAGGCACGAAACGACCACACCGAAGGAATCATGCCCGCCTCATGAAGCTCTCGCGCAAGAACCCCGCGATCTGTTGAAGTGATCGTCACGCTTTGCAGGCCCGCAGACGGCACTTGCAACCACCCTCGATACGCCACGCACCCAATCGCAAGAACAAGCGCGAGACTCACGAGAGTGATCACGCCAACACGAAGCCACGGCGTTTTGCGGCTAGATCGAAGGAGATTCATCATGAAAAGCAGAGCGCAGAAGAACGCGGGAAGCTCGGTGCCCCCATCGGATCACTCCCCAAGCCGCCACCCCGATCATCCCCCCAACCACCACATCGGACACATGGTGCACACCACTTGCCACACGCGCAAACGAAACCAGAAACGCGACACATGCCCAAAGGATCACCCAAGAACGTTCAAGCTGCGTAAGCGACGCGGCCCATGCCCACATTACCGCCGCATGCATCGAAGGAAACGCATACATGGACGAAGGCGGTGGAATCCACGCTTCAATAGCCGTACTTGCCAAAAAGGGACGCGTTTTTGCAAACAATAACGACAAGGCAAGCGCCGTTACCGCTGCCAGCCCCACCGACCATCCGAGCTCCTTCCAGGCATGTCGACGCACCGCGCCACGCTCAACAGCATACGCGATAACGCTTGCGATACCAATGCCCACAATCAACCAGCGCGCTTGAAACGCGACAAACGATCGCAAGAACGGCGTTTGCAACCACGCTTGTAGAGCTTGTATCCACGATAGCTCGAGATCCATACGCTTAGTGTATCACGTTTTTGTCTTCGTGAGACTCTGCACGCGTTTCTTCCCAAACGGACAGTACGCGAGCACAGGACACGTTGCACAGCGAGGATTCTGTGCGCGACAGAACGCTCGTCCAAATTGCACACTCATGCGATTCATCTCTCCCCACCATGTACGCGGAATCAGCGCGCAGAGCTCTTGCTCGACACGCTCAGGCGTATGGCCCTTTGCCCACCCCAAGCGATGCGCGATACGAAACACATGCGTATCAACCGCCATCGCCGGAATCCCAAAGCCGTACCACAGCACACAGCTCGCCGTTTTGCGTCCAACACCCGGAAGGGTGACCAACTCCTCCATCGTGTGAGGCACAACACCTCCGTACACCGTTAACACACGCTGAGCGAGAGCATGAATCGCGCGCGCCTTCGTTTTGTAGCACCCAATAGACCGAATCTCATACGCGATCTCGTCTGGTGAGGCGTTTGCCAGGGTCTGCAACGTGGGAAAACGCTTGCGTAAATTTGGATACACGGCGAGCACCTGTTCATCGCGCGTTCTCGCCGAAAGCAATGTAGCGATCAATGTGTCTTCGGGTGTTGGGAGACTCACCATCGCCGGATCCGTAAAACGCGCCTGCAAACGACGTAATACCGGTTCAACCGAAGACGACCGTGTGCCCATAGCTAAACTGGAGCGTTCGCTACACCAAACTACGACCCGTCATATCAGGTGATGGCGCAATACCTAAAAGAGCGCACACTGTTGGCGCGATATCCGCCAACATACCCGACGGTGGGGTGAACGAAAGATCTCCGCCAACCACATCCCCTGTCGCCGCTTTTTGTCCTTCAAGTTCTTGGGCGACAATCACACACGGTACGGGATTAGTGGAATGCTCTTTATCCATCGTTCCCGTCACGAGATTCTGCACCTCTTCGGCGTTTCCATGATCCGCCGTGATCACCAGTGCTCCATCAACAGACAACACCGCATCGGCAATCAGTCCAATACAAGCATCCACCGCTTCGCACGCCTGAATGGTTGCTGCCTCGTTCCCCGTGTGTCCCACCATATCAGGATTAGCAAAATTCACGGCAATAACATCAAACGAACGCGCAAGCACTTCTTTCACCACACGATCCGTGAGCGCCCGCACCGACATTTCTGGAGCCGCATCATACGAAGAAACCGGCGGTGATGGGATAATCACCCGTTCCTCTTCGGGGAACGCCTCTTCGCGCATTCCATTCAAAAAGAAGGTGATGTGCGCGTATTTTTCGGTTTCTGCAATGTGGAGCTGTCGTAAACCCGCATCCGCCACCACCTTGGCGAGACAGGATTCAATAATGTGCGGAGGATACGCTACATCCACGGGAAGATCTTTTTCGTACTCCGTCATCGTGACAAAGGCAAGACGTTCGATATACGGACGCGCGAACTTCTCGAATCCCGGAAGAACGAACGCCTTCGTGAGTTCACGTGCACGGTCTGGGCGAAAGTTCGCAAAGATCACGGCGTCTCCCGGAGCAATACGCCCCACGGGCTCACCTCGCTCAACGATCACCGTCGGTACGAGCTGCTCGTCATACACCTTTTGCGCGTACGAAGCCTCAATCACCTCTATCGCTGAAGCCGCCTGCGGACCCTCGCCTTTTGCCATGGCGTTATACGCGAGCTCGATACGGTCCCAACGATTATCACGATCCATCGCATAATATCGACCGCTCACGCTCGCGATCTTTCCCACACCGAGTTCCCGCATCTTATCCTCGAGCTCCGTGATAAACCCACGACCAGAATCAAACGCCGTATCACGCCCATCCAAAATCGCATGGACACACACCCGTTTTACCCCCTGCCGACGAGCCAGCTCAAGCAATGCATACAGATGTTCTTGCGAGGCATGGACATTGCCCACAGACACGCAACCAATCAGATGTAAGGTCCCTCCCGAGCTTTTTGCTGCCTGCGCCGCTTGAACAAGGGAAGGGTTCGCGTAAAAACGCTCCGTCTCGATTTCGAGATTGATACGCGGAAAGCTTTGATAAAACACGCGACCCGCCCCGATCGTGAGATGTCCCACCTCGGAATTTCCCATCTCACCCCACGATAACCCCACCGCCGCTCCGGAGGCCTGGACTGTCATGGCTGGATACGACTGCACCAACGCCTGAAAACGCGGCATTTTTGCCTGTTTTATGGCATTTCCTTGATCAGAGGGCGCGACGCCAAAGCCGTCGATAATCAGCAGAACCGTGGGTTTATGAGCAGACATACTCGCAGTATACGAAACCCTCCCCTCGGGACACAATCCCCCGCGTTGACAAAGAGCCTCTTTTTTGCTACACTTCCGCACTTCTTGAAGGGGATACGCCCCAACGAGAATGCTCCTTGGGGTATCCCTATACCCCGCGACTCCCAACCAAAGGACCGAGACGCATGGACACTCAAATTTTGGGCACCCACGTGGCGCCCACCCCCGCCGACCAGGCCGCCGAGGCCGTAGACACCCTCGTTCGCCACTTCGGCGACGAGGCCGGAAAGGCCCTGGCGAGCCAGGTGCTCGACACGGGCAACACCAACTTCTCGGCCCCCGTACAGGCGATCTACGACGGCCTGCTGAACGGGCACAAGCAGGAGGTGGACAGCGCTCTGTTGCGACTGTTCGCCGAGGGCTTTGGCCGGGCTACGACCTCCGGAGGTGACGAGCAGGGGCTTAAGCCCTTCATCGCGAACCTCCTCGCCAGCCGCGCCTTGCAGGCGCTGACGGCGAAGGACGCGCAGGGCCACCTTCCCGAGGCGGCGCGTGGCCCCATGGCCACGCTGGGCACCGTCCTCGCCCTGATGCGTGACACGGGGGCGAAGCCTCCCAAGGAACCGGCCGCGACCATCCGTCAGCTCGACGGACTGGACGCCAAGGTCCACGCCCTGCTCCCCGATGGGGTGCGGGACGCCTTGGCCGGCCTGCGTCAGCGGTGCCGGCAGGCGGTAGACACCGCCAAGGCGTCCACCAAGACCATGGCGGGCGACCCCTTCGCCGCCGCGGCGGCGGCCCATCCGGCCCCGCCCCCCGCGGCGACGCCGAGCGTGCCCCCGCCCCTCCCGCCCACCGACCCGGCATCCACCGAGGAGGTGCCCATTCCGCCGGTCAAGCTCGTCGATCCGCCCACCCCCGCGGTGGCGGATCCCTCGAACGCGCCGCCCGAGGCCGAGCCCGCCCCCGCGACCACGCCCGCCCCCAAGGCGGAAGAAGCTCCCCCCGCGATCGTCGAGTGGGATGGGGAGCCTCTGGCGCCCATCACCCCTCCGATGCAGCGGGGGTGGATGGACACCCTTCGGGAGTGGCCCCCCGGCGCCAAGCTGGTGGCAGCCGCCCTGATCAGCCTCGTGCTGATCATGACCGTGGCCCAGCTCCTCCACCCCTGGACGGAGACGCCCACGGTCTTCGCCCCCAGGGCGACGAATCACTCGGCGCCGGCCAGGATCGTCGCACCGACCGTGCCCCCGGCCCCGAGCCCCAGCCCGACGGCAGCACCCGCCCCGGTGACGCCCGTCGCGCCGCCCCCCGCACAGAACGTGCTGCCGCCTCTGCCCAACGGCGCGCACGCGGGCCGCGTGCCGGCGGCGTGGTACGCGCAGTATGGCGCGGCCTTCGACTGCGACAACGACGCCGTCACCAATAGTGACGGCACCGTGGACATGACCGCTTGCGGTCATATGCCACGGTAACCACCCCCTCACTCGCGTCTCTCGTCCTGAGAGACGCCCTCAACCCCTTGATGACACGCTTCATCAAGGGGTTTTGCTGTTTTATGGCTTTATCTTGGCCTTTCCCGTGAGATCTAGCACGTCAAACGCCTGCTCACGCAAGTATTCCTCTGTTACTGGATACAGCACGGGAGCGAAGTTCGTCGTAATCTTCTGCGCTTTTTTTCGCTTTCCCCGCACATACACCTCTTGATAGATTTGGTTATAGCGAAAATATCTATCCCCTCGTTTCACAAAACAATGCGCTCGCTCACGTACATGAAATTTTTCAGGAATAGGGTGCGGAGAAAGAATCTGCCCCTTAAGATGCGTATCCGTCAGCCAAATCTTGAGCTGAAGAGGCTCTTTACCACTATTTTGCAACTGGAGATCAACAAAGTTATAGAGCACCGTCGCCCCACCCCCAAACGGAAGCGTCCGTCCAGAATCTGGAAATACATCCATAGAGTGGTGGTGTCGTTCAATTGTCCGTATAGGCGTATGCAAAAAGATCCAATAGAGGAAGTTGGATAATTGACACAACCCACCACCCAGTCCTTCAACCACTCTCCCATTCGCGAGCAGCATACCATCGACATATCCCTCTCGATATGTTGGCCGACTAATACTCGTCCAAAAGGAAAAGACCTGTCCCGGCTGAATCACCAGCCCATTGATGCGCTTAATAGCCTGCCGAAGATTCATGATCTTTTGCTCTTGTAGCCTCGCATCGCTATCCCCCAGCTTACGACGCAAAACGGATTGATGACGCGCGACCACACAAGGAAAAAAGACGGTGCTTCGTGTACGCGTTATACGTCTATCCAGAAGATTGGAAAGACTTTTAAGGCGATGGCGAACGAACAAAACGGGCTTTTTCAGAAACGGGTATCGTCGAGAAAGCGCTATGCGTTTTGGATGTTCGTACTCATAGAGTCGCCGAACGATATCTTTCTGTACAGCAGTCATACGTGACGCATTATTTTTGGTTGTTTATGGGTGTAAAAATATCACGCTTACCCATATCCGCAAGAATATACTCTTTCGCTCGATGAAACGTTTGATGAATAAGGTTCTTCAGTCGTTTATACGCCGCAGGATCATCAGCATCTTTCTGCGAAATCATACCCAAGGAAGCTAATCGCTGAATTTTTTTATCCACGGGCAGTCCAAAAGCCTCCATACGCAATATCTCCTTCATACGTTCAAAATTCTCCTCAGTCACATGAAGTTCCCCCCGTGTAAAAGCATGACCAAAAACGTTTCCTTCTCGTAAAACATAGTCATACAGTAAAGCAGCATCTGTCATGTGGCGCAGAGCATCTACCCTTTTTTCTAATGCGGCAACCTCCTCCGATGGAGGGTGTATATTTGCCCAAGTGTCAGTCATATCTCCATACATATGCGTCGGGGTGGGAACGTGCATTCTTGGATGGCGCACCTCTGTCACGTAGTCATCGTTAGACAACCTATACATACCCTCATCATGATCATCAGAAAAACTACCGACTGAGAAATACTTGGCACGATCTCGAATCGTGTTAGCAGCCATTGATATAACAACTCGCCTAATATAACCATAGAGCCGAGCCCTCGTGTTAAGACCCTCTGGAAGACCTTCTGGAATGCCCCTTGAAAGGATAGTTCTAAAAGCCTCTTGCACGCTATCCTCGGCTAAAGCCTCAAAGCGGTTTCTATCTACCATTTCCCCACCGGCTCTTGCAGTATACCGATGAAGAAAACGTTGTGCGATAAGCAAAAAATCGTTATACCTACTGGCGTAGAGATCCTTAACAACATCGGTAGTGATAGCAATCTCCTCAGAGAAGCGCCGATCCTCTGACGCGCTCCTCCTAGACGGGACTTCTGTTGGTACTGACAAAGAACGGTGTTGCATACATGAGCATTATACATCTTTACTCCACGAAAAAACTACCCCCTCACCAACTCATATCCCGCCACTATCCCCGCTGTCTCGCCCCGCAGGATCGTCGATCCAAGGCTCACACGTTCGCAAGAATACTCCTGCTCAAAACAGGCACGTTCTTCTGGAGACCAACCGCCTTCTGGTCCAACAAACAGCGCCTGAATTCGCTTTCCCCCTTGTTGCTTATGTGTAAGAAGTGGCAGCCCCTTTCCCGTGTCACACACCGCCATCGATACGCCCCATCGTTGCAGCAGACGCATCGCTCCAGCGATATCCATGGGGGGATGTACACGCATGAGTGAAGCTTGTTCAGATTGTTCCATCGCCTCGCGGGCAATCGCCTCGAGTCTCTCCAAGCGCACCTCTTTTTTGATCGTTCGCGCCGTCACCAAGGGAATCGCATCTGTCACCCCCAGCTCAGCGAGTTTTTCTACCAACCATTCGACATGATCTTTTTTGAGAATCGCAAAGCACACCACTCGACGCTCGTTCGAAGCCGGCTCTTTTTGCACCTCGACACGTTCAGCGCGATGGATCCGCACATCTACTGTTCGATCGGTATACCCCACAAGCTCCGCCTCTACGCGACCACCAGAACCATCTACGAACACGATCTCTTCGCCCGTTCGCAAACGCAATACACGCACCATTTGATGCACGAGTTCGGGAGCGCGAAGAGACCACCGATCCCCCGTGGGAAATGGCGATAGCGTAAAGACGTGCTTCTTCATGCGGAGAGACGCTTATCGATACGCTCTTTGAGCTGCTTCCATCCTTGACGCAAGAGTTTTTGCAACAACGTTCGATCTTGTGCAGCAAGCTTTTTTCCTTTTGCGTAGGTATCCACGGCGTGCTCCACCGCTTCGTTATACGCAGTTTGCGATAAACGCTTTACGTCTTTTAGCTCGCGCAGCACCTGTTTTTGCAGATCGTTTTTTACCGCTTCAAGATCACGAAGCGTGGCTTTTGCCGTTTTTGAACGTAACGCCTTTGCGGCAGAAAACCCAATCACGGCACCAGCTACCAATCCAATACCGAGCGAGGCTTTACGCGAAGGAGCGGAAGAAGACTTCATAGAAGAAACGAGAGAAGAATGGTATACTCGCAGTATACCATGACTCGCTCTTCTCTTACATCGAAGAACCGTTCTTTGCGCGCATCCTCGGAGAATGTCGACGTACTCGCGATTGGCGATACCATGCTCGACGTGTTTATTGATGTTGATGAAGCGCGCGTACAATGCTCTATTGATAAACAGCGGTGCGAGATCACCTTTCCGTTTGGCGAAAAAATTCCCGTCAAAAGCGTCACGCGCTTTCCTGGAGCGGGCAACGCCTCGAATGCAGCCATCGGCGCACGAAGACTGGGTCTCTCGAGCGCGATTCTCGCCACCGTGGGCGATGATGAAACGGGCGCGTCTATTCTTGCGAGATGGAAACGCGAAGGCGTGGATACACATCTTGTTCGAACCGCAAAAAACCAAGCCACCAACTATTCGAGCATCATTACCTATAAGGGCGAACGCACCATCTTTGTCTATCATGAACCGTACGACTACGCTTTCCCCAAGCGCTCACCTATCGCAAAACGCCTGTACTATACCTCGCTTGGACAGCAGCACCTCACATTAGAACAAGAACTTCTTGCCTACCTCGATCAACATCCGCAGATACGCGTAACGTTTCAACCCGGAACACATCAGTTGCGGCGACTAGCGCGCGGAACGCAGGAGATCCTTAAGCGAACGGATATTCTGGTCATGAATAAAGAAGAAGCGGAGCTCTTTTTGGAACAGCCCGCCGGAGCTCCTATCGCGCAGCAACTTGAACGACTCCTTGCCACAGGGTGCCGTGTTGCCGTGATTACCGATGGAGAGCACGGATCACACGCGATTTCACAGGATGGGATGTGGTCCTGCGCAAGCTTTCCCGTACCATCGGTAGAACGTACGGGCGCCGGCGATTCGTACGCCACCGCGTTTACCTGGGCCATCGACAAAGACTACACCATTCCTCAAGCCATGCTCTACGGCACCGCAAATGCCGCCCTCGTGATTCAGCATATTGGCCCACAAGACGGCCTCGGCGATCGCCAAGCGCTTGACCGGATGATCAAAAAATTCGCCACCATCACCCCTCTTCCCCTCGCCTTATGATGACCGCCTCCCTCCCCTTGCTGCGACACGCGCAAGCGCACGGATACGCCATTCCTGCGTTTAACGTCAACCATCTCGAAACGGTTCTTGCCGTCATGGACGCCGCGCGCGAAGTACACTCTCCTGTGATCCTGCAAACGTCCGAGGGCGCGGTGCAGTATGCTGGCATGCCGATGCTTATCGCGATGGTACGCGCCGCCGCCGAAGCAGATATTCCTGTCGCACTCCATTTTGATCACGGAAAAGATCTCCCTCTTTTGAAGAAAGCCATCGAGTCCGGCTATACCAGCGTCATGATCGACGCCTCAGACAAACCCCTTGCCGAGAATATCCGCCTCACGCGGCAGGTCGTCGGATGGGCACGAACGCAAGGAGTTACAAGCGAAGCAGAGCTCGGACGCATTCCCGGATCCGAAGACACGATAAACGTTCTTGAACATGAGGCGCTCCTCACCGACCCTCAACAGGCGGCGGACTTTGTTCGCGCAACCGAGTGCGATTCCCTCGCTGTGGCTATCGGGACCCATCACGGAGCGTACAAATTCTCTGGCGACCGCCATCTAGATATCGCTCGCCTCAAAAAGATTCGTTCACTGGTAGACATTCCCCTTGTGTTGCACGGCGCGTCTGGCGTGCGCGAAGACCTTGTTCAGCTCGCTAAGCATTTTGGAGCGAACGTTGGTGAGATGCGGGGCGTTTTAGACACGGATATTCAAGAAGCGATTAAGCACGGCATCTGTAAAATTAATATCGATACAGATCTACGCCTCGCTTTTAGCGCCGGCCTTCGTGAAGCAACGGCGCAACATCCCAACTGGTTTGATCCACGCAAGCTCTTCGAGCCAGGAAGACTCCTCATGAGAGAAGTTGCCAAACAAAAAATGGAGCTGTTTGGATCGGCCAAACAAGCTCCACGTCTCCTCGCAGACCTTACCGAATAGACATCACTCGAGCGGTGTCAGTTCAAAACCGGAAGGCGTATCACGAACCACCCATCCCTGCGCGGCCAGGGCATCACGTAAACGGTCAGAAGCCGCCCAGTCTTTTTGCGCGCGGGCCTGTTGGCGCTCTTCAGCGAGACGTTGGATCTCTTCTGGAATGTCTTGTGCCTCTTGCTGCCACGTGGCGATACCCAATCCAAGAACGCGGTCCATTTCGCGAAGCGTGGCGCGTTTTTGTGACGAGGGCATATCAGCTTTTACCAACTCCCATACCAGGGCAAG
>JAGOUA010000068.1 GCA_018061485.1 Patescibacteria group bacterium
TATTCAGGTGATGCAGGTGTATAGATAGCAGCAAAAAACCACCCCTTCGGGTGGTCTTTTTGTGGGCCGGAAGAGATAGTTACTTCGTAATCACGCTATCCGCCAAGCCGTACGCGACCGCGGCTTCTGCCATCATAAAGTTGTCGCGTTCTACGTCGCGCTCAATGGTCTTGAGCGATTGTCCCGTGTGATGCGCGAGAATCTTATTGAGGCGTTCGCGCGTTTGCATCATGTGGTCTGCATGAATCTTGATGTCGCTCGCTTGTCCGCGGAATCCACCAAGCGGTTGGTGAATCATGACTTCGGCGTTTGGTAAGACAAAACGTTTGCCTTTTGCTCCAGCCGCCAAAAGAACGGCACCCATAGAAGCGGCCATTCCCATACAGATCGTTTGCACGTCTGGCTTCACGAGTTGCATGGTGTCGTAGATCGCGAGGCCGCTCGTGACAGATCCGCCGGGGGAGTTAATGTAGAGCTTGATATCTTTTTCCGCATCCTGACTCTCTAAAAACAAGAGCTGCGCCACAATAATATTCGCCACGTCATCGTTGACTTCGGTGCCAAGAATAATGATGCGATCCTTGAGCAGACGCGAATAAATGTCATACGCCCGTTCTCCCATGGGGGTTTTTTCGATCACGGTAGGCACGAGATAATTCGCGCGAGGAGCTTCCGCCGTAGAGGAGAGGGGGGAGGGAATCATATGGGGTCTAGCATAGCATGCCAGATTTAGCAGTCAAGTATGTTGAGTGCTAAAGCGGAGTGGTTGTGGTAGAGGGGGTGATGGTGAGCTGTCCTTCGGTTGTGCGAGCGAGTCTTCCTGGAAGCGAGAATCCAGCCGCTTTTTTATGCCCACCACCCCCAAGTAAGCGAGATAAACGCGAGATGTCATTCTTGCTACTGCGAAGCGAACCAAAGATCTGTCCCTTAGAGGTATCGCGCACAACAAGAAGATTGCTTGCGTCGGAACAGACCTGATTGAGGATGTTGGATAATCCGCTTACCGCTTCTGTGTCAGCAAGAGCTTCATACTCATTCGCAAGAACGTAGGTGGTTGCAAGATCAAGATCGTCGCGCTTGGTGAGACGGCTGAGAGCGGTCCCGAGAAGGGTTAACCGGTCTGGACTCTGTTTGCTGAGGGTTGAGCGAGAGATCTCCCAAAAACGCGCACCGTGTTTTTTGAGGTCGGCGGCCATCGCAAGACTTGAAGCCGTCGTTCCGCCGTTCGAAAAGAAGCCCGTATCGGTAAAGAGTCCGGCTAGCAGGCTATCGCGCATAGAGGCAGAAAGCGGAATATTCGCGTGACGAAAACAGCGGTACAGCACTTCGGTGGTGGCACACGAGGTTGTGTCGAGGGCGTTAATATCTCCGTATCGCGTGTTGGTGTTGTGATGGTCGATGTTGATGATGGTGGGGCGGTTGGGAAGACGAGGAAGGAGGTCTCGTACGCCGGCGTGATCAAGATCGGACGCATCATGAAAGACGAGCAGGTCCCATGCGTCATTAAAGCAGGCTGGATCGCTCGTAAACAGGGGTGCGTGTTCAAGGCAAAACAAGGAAGGTGGAATGACTTCTCGGCAAAACGCCTGTAGGTGAAGGTGTGGAAAATCGCGCTTGAGCCATGCGTAGGTGGCGGTAGATGAGCCGATACTGTCGCCGTCTGGTCGTCCGTCAGAAATCACGAGAACGCGTTTTGCCGTGGGAAGAAGCGCGCGCCATTCAGCAAAGGCGGGAAAGAGCATACGGGGGAAGGGCGTCTATTGAAGATCTGGAAGAGAATTGATCAGGTCTTCGATGTGGGCGGCTTTTTCTTCGGTACGATCAAACGTGAAGTGAAGCTTGGGAATACGGCGCAAACGAAGGTGCTTGGCGAGACCGTCTTTCAGTTCGTGCATGTTCTGTTCAAGGGTGGCGAGCACCGCTTCTTCCATACTGACGGGTAAAACGGAGAGGGTGAAGTTGGCATGAGCCGTATTTGCCGTCATTTTTGCGCGAAGTACGGTCACAAAGCTCCCGAGGGGAAATTCGATGCGTTCAGCCAAAACCTGCGCCATCGCTTCACGAAGGTGTTCAAAACCGGCTTCCATGCGGAGAGACATATGGTCTATCTTGCAACATTGCGCCTCTTCTGGCAACCCGATAGCATAGAGGTATGCATTTGGCCCGTCTCGAAATCCACGGATTCAAAACCTTTGCCCAAAAGACCGTTTTTCCCTTTCTTTACGCAAAAAATGGCTGCGGTTTTACGGCGATCGTGGGTCCAAACGGTTCAGGGAAGTCGAATGCGGCGGATGCGCTTCGTTGGGTCATGGGAGAGCAGTCCCCCCGTCTTTTACGAACCAAGTCATCAGAGGACGTGATTTTTGCCGGATCTGCCTCGCGAGCACGATCTGGGTTTGCCGAAGTGCGCCTTGTATTTGAACAAGGTGAGGGAGATCATCGAGAAGAGCTGTCTATTGCGCGTCGGTACGATCGGGATGGTCAGTCTTCGTATGAAATCAACAACGAGCCCGCTCGCCTGACGGATATCTCGCTCCTGTTGGCGAACATGGGGATTGCGCAGCGAGCGTATACCGTGATCGGGCAGGGGATGGTGGATCACGTGCTTTCGGCGACGCCGCACGAGCGTAAGCTGTTTTTTGATGAGGCGTTTGGTGTGCGTCCGTTTTTTTTGCGTCGTGAACAGGCGGTTCGTCGATTAGACGAAGCAGCGCGGCATTTGGAGCAGGCGCGTGCTGTGATGGCAGAGCTCGAGCCCCGTGTGGCGAGCTTGCAAAAGCAGATCGATCGCTTGAATCAGCGTGAAACATGGGAGCGTGAGCTGCGTGAACTGGAGGAGCGATGGTATGGTGCTCAGTGGAAGCTGCTGGGGCGAGAAGCGGCGCGTCTTGAGAGCGAACAGCGAGCGCTACAAGCGACGCAACAAGAAGGCGGCTTGCAGCAAGAAGACGAAGCGTCTGTGGAGGCAACTCCCGTGACGGCGTCTTTACAACAAGACGAGCAAGAAGTGAAAGAGCGTTTGCGGCAAGTGCGTGAAGAATTGGCTACGCTTCGTGAGGCGCGGAGCAAGCAAGAAACAGA
>JAGOUA010000022.1:0-5761 GCA_018061485.1 Patescibacteria group bacterium
CCACGCAAACGAATCACATGCGGACTGGGCTCATGCGCTGCATAGCGCACCTCCACCGGTTTTGCACGTTGCACCTGATGACGAATACGCAGCTCTTGCGCTTGTTCAAGGTCGCGCTGATACGCGCCATCATCCTGCGAACGCGTTCCTACACGATGAATATCTGGCGCGCACACCGCTCCTTCTTGTTCAATCACAATTTCGAGCTGGGCTTCGAGCTGCTCTTGTTGCCGCTTTCGGCGCTCTTCTGACGAAGAAGAGGAAAAGGAACGTGCAATCATTCAAGGGTACGTATCCGTTCGACGAGTCGTTCAGCCGCCGCATCCCACGCGTGATGCTGACGAATCCATGCGCGCGCGGCAGGAATCTGGGCTCGCAATAACGCCTCATCTCGTAAAGCGGATATCCACCCCTCTATCATACCACTCAGCGAGTCACTCTGAAAGAAGCGTGTACCCAATGGAGGAAGAACTTCCGGCATACACGCCGCATCGCTGCTCAATACCGGCGCGCCATGCATCAACGCTTCGAGTGGCGGCAGACCAAAGCCCTCAGCACGAGAGGCGAATACAAAAAGCCTTGTCTGTTGATAGAAGCGCGCGAGGACGGCATCACTGACCGAATCTTCTATCCACTCCACACGTTCAAGACCCTGTCGTTCCGCCCACGCACGTAGTCGCGCTTGAAAGAGATCTTTCGCGCTCACAATGCGCAAATACTCGTCAGGAAACGTCTTTGAAACCGTCTTCCAAGCTTCAAGCACCAGTTCTAACTGCTTGTGCGGATAGGCTGAACTCACCACCAACGAACCCACTCGCTTGCTCGTGACCTCTTCGGCAACACGCTCAACCCCCTCCCCTATGACCGACACCTTGCCCCGACTCGCCGGCAGCGTACGCTCTACATCTTGCCGAACATACTCCGTAGGCGTGCCAATCCATCGAGCTCGCCGAGCGATATACTGGAGCAATTGACGATACACAAAACGCTTAAGTATCGCCACCGCTGGACGACGCGTACTGATCCGTGCGCTGGTAGGCTCGTGCCACAAAATCAAATCATGCAAAAAGACACCAAAGGGCACCGGGCATCGCCAAGGAATATTCCAATGAAAAAAAATCGCGGCATCAGCCCCCGACTCATGCATGAGGCGCGGAAGACGTCTCTGCTCTTGCCAGCCGTACCACGGGATACTCTCCTCGAGGATCTCGACCCCCGGGATATCCGCGAAGAAGACGCGTTGCTCAGGAAAGCGTATCAATACCACCCAAGACGCTTCCGGCATACGCCGTATCACACGCGGCAAGAGCTCGGCGATCACCCGCCCAATACCCCGAGTAACCAGAGGCCCCATCATGCGGGCATCAACAAAGTAGCGCATGACCCAAGTATGGATTTTTCTCCCCCACTTGGCAAAACAGTTTTCGTCCTGTACCATCCCCCTATCACCAAGTTTCGGGGTGTAGCTCAGTTGGCTAGAGCGCCTGGTTTGGGACCAGGAGGCCGTAGGTTCAAGTCCTATCGCCCCGACCATCAAAAACATCGCTGCAAGGCGATGTTTTTTGTCACCACACCTCCCTCTTTTCAAACTCCCAGCGCATGCGCTAGTCTCCTGTCACCACTGCCATCGATACGACGGGCTATAGCGCAGTGGTAGCGCGCCTCGTTCGGGACGAGGAGGCCGTGGGTTCAAGTCCCACTAGCCCGACCACGGCGGGGTATAGCTCAGTTGGCTAGAGCGCATGCATGGGGTGCATGAGGCCGCAGGTTCAAGTCCTGTTACCCCGACCACACAAAAACATCGCCTTCCGGCGGTGTTTTTTGTTTCTTTTGACGGTATTTTTCTAATCGTCACTCTTGCCTATTCACCCCTATCTGCTAGCATCAACACTATGCACCTTCTGCATACAACCACCTGGCAAGACGTGTTTCGGGGCTGGCATCAGCGCGAAGCGAACAACCCTGGCTGGATTCATTGCGCCACCCAAATCAAGGGCTGGCCAGATTGGACCTCATGGCGCTCTTTTACCGCCGAACAATTCAGAGCCTCAACCCTCGCATGGAAGGTTTTTGCGTTCGACGATCCTCTGCAAGAGATCCCCTCTATGCTGATGGGTCCCTACGCGGGCTGGCAATCCAGAACGCAGCGAAAGCACGAGACCACGTTTGCTCAGCTTCTTGATATCCCCGGTCAGGAAGAAGCGTGGAGTGCACATCCAGGCATCCTCGCGATACGAGAAGGACTCCCCTTTGATACGCAATTCATCGGACTGATCAGTCGAAAAACCGGTCTCATCACCTGCCTGGATGGGCATCATCGTGCGACCGCGTTTGCGCTAGAGCACAGGCAAGGCAAGATCCTCGACTGCTCGACAGCCTCTATCACGATCGCTCTTGCAGAGATCCCTGATACACGCAATTTTGACACCCTACTTGCACGAGGAACGTCAAAAAACCCGTAAGCCTCTGGCCGACCCCCGCGCTTGACGCCACCCTGCCAGATGCGAGAAGATGCGCGCTAGGTCCTTCCCTCGCCTCGAGCGTCATCAACCTCGCATCTCTACGAAAGGCACGCCATGGAAACGCACAACCACCAACTCTCTCACCCCTCGAGCATGGAGACGGCTTGAGGGATTCCGTCAGCCCGCGCACCTGTGCGACGACCACTTGTGGAACCGTCGCCAACGCGGGTGCAGAGACTCGGGATAGGTGCCGGCGTTGGCTGCTGCCGCCGGTTCGGCGATGTGTATGCGGATCCTAAATCCCTTCGCAACCACCGCTGTACCGATACCTAGGCGCAGAAACGTCCGCGGTTCGTTCGGTCCGACCCCCTCGCGAGGAGAGGGAAGGACCTCCCTCTCTCCCCGACTACCCCATCTCGGGGTTTTTCTTTTTTCGTCATACATGGCAAGGCGGGGCGTTTCCGCCCACCCCCTCTCTTGACGAGGAACTTCACGAAGCGCAAAATCGGGCGCAGACCCTCCCCCATCTCAACCACTCACCATCGAGTTCAATAGAGCTTGAAAAGAGCCTCGTGCTCAATCAAGAAAGCTCTTCGCTCATCACGATGGTGGCGAACCCACATCACCGAGGCACAAGCCTTCGCGTGCTCAGCCCTCAAAGGGGGCGCCATGAGGAGATTGAGACATCTGGGAGTTCGCACAACCGACACCCGTTGGATGCTCCCGCCGGTTCGGCATTGCGTGTGCGGATCGAAAATTCGCTCCACGTCACGCTGATTCAGCGGACACATCGAACACCTCCTTGGGGGAGGGTCACTTTCTACAAACGCTTCTCGCGTTTTTTTCTTTTATACCAGCAAGTCTCGCGTATAGCCGAACGGTCTTCGAACAAACGCCAACAGCAAGAGCGGTGCGAGCATCCAAAAGGTCTTTCCCCATTCTTCTAAAAAGATGGCCCGTAACCGAGGTGTCCATTCACTCACCGTATTCGCCGGCAAGAGCGCCGCAATAAAACATACCGCCAGTCCTACCTGCAACACCCCGAGCAGAATCGCCTCCCACCATGTTCCTGGTTCACGTCCCGGCGCCTGGATATGTGGCGCCCGCTGGAAGATCACCAATCCAAGACAAAAGAGCACACCAAACCATAAAACCGCCAGCGTAGGACTCGGCGGAAGCGTCAACCAATGATTCAGTCGTGCCACGAGCGGTAAATGCTGCGCAAAAATATACGCCACGTACAACGACAGCAGCGGCACAATAGACCGATCACGTCCCATCGTGAGGCCGTAGATCGTTGCCGCAAGCCCAAGCCCCACAAGCACAATGATATCTCGCGAAATCTCAAATCCGATAGAAGCAAGGAACGCGAGTATGTCGGGCATACACGAACATCATACCACAAAACACCCTTCAGCGCGTGCTCGCAAACGCACGGCCTTCTTTTGCCAAACGTACCGCGCGTTCACGACGACGGGCGTTTCCGCCCAAGGTCGCAACCGCACCTTGTGCGTAGGCATAGACGCTTTGCAACGCCGCTTCTTGCGTGGCGAGATCCGCCGCAAACGAACAGACAGCAAGAGGCTCTTGCCCCAACCATTCCACCGCCTGCGCGTACTGCTCAGGAGACGTGCATTTATTCACAAGATACACGGACGGCACGCCATGTTCCGCAAGGCCCTGCGCGATCTGCTTGGCGGTTTTTGTGGCGTGAATCGTCGGTTCTGTGACCACGCACACAAGATCCATGCCGCGCGCGATACCCGTTCCCACCATATCCATACCGGCCGTCGAGTCTACAACCACCGCCTGCTCATCGTGCAATGTCAGAAATGGAAGATACGCCTTCAGCGACGAACTCAGCGTATGACTACACGCCACCCCGTGATGAATATCCTCGGTATGTGGACCCGCCGCCATACACCAAAGATTTGGCACCACTTCGCGCGTAAACGCCGAAAAGAAGGCGTTCTTCGTTCCAAAAACCTGCTCGTTGATGCGCTCTTCCGCGATCGCTTGTTGATAGGTTCTATATTCCTGCGGCATACCGAGCAGCGTCTTGATACGCGCATGATCATTCCCTAAATACGGAAACGTCTCTTGCTCACCCGCAAGATTAAACAAGAGATCCATGTTGTGATCCGCGTCAATCGCTAGTACTTGCTGATTCTTTTGTATCAAAAAACGCGTGAATGCCGTGCTGATCGAGGTTTTACCGCTGCCGCCTTTGCCCATGAAACCGATAATCATAGAGAGACGGCTTACGTATTTGGCGATCTGCTGGCGTTTCGCATCGGGTCATCCGCGCCGTACGAATATGTACGCCTGTGGTGACCCTCGCTCCAACGCTTCGCACCTCATCCAACTACCTAAGCCTTGCATTAAGCGTATAAAAGAGCCTCGGAGACCCAGTATGAGTTTTCCGAGGCAGGGGTTGCGCTAGACGCGCAGAAAGAGACTAGACCGTCATCTGCGGGGGCACGTAGGAGATGTGCTGGTCCGAAGTGAACGGCTCGCCCGCCTCGGAAACCGGCCCGCAGAGCCATTCCATCGCCCGTTCGAACTCTGCATGCAATTCGCGAGCAGCAGGAGTAAGGTCGAGCCCCTCGGGGACAGCGCCGACGCCATCCACCAAGTACCGTGCGAACGGATACTGGTACATCTTCATCCGAGCATCCTCCTTGGCGATCCGCTCGCGATCCAACAAGATTCCCGCACGCTTCTCAGGGGACCCCTCAAAGATCTCCCCACAGCAGCACGCCACAGCAAGAAACACACCCTCATCCTCCGCCACGCGAGCAAGCCGCAAACGAGCGACCTCCGACATGTGAAAGGCCACGAATCCGCCGTGCGTGGCGTTCAGAAAGGGCGTCGTATACCGTGCAACTACCCTCATGTTCGACTCATGGGGAGGCGTCGAGTAGGGGGTCTCGTAGAGATAGTGCCCGAACAAGAAACTCGGAGCCATCGCCCTCCCCTCGTGTAAGCGTTGCAACTGCATGGCCACCAGGGCCGCGAGCGCTACAGGCGGACGCAGATCCTTGAAAGCCGCCACTCCTTCGAGAAAGCGCTTGGCGGCGGGATACCGCTGGGCCAAGGCGCCCAACTCATAATCCGTGACCCAGTGGTCATACCGGGTCTGTTCAATTCCGCACATCGGCATTCCTCACCTTCGTTGATCAGGAGAGATTTCCTGATGCTCCGTACTTTAATGCAACAATGTTGCATTTGTCAAGATGGGTGTTTTACGGCACACTTTTCGCATGTCATCGCAAGAACTCCTTCGCCTTCATGGGCTA
>JAGOUA010000022.1:5861-11394 GCA_018061485.1 Patescibacteria group bacterium
TCGTTGATCAGGAGAGATTTCCTGATGCTCCGTACTTTAATGCAACAATGTTGCATTTGTCAAGATGGGTGTTTTACGGCACACTTTTCGCATGTCATCGCAAGAACTCCTTCGCCTTCATGGGCTACGCGTCACCCAAAGTCGCGTGGCGCTCTTGGACGTGCTCGCCAAGCACCCCTCTCCTCAATCTATGCAGGAGCTTCTTGAACGCCTTCCCAGGGGAACAGATCGCGTCACCGTCTATCGGTCACTCGAGCAGTTTACGACCGCGAGCATCGTGAGACCCGTCTATGCAGGAGGCGTCACGCGCTACGAACTCCGCGACGATACTCACGATCATCATCACGTCACCTGTACCAAATGTCACACGATGCAGGATATTGATGCATGCGCCATGCAAAAACTCAACGAAGAGATCACTCGACAAGCCACGCGTTTTGCCCGCATCACCGACCATAGCTTTGAAGTGTTTGGCGTGTGTAAGATGTGTGCAAAAACGTAGGTCTTTCGGACAATAACACTGGAATAATCTCTCAGAATAGACTGGCGCATGAATAGACCCTTGCGTCGACACGGTCGATCTCCTTCTTTTGGAGTACACCGTCTTTTTCTGGAGAAAAAGCGGCTCCTTCTCGGGCCGTCGCCCTCCGAAAGCCTCCTTCAGAAGGAGATCGACCGTGTCACGAATCTCGACAAAACACAAAAACCCCCTTCAAACACAAAACCCGCTAGGCGCGAGGAAAACACAAAAACCCTTCAGATTGGATGCAGACCGCGAAACGACCGAGGCTTTTTGCGAGGCGTACAGAGAAGTACGTTGAGCAAAAAACGCAAGGGCGTGACAAAGGTATGCGCCAATCTGAAGGGTTTTTCGATGGTGCCGAAGGCCAGGATCGAACTGGCGACGCAAGGATTTTCAGTCCTTCGCTCTACCACTGAGCTACTTCGGCAAACGAAGTGCGCCAAGTGTACGAAGTTTTACCCCTTTTGGCAAGATAGGACAAAAAAAGGCCCGCTCAGGAGGAGACGGGCCACGAACAGGGCGTCTTTACAGGCACGGAGAAAGCATTCCCGAGACAGGATCTCGAACCGGAACACAGGGGGGATCTGGGGCTTGCGCGACCTCTTCCCCCTCTTCTTCGGACGAACGGTGACGCCGATGTCGACCACGTCGACGACCCGCATCCCGCTCAGGAACGAGCGCGACACGCTCTTGCGGAGAAGCGTCTACGTGAACCGTAGAGCCCGCATCGGCATCCGGCGCTGCCACCGTCTCGACGACCGGAGGAGCGTGAGACGAGGCGTCAGCGTCTCTCGAGAGAGGCGCTGTCGCGACTGCGGGAGTCCGAGCAAGCCTCGTTCGCTTACGCAACAGCCCCACTCCAAGCGCACCGCCCATCAAACCGAGAAAGGCCAGCATAGCTCCCAGTACTAGGCGCGACTGGGAAGAGATTCCCCTGCGGGGCGCACGAGGAACGGGAGTGAGACGCAGTACCTCGGGCACTTCTGGCAGAGCCCCCATAAACGCTTCAACCGAAGCGAAGCGATCATCGGGATGCGGAGCCAACGCTTGACGAAGGAACTCGTCGATCTCGCCCAAGAACCGCTCTTCACGATCCGTGGGGGTTACACCAGCAGAAACGAACCCCTCGCGAAGAAGCGCCTCTACAGAAGTAAACCACCGCGGAGTCTCGCGGCGCTCTGCCAAGCTCGCGAGATACGCTCCATGCATCAACCAGCCCTGCGTTGGCCGCTCACTCTCGGGAGTGAAGCCCTTTACATACTCCCCGTCCTCTCCGGGATAGAATCCCGTGAGGAGAAAGTAAAGCATCACCCCAAGGGCGTAGACATCGGCTCGTACGTCTATCTGACGACCACCCATCTGTTCCGGAGCCATCGTATGGCCCGTCCCCATGGGTCCATCGTATGTCGTCTGGTGAGCCCGTGGTACGCCCGCGCCCGTTGCGAGACCAAGATCGATCACGACCGGAATCGCCGAGCCATCCCCTTCCTTCATCAGCATCAGCACATTCTCAGGCTTGAGGTCTCGATGAACAACCTCTTCTCCGTGAAGCGCTCGAATCCCCGCAGCGACCAGCGCGACGATACGCAACGCCTCTCGGATTGATAGCCCGGAACAGCCATAGCGGTGCCACATGCCATGAGCATGCTGCTCGGCGTAGGCTTCCAGCGTCGGCCCCTGGATATATTCCATCACGACATAGGCATAGTGCTTGTCGTGAACCTTTTCCTCGCCTGAACGGTAGCACCGCACAAGATTGGGATGCGTCGTAGCCACCAAGGCAGGAACTTCTCGCTCCCATAAGCGCCAACGCAACTCTTCGCCGCCGCGCCCATGAGAGCGCTCCAGAATCTTGATCACGACCCGACGAGAAGAGGTACCTCCAAAGAACTGATCTCCGAGATACACCCTCCCCATCCCACCTTCAGCGAGAAACTTTGTGACACGAACGTCGCCAAACTGAGCACCGACCAACGGATCGGGCTCCGTATCTTCTTGCGATCTCATCTTACTGACTCCTGTGAAATCGTTGAAAGAGCAATTTAGCCGACACTGCATTTCATCTGTTTTTTGAGGTTTTGTCAAGCAAAGAGCATCACCGCTCAAAAAGAGATCTTGCTTCCTTTGGGGGAACTTGCTAGCATTGCCTCACGATAAACCTCTTGCGGGTGTCGTATAGTGGCTATTACTCCAGCCTTCCAAGTTGGAGAGAGGGGTTCGATTCCCCTCACCCGCTCCAACGAGAACCGTCACCAAAAGGTGGCGGTTTTTGCTTGGAAGAGCTTTTTAGACCCCTCACTCATTCTTCAGAATCACCAAACCTATATCATCATTTTTCTTATTGCCCGACGGATAGACCTCTCCATCTCCCGTTATATTTGGCACAAGGACTTCCAGCACCTGCTGTACGGAACGTGTACGTAAATCCGTCTGGCCAAGATTCGCAAAACAAGCGTGAACCACCGGATCAAGAACGCTTTCGTTTGAGGGATCCGCAAGCCCATCCGTAGAAATCACCACCCATCCACCTTTTGGAACAAGTAACCGAACCTCTTGCAATTCACGCAGATCGTGATACTCCGCGAACATCGGTAATTGCCCTGGGGTACGAGACGCTTTTTGAAACGGTAAGTTCCCCAAATGCCGACCATCCGCGTCATACACCGCGCCCACACAATCCCCCAAGATCAACCCCTGCAAGACCCTTGACCCGTCTCGCTCAACACCTTGCTCCCAACGACCAACGCACAAGGTTGACGCAGCAATGCGCGGCGGGCTGTCGTGCAACTTCTTCCTAAGGTCTTCGGTGGCTGCCGTAGCCATCTCACGATCTATCCCTTGCCGTATATACGCCTCAAAAAGACGTTTACTGATCCGTTCGATATACCCCGACTTTTGGCGCATGTCGCGCGTTCGATCCACCACGTCACCGATCAACACATGCTGCTCCTCGCGAGAAATCACTGGATCGAGAAGTTGGCCCACACGCTGCACCGCCTCTTCTACAAGCAGTTGCGCAAATGGACCGGATAACGCGCATGAACCAACACCGTCTCCAAGAGCAAATCCCTGGAGCTCTGGACGATCATCCACCGTCCGATAGGCAAATGCCACACGATCTTGCGAACGCGTTAGCCCTCCGCCCAACTCTCGCATCGACGATCCTTCGACATTCGCGGAAATCAAGGCTCCGGAGTCAGGACAAACATCCACCATGTAGACGACGTGTCTACCATATGGCACCTCTACCAGATTCTCCGGTCGACCATTCAGGTACACGGTTCCTGGCTGTTCCGCTTGAAAAAATGCCTCCATGGAACGAACTGGCCGCTCAGGCGCTGTAGGCGGGCGATCTGACGGACGTTTTTGCGTCAAAAGAATGGGCTCTGCTTCGAAGGATTTGGGATTCACCAAAGGGATCGGCGCAGGCTCGGGTGGCGGCACCACTCCCCCTTCCCACGTCACGAGAGGCTTTTTCGGCTGAGGCGCTAACGGAACCCCATCAAACGGATCAAAGGCGAACGCGGGAAATCCAGATGCCGGAGACTGGGAAGACCTCTTCGATGCATCGCCCAAGGGCTCCCACTGTACATGAGGGCTTTCTGGCGGT
Organism: Patescibacteria group bacterium; assembly: GCA_018061485.1. Taxonomy (GTDB): domain Bacteria; phylum Patescibacteriota; class Patescibacteriia; order 2-12-FULL-60-25; family 2-12-FULL-60-25; genus JAGOUA01. Next base: position 9,995 of record JAGOUA010000022.1, read on the forward strand.
TTTCTCGGGGGGCGTTCAGAGGACATACCCCCAGTATACAAAAGAAGCTAGATGATTGACAAAACACCCTTCTTTCGCTAGAATAAGCGCACTTATTACTTAACCTACCGTGGAAGTTCCTCAACGGGAACGTCTGAACCACTATGGCACGCAGCAAACGCTACGCATCCCTCAAAACAAAAGTTGACGTCAAAAAACTCTACAAGCTTGAAGAAGCTCTCGCTCTTGCAAAAGAAACGAGCACCACCAAGTTCGACAGCTCGGTAGAGGTTCACGTGAACTTGGGTATCGACGTCAAAAAGGGCGATCAACAAGTTCGCTCAACGATCATCTTCCCCCACTCGATCGGCAAATCAAAAAAGGTTATCGCCTTTGTCAGCGGTGACAAAGAAAAAGAGGCGAAAGACGCCGGCGCGGAGATTGTTGGCGGCGAAGAGCTCATCGCTGAAATCGCTTCGACGGGCAAAATTGACTTCGACGTCGCGGTTGCAACACCCGACATGATGATCAAGCTCTCCAAGGTCGCAAAAATCCTTGGTCCTGCCGGTCTCATGCCTAACCCAAAGACGGACACGGTCAGCACCAACGTCAAAAAGATGGTGGAAGATATCAAAAAGGGTAAGGTCGCTTTCAAGAACGATCAAACCGGAAATCTTCATCAGGCCTTCGGCAAGACATCGCTCGACAACGCTAAGCTCGCAGAAAACTTCGCTGTCTTCATGGACGCGGTGAAAAAGTCCAAGCCTTCCTCCTCGAAAGGCGTGTACCTTAAGAGTATTACGGTGACCACGACGATGGGGCCGGGTATCAAAATCGACCCCGCAACCGTATAAAAGAACTTTTACACACTCTTTCGTAAAAGAAGAGCACCCCGCTATGGGGTGTTTTTTCTTCCCTCTCTTTGGTAGGCTAGGAGTCATTATGCGATCTCATGGCTCTCTCCCCTTTCAACTTTTACAACAAGCCCTCGCTTCTGGGGTGATTCTTGGCGCAAAACCCGAGCATCTTCAACCTTCTTCGCTCGATCTCACGATTACCGACACCTGTTTTGCGATGCCCGGATCCGTTCTTCCGCGCGCGGGCGAGACCATCTCCGCCATCATTCAACATCATCAAGCCACGCCGCATTCGCTAGAGCAACCGCTTCTACCGGGACGCGTGTACTACATACAGCTAGCCGAATCTCTCGCTCTTCCCCCAAGTGTACACGCCACGGCGAGCAATAAAAGCTCGTGTGGACGTATCAATCTTCGCAGTCGCTTGCTCGCAGACAGTGTCGCGAGTTTTGACGAGGTACCAGCTGGATTCAAAGGCCAGCTGTGGCTCGAGGTGATTCCCATGTCGTTTCCGGTGCGCGTGCATGCCGGCGATCGCATCAACCAGCTCCGCTTGTTCGCGGG
>JAGOUA010000069.1 GCA_018061485.1 Patescibacteria group bacterium
GATCGCGCTCATTACCGTTTTCTACTCCCCAAGCGGAACTCGCCAAACTCCTCACGTTTTTTCGTGCGCATCCCATTGAGCAAGCGCTCCATGTAAGCGCTCCCCAAACCCACTTTTTAGACGCAACCCAGGTTTTTGAGGCGATGTTTGAAGTTCTCCCCGTGTCACGCTCTCCCCTGAGCTCTCCAGTGTAACCCTGTCGCTCGCGAGTGACAGGGTGTAACCATGTCGTTCGTGAGTGACGTGGCATAGCCACGTTTGAGCTGGGATAGAGAAGGGGATTTGCGTTTTTTTATGAGTATATCGTATACTTTCGGCGTCCTTACGCTTACCGTAGAAACACGAGCGGAAACGCTCACGAACATAGGTGACTTCGCATGGCAAGGACGCAAAACGTGGGACACAAGGTGATGCGACGGGCCGGTAAGAAGACTCGCGGACGTGGTGCACGCGGTTGGGCGCCCGATGCAGGCCGGCCGTGGATGACTCCGCGTACACCGCCCATCACTCAGCACCAAGTACGACTTGCAGAAGAGGGGGGCGATCCGCTCTTCCCCGTGAAGCAAGCCTTCATGCCCGCCCACCGACGAGCCGCGCCTCTCTCGCGATAACCCTCCTCACGACAATCTCTCCCCACCAGTCTCTCTAGGCCCGCCATCACGCGGGCTTTTCCTCTTGCAAAAAACACCCCATTTCCGCACACTATCCCCATATGTCGCACCGCATCGTGGATTTCCCCTCGCTTGTTGATCAGGACGTGAGTCTAGAAGGTTGGGCGTATAACATTCGTTCGAGTGGTTCTATTGCGTTTATCCAGCTACGCGATGGCTCTGGTTTTACGCAAGCCGTCGTCAACAAAGACGCCGTCTCCCCAGCTGCGTGGGAAGCGACGCTCTCGCTTACGCTTGAGTCTTCCTGCCGCGTAGAAGGCAAGGTGGTACGTCATCCAAAAAAAGAGGGCGTGTACGAAGTACAAGCTACGAACGTCGAAGCGGTGCAAATTGCCGAAGAGTTTCCCATCGGCAAAAAGGAACATGGTCCGGATTTTTTGCTTGATCAACGTCACCTGTGGTTGCGCTCCCCAAGTCAGTGGGCGATTCAAAAAGTGCGCAATGAGATTATCTACGCGACGTACGAATGGATGCGCGCGCATGGCTACATCAAGATTGATAGCCCCATCTTCACGCCAAGTGCTTGCGAAGGCACAACCGAACTATTTGAAGTCCCGTATTTTGATGAGACGACCAAGGCGTATCTCTCCCAATCCGGACAGCTCTATCTTGAAGCGGCGATCGCTTCGGTGGGCAAGTGTTTCGACTTCGGCCCTGTATTCCGCGCAGAAAAATCCAAGACGCGTCGACACCTCACCGAGTTTTGGATGATGGACGCAGAAACCGCCTTCGCGGATCATGAAGAGAACATGCGCATTCAAGAGTCTCTTGTCGTGCATATCGTGGAGCGCGTCCTCGCCAACTGCCAAACAGAGTTACAGATTCTTGAGCGCGATCAAGCCCCACTCAAGCAGGTACAAGCGCCATTCCCACGCCTGACGCATAAAGAAGCTGTACAAAAGCTTCGCGAGCTTGGCTCAGATATTGGCGACATGGACGATCTTGGTGCGGACGATGAGACGATGCTCACCAAGCAATACGACCGGCCAATCTTTATCGAGAAGTATCCTGCCGCGGTAAAAGCCTTCTACATGAAGCGCGATCCGCAAGACGCGACACGTGTACTCAATGCGGACTTACTCGCTCCAGAGGGCTACGGTGAGATTATCGGCGGTTCACAACGTGAAGAGTCCATCGAGATCCTTGAACGGCGTATTGCGGAACAAGGTCTCGATCCAGCGCCACTCGCTTGGTATGTCGATCTGCGCAAATACGGTTCCGTGCCACACTCTGGATTTGGTTACGGTCTTGAGCGTCTCACGGCGTGGATCTGCGGCTTGCATCACATCCGCGAAACGATCCCGTTCCCACGTCTTATTAATAGGCTCAACCCATAAGACAATTACCCTAAATAAATAAAGAGCGAGAACCTTTTATACGTGATGCATGACGCGAAGAGATCGAGCACGTGAGCGAGGCGCACTAGTCTGTGCGCTGACGAACGCGCGGAGAGCTCGACAAAGTCAGGCGCACGTATGGAAGGTTCTTTGTTTATTTGAGATACTGGAGAGGATGCTCCCAGCCAGCCGTCTCACGCACGTTCGTCATCGCTTTTCTACCGATCCTTTTTTTCGTCGAAAGGCCGCTTTTTTTGCCCTCGGACTTTTTTCTGTGGTGGGGTGGGGGATGGTGATTTTTCAAAGCCCGTTATTCCTGATTCGTGATGTACGCGTTGAAGGCGCGAAGGGGATAGACCCCATTGAAGCCAAGTCGGTACTCTTTTCATTGGCTGATGCGCGCACAACGTGGCGTCCATGGCATCCACGACACCGGTGGTTTTTTCCGCGTGAAACCATTGAGCAAGCGCTTCGCGATCGCTGGTTAGCTGAACGCGTAGAAGCTCGTCTTGAACGTGGTTCGAATATTGTGCGACTCATCGTGCATGAGCAGCACACCTTTTTGTGGGTGAAGACGGCGACACAATGGCTCGAGGTTGATCCGCGTGGCGTGATCCATCGCGAGCTGTCCCGTGAAGAGCTCCTCGAGGCCACACAGCGTCTCACAGGACGTCAAACGCTCAAAGCCGGTCAACCATTCATTGTTGACATGCCAATCATTACAGAGACGCTTACAGAGGGTTTTCGCTTACCGTACGCCACAGATGATCTTGCCGCGTGGTTTCGTGTCGCCGAGTATGCTCATGCGCGTCCAACGCTTGGTATTCTGACGGGATCTCATGATAAACGCACCGTTATTCATCGAAAAGACAAGTTGCCCATCTATATTGATATTAGCGAACCGCTGACGAATCAAATAAACGCCCTAGAACAATTCTTAGGGTATATAGGTACCCGTAAAAACGCCGCGGAGCAACCAACGCAGTTTAT
>JAGOUA010000023.1 GCA_018061485.1 Patescibacteria group bacterium
CGGTTGTTCCTCGCGATATTCCGGTTGAGACGGAGGAGCGTATACAGATGTTGGCGGAGATTGGTCGGCTTGTCGGCGTATCGCTTGAACAGATGCACACACTGGTAGAGGTTAAGCCCTCCATTGCCGATGACCCTGTCTTGGTGGCGGATAACCTTCCGTACGATCAGGCGTTAGCTCTCGCTGTTCGCTTGCCGGCGCTTCCGGCGGTGGCGCTCGAAGCGCGACCTCGTCGCTCATACCCTGTTTCAAAAGACGTTCCTAGTTTGTCGCATATATTGGGGTATGTAGGAAGAATCTCTGAGCGTGAGCTCGCTTCGCGCGTTGATCAGGGGTATCGACGCGTAGATGAGCTTGGCAAGACGGGGGTAGAGCGCTCGTACGAAGCCTCGTTGCGAGGGGTATTGGGATTTCGCACCTCAGAAGTGGATGCTCGTGGACGGGCAAAAATGGTGGTACGAGATGATCAACCTATTGATGGGCGAACGGTGCGTCTCACAGTGGATGTTCGTTTGCAAAAAGCGGCCGAAGTGGCGCTTCAAACGCTGTTAACGCAAGAAAAGCTCGCCCGTGGTTCGGTGGTGGCGATGGATCCTCGCTCTGGTGAGGTCCGTGCATTGGTATCTTTACCCGCGTACGATAACAATCTTTTTTCCGGAGGAGTGTCTTCTACGGTGTATGCCGCTCTCACAACAAATCCGGATCAACCGCTCTTTGAGCGCGCGATCGCGGGAGTGTATCCATCAGGATCGACAGTCAAGATCGCGGTATCTGTTGCGGCACTTATGGAAGGTGTTGTGACTCCTGCGACCACCGTGCTTTCAACCGGCGGTTTACGTTTGGGGCAGTGGTTTTTTCCGGATTGGCAGGCGGGAGGTCATGGAACGACCAATGTTCGTCGGGCGATTGCGTGGTCGGTGAACACGTTTTATTACATGGTGGGCGGAGGGTACCAAAGTTTTACAGGGATGGGTCCAGAAAAGCTTTCCGCGTGGCTTCAGCGCTTTGGACTTGGGTCGCTTACGGGCATAGATCTTCCAGGAGAGAACAAGGGCTTTGTGCCCACAAAGGCGTGGAAAGAGGATGTGCGTAAGCAGCCATGGTATGTGGGGGACACCTATAATCTATCAATTGGACAGGGGGATTTGCTCGTGACGCCCTTGCAGGTGGCGCGGTATACGGCGGCGATTGCGAACGGAGGTACGCTGGTGACGCCACACGTAGCGTTCGAAGCAGCTTCTTCGACGATGTCTGTAGGGGCTTCGGTTGAAGCGATCGAAGAGGCGCGTCAGGGGATGCGTGATGCGGTGGTGTATGGATCGGCCCGAGGGCTGAGCGTGCTCCCGTTTTCGTCGGGAGGAAAGACCGGAACCGCTCAGTGGAACTCGAATCGAGCGACACATGCGTGGTTTACCGCTTTTGCTCCGTTTGAAGAGCCAGAACTGGTGGTAACGGTACTTATCGAAGAAGGAGGGGAGGGATCTCGCGTAGCGACACCCGTTGCACGTGAAGTCTTACGCGCTTGGTGGGCATTACGTGCCCAAGAATAGGCAAAAAATCCGTCTATTGACAGAAAAAGCCGCTCTCTTATACGATAGGAATGTTCGGTCATCTCATCTCGTATGAGCGACCGACTTTCTTTTTTCTGTTTATGCAAACCCCGTATCTCACCAAACAAGGCCTCGCGAACGTTCAGGCAGAACTCGACGAGCTGAAAAACACCAAGCGCCCAGAAGCGACCAAGCGTATTGAAGAGGCGAAGGCGCTCGGCGATCTGTCCGAAAACGCGGAATACCACGACGCAAAAGAGGCACTCGGCATGATCGAGGGTCGCGTCTTTGAATTAGAAGAAGTTCTCAAAACCTACCAACTGATTGACGAAAGCGGTACAGACACTAAAAAGGTGCGTATCGGTTCTACCGTTGTCGTGCTCGTAAATGGGAAAGAAAAAACCTACACCATTGTTGGTTCTAGCGAGGCAGACCCTTTCGCGGGCAAGATCTCGAATGAATCTCCCTTGGGGCTCGCTCTTCTCAATGCGCTCGTGGGTGGATCGGTCTCTGTGCAGACGCCTGCCGGTCCAACCGTGTACAAAGTCCTTTCGATTGCGTAAGCTTTCGCTATATGAGCCTCGATGAACGCCATGTCCGTCTTGAAAAAGCGCGCCAGTTGCGCGAGTCGGGTCATTCGCCGTTTGCCGTAGAACCTCGCCGCTCGCACACCGTTGCGGCGGTTTTGGCGATGTTTGACCAAGCGATAGAGCAACAAACACCCGTCACCCTCGCTGGACGTCTTTTGACGATTCGTGTGCATGGCGGGATGTTGTTTGCGGATTTGGTGGATGAAACGGGAAAGCTTCAGCTAGCGTGCAAGGAAGATGATCTCGGCGAAGCGTTCACGACGTTTCGTGATCGTCTCGATCCGGGAGATATTCTCGAAGCAGAGGGCGTGTGTTTTTTGACGCGACGTGGTGAAAAAAGTCTTCATGTGCGTTCGTGGCGGTTGCTTACCAAGGCGCTGCTGCCGCTGCCAGAAAAATGGCATGGATTGCAAGACATCGAAACACGCTATCGCCAACGCGAGCTCGATCTTCTTTCAAACGAAGAGGTGCGTGAGCGTTTTCGTGTTCGTTCAAAGGCCGTGAGTGCATTACGGCGGTTTTTAGATGGTCAGCAGTTTATGGAGGTCGAGACGCCGATGCTCCATCCTATTCCGGGAGGGGCAAACGCCCGACCGTTTATCACGCATCACAACGCGCTCGATGTGGATTTTTATCTTCGTATTGCGCCTGAGCTCTATTTAAAGCGCTTGCTCGTGGGTGGTTTTGAGCGTGTGTACGAGATCGGCCGCTGTTTCCGCAACGAGGGGATCGATCCTACGCATAACCCCGAGTTCACCATGATTGAACTGTATCAGGCGTATTCTCGTCGTGAGCCGTTTTTGCGCATGCTCGAGGAGATGGTCTCGTATATGGTACGCGAAGCCTTGGGAACGACGGATGTGGCAACGCCAGAAGGGCAGACACTCTCGTTTGCTGGGCCATTTCCGCAAAAGACCTTTCGTCAAACCATTCTCGAGGCTATTAATCTTGATATCGATGTGTATCCAACGCAGGAAGCGCTGGTGCAAGAGGTGCAGGCTCGTGGGCTTAACATTGATTTTCGCGGGTGTTTTAGCTACAGCGACTGTCTTGATACGCTCTACAAAAAAACGGGACGTGTCTCCATCGTGCAGCCAACCTGGGTGTTGGACTATCCTGCCGGCATGAAGCCTCTCGCGAACGTGTCGCTGGAAGATTCTACCAAGAGCGCGTGTGCGCAGCTGGTGGTGTGTGGTGCAGAGGTGATCAATGCGTATTATTACGAGCTGCATGACCCGCTCCTTCAGCGCGAGCGCTTGACCGAAGAAGAGCGCTTGGCGAGCGAGGGAAGTGAAGAAGCGCAGCGCTTGGATGAGCTTTTCCTTGAATCGCTTGAGCACGGCATGCCTCCAGCGAGCGGAATGGGTATGGGAATCGATCGGTTTGTCTCACTTATTACCGGAACGGGGACGATTAAAGAGGTGCTCCTCTTTCCAACGTTGCGCCCCCGCGACTAATCTTTGTTTGTTATGATGGATCTTGGCTATTTGCGAACACATGCAGAAGAGGTGCAAAAAAACTGCGATGATCGTCGTATGACGATAGATGTCGCAGCGTTTCTTGCGTTGGATGAACGACGTCTCGCGAGCTTGCGACAGGTCGAGGAGTTGCGTCGTGAGCGTAATGAGGTGGCTCAGCGCATCCCGAATGTCTCGGCAGATGAGCGCCCAGCCTTGGTCGCTCGTGGAAAAGCGCTCAAAGAAGAACTCGCGACGCTCGAGGCCACGCTCGAAGCGCTCGAAGCAGAGACCCGTGAAGAACTCTTACGCATTCCAAACCGCGCCCATCCTGATGCGCCACTTGGTGGATCTGATGCCGAAAACGTGGAGATCGCTCGAGGGGGAGGGGAAATCCGTCCTCTCACGCAACCAAAATCGCACACGGAGCTTGCTGCTTCGTTGGATTTGCTCGATTTTGATCGTGCGGCAAAAGTCACCGGCGCGAAGTTTTATTACGTGAAGAATGATCTGGTCTTGCTTGAACAGGCGCTTATCCTGTGGGGCTTGCAAGAACTTCGCAAAGAAGGGTTTATTCCGCTCGAAACGCCAGACCTCGCCAAGCAAGAAGTGCTCATGGGTACGGGATACAACCCTCGTGGGGAAGAAACGCAGATCTATTCTATCGAAGGAACGGATCTTTCGCTTGTAGGAACGGCCGAAATTACGATCGGTGGGTATCATCGCGACGAGATTCTGGATGAATCTGCCTTGCCGCTCAAATATGTGGGGTTATCACATTGTTTTCGCACCGAAGCCGGTTCGTATGGTCGCGAATCGTACGGCTTATATCGCGTGCATCAATTCAGCAAGGTAGAGATGTTTGTTGTGTGTACACCGGAGCACTCTGACGCGATCCACGAAGAGATCCGTCGTCTTGAGGAACGCATCTTTACCAAGCTTGGTATTCCATACCGAGTGTTGGATATTTGTACGGCGGATTTGGGTGCGCCCGCGTATCGCAAGTACGATCTTGAAGCGTGGATGTGGGGCAAAAAGCAGGGAGCCGGTGATTGGGGAGAGGTTACAAGTGCCTCGAACTGTACCGATTATCAGTCTCGTCGGTTGAACATTCGCGTGCGTCGCGCGGATGGCTCGCTCGACTACGTGCATACGTTGAACGGAACAGCCCTGGCGCTTTCTCGTGCGATGATTGCTGTGTTAGAGAATTATCAGCAAGAAGATGGCTCGATTCTTGTGCCAGAAGTCCTTCGTCCTTTGTGCGGGTTTGAACGAATCACTCCTCGTTCTTCCGCGATGTAACGCATGATCGCTCCTCCGGCGAAAACGTGGATCGAGCTGTCGGGTGAGGCGTTGCGCTCGAATCTTCGACAAGCGTCATTTGCGGCGCATGGGGCGATGATCGCTCCTGTGGTGAAGGCGAACGCCTACGGACATGGTCTTCAAGAGGTGTGTCGCGCGCTTGATGGGCAGACATTCCCCTTTTTATGCGTGGATAGCGTGGAAGAAGTGGCCTGTATTCGAGCCGTGTTCCCGCAGACGCCTATCGTGATTTTGGGCTATGTGCCACGTCATCAGCTCGCGACGGCGGTGCGCTATGGTGCTGCGTTTGTGGTGTCAAAAGTGGATCAGTTAGAGGGGTTACGCGACCTGTTGATGAGTCGCCCCGCAATGATCCATATCGAAATTGAAACGGGGCTTCATCGTCAAGGAGCGGACGTGGCAGAGCAGGAACGGCTCTTGGAATGGTTACGGGCGCATCCTGGGCGTGCTGTGGTCGAGGGATTGTGCACGCACTTAGCGGATGCAGAGAACGTGACCTCGGATATATTTGTCAAGGAGCAAGTGGAGGTCTTTCGTGAGGCGGTGTTTCGTTTTGCAAAAGAAGGCATCGTTCCGACGTATCGCCACGTAGCTTGTAGTGCGGCGCTGTGGCTGCATCCAGGCGCGCTCTTTGATGTGGTGCGTCTGGGTATTTCGCTCTACGGACACTGGTCTTCGGCCGAATTGGGGCAATGTTTGCGTGATCAGGGACGTGATATTCCGCTCCAGCCAGTGCTTTCGTGGAAGACCCTGTTAGCCGAGATTAAGCAGGTTCCTAAGGGGGGAACCGTGGGCTATGGACGTACCTATGCTGTCGATCGACCGATGCGATTAGGGATTCTTCCGGTTGGGTATGCCGATGGGTTTGATCGTCGGCTCTCTGGATTGGGTGCCGTGAGCATTCGAGGTAAGCGTGTCCCAGTGGTGGGCCGCGTGTGTATGAATATGTGTATGGTGGATCTGACGGGTGTTCCGGATGCATCTCTCGAAGACGAGGTCGTGATTTTTGGAGGAGAAACCCTTGACGGGTACACGCCAGAAGCATGGGAGCAACAAGATCCGACCCTGTTTCCCTATGAAGTGCTCGCTCGTTTACGAGGGGATATCCCGCGCGTGTTGGTGTCGTAGCGCGACCATGCTATACTGAGCTTCATATGGACGAACGTTCTGCTGTGTCGCTCTTTTTGCGAGGATGTATCGCGCTCGGCGTTGTCGTGGTGCTGATTGGAGGGGTATTTGTTTGGCGTCTCGATACCACGCGTGAGCGCGAAATGGCTCGGTATCTTGCGTGTGAGCAGGGTCAGCGAACGGATTGCGAGGCGTCGTTGTTTTGGGTGCTTGCCGGTCTTACGCAGACCGATGCGTCTGGTCGTATAGAAACACCATTTTCCGCCGTAGGACAACCTCGTAAGCAGGTCATTGCTACGTCGGATGCAGCGCCGCTGATCAGCTCTGTGCGTCCTGAAGGCTTTACACCAGAGGGCGAGGGCTACCGCGTAGAACAAGGCAAAGAAGTGAGTTTGCGTGTTACCACCGAAGGCGCAAAGCGAGTAGAGGTATGGCTGCGTCTTGCGGGACAACAAGAGGGGGTTAAGCTGGCGGATCTTGCTTTGCGAGAAGGGTCTCAAGATACGCACGAAGCAACATTCGTGTGGCAAGAGATGCGCGCTGGAGATTTAGAGATTCGTGCGATTGGCGAGCCGGAGACAGAGATTCGTCGCTTGATTCTTCCGCTGAAGGCAGACGTCGCCACCGCAGAAACCCCTTCTTCCTAGAAGGGTGTTCTTTTTTGCGCACCTACGGTACGGTAGAGGGTATTCGTCCTTCTTATGCTGCTTGTATGACTATCGGCTTTATCGGACAGGGTTTTATTGGTAAGGCGTACGCTGATGATTTTGAAGAGCGCGGTTACACGGTGATTCGTTATGCGCAAGAAGCGCCGTATCGTGAGAATAAAGAGGCTATCGCGAGTTGCGACGTGGTGTTTATTGCGGTTCCTACGCCAACAACGCCAGATGGTTTTAGCAGTGCCATTGTGCGCGAGGTACTACCACTCGTGGGCGTGGGCAAGATAGCGGTCATTAAATCGACGCTTCTTCCGGGTACCACCGAATCCTTGCAGGAGCTTTTTCCAGATCGGTATCTCTTTCACTCACCCGAGTTTTTGGTCGCAAAAACAGCGGCGCATGATGCACGACATCCGTTACGAAACATTGTGGGCTACACAACGCTATCAGAGCCGTATGCCGAGCGGGTATTAGCGTTGTTGCCGCCAGCTCCGTATGCAGCGTGTATGCCGGTTCACGCCGCTGAATTAATCAAATACATGGGGAATGTCTTTCTTGCGCAAAAAGTGCTGTTCGCGAACATGATATTTGATCTTTCGCAAAAGCTCGGTATTGACTATGACCTTGTGCGTGAAGCGGTGGCACAGGATCCTCGTATCGGCGCATCGCATCTCGCGATCAGCCACGATGGTGGTCGCGGTGCAGGAGGGTTTTGTTTTATTAAAGACCTTGCTGCGTTTTCGGCATTCTACCGCGAGACTCTCCCTGACGATGCGCACGGAGGGGCGATGTTGCGTGAGTTGGAGCAGAAAAACATCGACCTTCTTACCGTGAGTCAAAAAGATCTTGCTCTTTTACGAGGAGTGTATGGCGATCGCTCATAGGAGGGCTCGTGAGAAGGCTACTCTTGAAGGAGTAAGTGCCGAGCGAACGCCCAAGGGGAAAAAGGTTCCAGCAAAATACCTGGCTGGACTGGTGGCGACCGGCCGCTACGGATCAAAAACGGCGATGAAACGCGAAATTGACCGTTTTGCGGGGAAGAACATGTTTAAGCAAGAATGGGATGCGGATTTTACCGATGGGAAGCGTATCAAAACGCGCCCAGGAAAGGCGACAAAGACGCTTCGTGCTCTTGTGGCGAAACGGGCAACGCCTGTGGGAACTGCCCTCGAGAAGAAGGCGGTGTATTCGGGGATTCCCGTGGTGATTTTGCGACAAGTATATAACCGTGGAATGAAGGCGTGGAATACCGGACACCGTCCAGGGGTTGCGCAACATCAGTGGGCGATGGGTCGGGTGAATAGTTTTGTGACGGGTGTCGGCGGTTCACGCAAGGCAGATGCGGATTTGTGGGAAAAAGCAAAACGTTTTAAGCTCGTAGACACATGAAATCGCCTTTTCATCTTGTTTCGCCCTATCAACCAGCCGGAGACCAGCCGCAGGCTATTGATGCGCTCGTTCAAGGATTAGAGCGGGGCGATCGCTTTCAGACGCTGCTCGGGGCGACGGGAACCGGAAAAACGTTCACGATGGCGAACGTGATTCAGCGTGTGCAGCGTCCAACGCTCGTGATCGCGCATAACAAGACGTTGGCGGCGCAACTTTGTAACGAGTTTCGCCAGTTTTTTCCCGAAAATGCGGTGGAATATTTTGTTTCGTACTACGACTACTATCAACCAGAGGCGTATCTCCCTTCGTCTGACACGTACATCGAAAAAGAGGCGATGATCAACGAGGAGATTGATCGATTGCGGCACTCGGCAACACAGGCCCTTCTGACGCGTCGCGATGTGATTATCGTGTCTTCTGTTTCGTGTATTTATGGCTTGGGTGCTCCCGACGCGTACAAACACACGATGTTGCATCTGGCAGAGGGTGGGGCGTTTGACCGCGAGCGTGTGTTGACGCAGCTGATCGAGATGCAATTTACTCGTGTCCCAAATGGCGTTCTCTCACGAGGAAGTTTTTTTGTCCGCGGTGAACTTCTCGAGATCATGCCAGCTCACGAAGAGGTGGTGTATCGTATCGAGTCGTTTCGCGGGACGATCGCGCGTATTGCCAAGATCGATGCACTCACTCGCGAGAAAAAACGCGAAGAGCGCGAGATCTGGGTGTTTCCTGCGAAGCATTTTGTTACGCTTGGTCCCGAGCGTGAACGGGCTATCGTGCGTATTCGCGAAGAATTGCGTGAGCGTGTCGCGTGGTTTGAGTCACAGGGCAAGCTCCTCGAGGCGGATCGGCTCGAGCGACGAACCAAGTATGACTTGGAACTTCTCGAAACAGTGGGGTATTGCAATGGTGTCGAAAACTACTCACAACCGCTCTCTGGACGAGATCCGGGACTACCTCCTGACACGTTGTTTTCCTACTTTCCCGATGATTTTGTGCTGATGGTGGATGAATCGCACGTGACGATTCCCCAATTGGGCGCGATGAGCGAGGGAGATCGTGCCCGCAAAAAAACCTTGATTGAACATGGGTTTCGTTTGCCTTCGGCGGCGGATAACCGACCACTTCGCTTTGAAGAACTCGAAGCCAAGATGCGTGCCGTCGTATGTGTATCGGCGACCCCCGGATCGTATGAGCTGACACATTCTTCGCAGGTGGTTGAGCAGATCATTCGTCCGACGGGATTAGTTGATCCTGCGGTGCGTGTGTTGCCGATCACGCCCGACAAGGACGGATCCCACGCTGGTCAGGTCCAGGATCTGCTCATGCGCGTTCGTCCGGTGATTGCGAGAGGCGAGCGCGTGCTCGTGACGACGCTCACCAAAAAGATGGCGCAAGAACTCACTACCTACATGAAGGACGCGGGTATTCAGGTGCAGTATTTGCATAGCGATGTCGAGACGATCGATCGCTTGGAGATTCTCACGGATTTTCGTAAAGGGACGTATGACGTGCTGGTGGGGGTGAACTTATTGCGCGAAGGGTTGGATATGCCGGAAGTCTCGCTGGTCGCGATTCTAGATGCGGACAAAGAGGGGTTTCTTCGTTCTGAGACGTCGCTCATTCAAACGATCGGTCGCGCGGCACGTAACGTGCGTGGCGAGGTGCTGCTCTACGCCGACACGGTGACCAAGTCTATGCAGCGCGCTATGGCGGAGACCGAGCGTCGTCGAGCAAAGCAACTCGCCTATAATGAAGCTCACGGCATCACGCCGCAGACCATTCGTAAGCAGGTGGAGGATTTGCGCGAAGTACTTGGCCTTGAAGGATCTGGCAAAACTGAGCGCGTCAAAGCGATTCTTGCGCTTGAGCAGGCGGCCGATTCTGGCAAGATTGAGGATTTGATTAAGCGGAAGCGTCAGGAGATGAAAGAGGCGGCAAAAGAGCTGCAATTTGAATTGGCGGCTATCTTGCGAGATGAGATTACGATTCTCGAAAAAGAGCAGAAAAAACGAGCAGAAGCAACAAAACCGACAGAGGGTGCGGTGTCGCGGCCAAAGGGTCGAAAGCCGCTCAGACACGGCCGAACGCGATAATCCACAGAAAACAGCGAAAAGGCGCCTTGACAAAGCGCCTTTTTTGAGGCTAGAATACGCTACTTACGCTGTTCTACGCGTGAGCAAACGCGGTCTGTAGAAGGAGGTTGGGTGATGAATAACGAAGAACGAAAGCCCCCCATGGAGGGGGCGGGTGCGTCGAAAGAAGTGGGGTGGAAGGAGGCGGGGCAAGATGCGCCGTTTTGCGCCGGGGGGCTGAGCCGTCCCTACGCGGCGTGGACCAAGGGCCAGCCCTCCGACGCGCAGATCGCTTGTTGGAGGCGCGGTGCCCTGGTTCTTCCCTCGAGAAGCATCCCGTTCCCGTGCGTCTACGCGTTCGAGGGCCGCCCG
>JAGOUA010000070.1 GCA_018061485.1 Patescibacteria group bacterium
AATGAGCCACCTCGAGCGAGTGCATCAAGGCGTTTTGTCCGTAGCTTGTGCGGAACTTTAAACGCCCCAAGATTTGGGTGAACTTCGGGTCGATTTCCGCGGGAGAGATGCCGAGTTGCAACAGCGCTTCTTCGCCGGCTTTTTTGATATCGATAGCGAGATCTTTTTTTGCTTCGTCCACAAACTCTTCGATGCGGCCTGGATGAATACGTCCATCAGCAATGAGTTTTTCCAGCGCGCGTTTTGCCACCTGGCGACGAATAGGCGAGAAGCCTGAAATCGTGACAATGCCAGGCGTTTCGTCGATGATTAGCTCGCAGCCTGTTAATAGCTCAATCGCTTTGATGTTGCGTCCTTCGCGTCCGATAATACGGCCCTTCATTTCTTCGCTTGGCAGTTCGACGTAGGTGGTAGTTGTTTCACTCACATGGGAAGCCGCTTGGCGCTGAATCATGGTCGCGAGTAGATTTTTTGCTTGGCGATCCAGTTCTTCGCTGCCGTGATCTTCCAATTTGCGTAAGCGCGATAAGAGAGCCTCTTGCTGCTCGCGTTCGACTTCATCCAAGAGGCGAGTGAGAGCTTCTTCGCGAGAAAGGCCGCTTACGGCGCTTAACTCCGTTTGTAGTGCCTTTAAAAGAGTTTCCTGCTCCTGTTTTTGTGCTAGAAGCGCTGCGTGCTCCTGTTCGAGCTCTTGCTGGCGCGTGTCGACGGTCAGGATTTTTTCTAAGAAGGCTTTTTCACGATCAGCCAGCTCGGCCTGCTGCTGGCGAAGCGCTTCGATAGCTGTCTTCTCTTCGAGGCGAGCTTCTTCGAGGATCTTAATCGCTTTTTCTTTGGCTTTCTGCAAGACGTCTTGGTGCTTGTCTTCCGCTTCTTTGATGCTTTCCGCGATCTGTTCGAGTTTTTGAGCGTGCGCTTGTTCGGCACGTCGAAGAATCTCCACCGCTTGCTGTTCGGCGGAGGTCTTGTGTTGCGAGCCAATACGATGGCGATACAGGTATCCTACGCCAAAACCCACGCCCAAACCCAGGGCGGGGAGGAGAATCAAAGAGATATTCATAGGGGAGGCTCGTCGGAACGGATGGGCAGCCAGAGCAGTCAGTCGGGAAGTTCACGATAGTAGAGCTTGGTGAGTCTAGCAAAAACCACCCTCTTCGTCGATAGGCAAGCTCTTTTTTGATGGGGTGGCTTATGGCAGGGGGAGGAGGGCTTGTTCCACGGCTTCGCGAGTTAGGCGATCGGCGACAAGCGCCCCTTGAACGGCGTACGTCCCAATGTGGGTGCGCCGTAGTTCTTCGACGTACGCGCGAGTGCCAAGGCGTAGGCCGATATCATCCACAAGGCTCCGAATATACGTTCCAGATGACACGGTGACACAGAAGGTGATGGTGGGCCAGTCCACGCTCGCTAGGGATAGATCGTAGACAGCAATGCGTCGTACGGGGCGTTCTTGGTCGGTGATGGTGCCTGCTCGAGCCAGTTCATAGAGCTTTTTCCCCTCCCGTTTAATCGCGGAATAGATAGGTGCTCGTTGATCCTGCTCTCCCAAAAACCCCTCAAGAACGGCGGTAAGCTCGGTAGGAGAGGGGGCGTCGCGTGGGGTCTCTACAGGGGTAATCACTCCCGTGCGGTCAAAGGTGTCACTTGAGGCGTTGCAGCGAGTCTGTACCCAGTAGGTTTTTCGCTGGCCAACCAGGGCTGTGAGCGCCTTGGTGCCCTTTCCGACGCCCAAGAGCAGAAGGCCGCTCGCAAAGGGGTCAAGGGTGCCGGCGTGTCCCACGGCGCGTATACCGAGGGCTTTGCGCACGCGGTCTACCACGTCGTGAGACGTGGGTCCGGGAGGCTTATCGAGTAGCAGAAGGCCATGATAGTCGGGCATAAACGGATGGTAACCGAGCCAAAAAACCTCCGCAAGGGCGCTTGACGTTCTGGGTTGTCACGGCTACACTCCGAACAATGAATGTCACTGAACTTGCCCGCCGGTTACGCGTTACCCCTCAAGAACTCTTAAACAAGCTGCCAGCGCTTGGATTTGATATCGGAGGACGTGCTATCAAGGTGGATGATCGTGTCGCCGATCAAATCTATAAAAAATGGTTGGAGAATGCTCGTCGTGAGCGTTTACGTGATCAGGTGCTTCGTCAACAGACGGCGGGTACCACTACGGCCGAAGGAGTGGTGCGAACGGTGGAACTTCCGCCGGTGATTACGGTTCGTGAATTTGCTGGCTTGCTTAACTTGCCGGTCACGCGCGTGATTCAGCAGTTGATGAAGGCGGGTATTCTTGCCTCGCAGAACGAGCGTATCGACTTTACGACCGCCTCTATTATCGCGGAAGAATTAGGGTACAAAGCGAGCGCAGAAGATGCGAACCAGAAAGAAATTGCCTCGGTGAACGACGAAGGTCGTGTAAAGCAGCTTCTTGCCCAAGAAGCGGCGGACGGTATGGTACCTCGTGCGCCCGTCGTAGTGATCATGGGCCACGTCGACCACGGAAAAACCAAGACGCTTGATGCGATTCGCGCAACAAACGTGGTGGCTGGTGAATCGGGTGGTATTACGCAGCACATCGGTGCCTACCAAGTAGAAAAGAAGGGTCGAAAGATCACCTTTATCGATACGCCTGGTCACGAAGCGTTTACGGTGATGCGCTCCCGCGGTGCAAAGGTCGCTGATGTGGCAGTGTTGATCGTGGCGGCAGATGATGGGGTGCAGCCGCAAACCAAAGAAGCCCTTGATATTATTCGTGCGGCAAAATTGCCGTTTGTCGTCGCGCTCAACAAAATGGATCGTCCAGAAGCGGATCCAA
>JAGOUA010000024.1 GCA_018061485.1 Patescibacteria group bacterium
TTTACTGGTCTCGCTGTATAAGGCGTGGCTTCGCCGCTTGTTATTTGACGGAGCCACGTCGCTCGCGGTCTACGTAGCTCAACCATACACGATGGCGGAGCCACGTCGCTCGCGAGCGACGTGGCGGAGAGAGAGAGATTCGAACTCTCGGTACAGTTGCCCGTACGACGGATTTCAAGTCCGTTGCCTTAGACCACTCAGCCACCTCTCCGTAAATCCCTCATCTATCCCTCGAGTATGCCCGAGGTAGGCAGAGCATAGCATCTTGGGTAAAAGATGCAAAAAACCCTAGCGCCCTTGCCTCCGCGCGGCATCATTGGTACAGTCTCCCCGCCTCACCACGGAGAGATACCCAAGAGGCTGAAGGGGCGGGTTTGCTAAACCTGTAGGGGGTCAAAAGCCCCGCGAGGGTTCGAATCCCTCTCTCTCCGCCACGTCGCTCGCGAGCGACGTGGCTCCGCCAAGCAAACACGGATCCACCTTGCACCGCACAGTGCAGGGCTCCGCCAGACAACAAGCGGCGAAGCCACAGCTCATACAGCGAGACCAGTAAAACCACCCCAAGGGGTGGTTTTATGAGAGGAGATCTTTTATCCTATCTACGCGGCATAAATACGAACCCTTCTCCGATTTTCCAAATGCCTTTTTCACGAAAAGCCGGAATACTTTGGCGACGCGCAGCGTTAAGAAGCGAAACGGCCGACCTCTTTTGTTGCTTCGTGTAATCAGCGAGCGTGATAATTCTGTCACCCTTCAAGTACGTGATGCGCTTGTGGAGCGACTCCATCAGAGCAAGCGTCACCACCTTTTCCATTTTTTTCGCGCTCTGCTTGAAACGTATCTCATCAAAGGCTTTATAGTACTCTTGTTTTTCCTTGTCCCGAATCATGATGACAGGAAAGCCAAGCTTCAACAGCTGCGCATTTATAAGAACGCGTCCAATGCGACCGTTTCCATCATTGAACGGATGAATCGTCTCAAAACCAAGATGAAAGGCCGCGATCTTATCTACCGCAAAAGAAGTAACATCGCTCGAATAGTTCACTATTAATGCATTCAGCATCCCTTCAATCTGTTCTGGGGCAGGCGCGATATACGTACCCACACGAACATACTCCCCCTTCTGACGAAAACGACCAGCGATCTCATCTTTAATTCCGCCAATCAGCATCTGATGCAGTAAAAGGATCGTCTCTTGGTTTAGTTCGAGCTGCTGAGCTTTGTGGCGAATATAACCGATGACACGCGCAAGATTCTTCGCCTCGTATACCTCGCGCAAAGATACGTCTCGAGAAACCTCCATATCAAGCAAAATCTTCTCTGTTTCTTTGAGGGTAAGCGTCGAGTTCTCGATAGCATTCGAGTTGTAGACACTCTCTGGAATCTCCGCGTCATCAATCATCACCAATAGAGAATCCTTCCCCTTGCGAAGAGTATCGAATTCAGCCCTTAAAGCCTGAAGCTTGCGTTGGGTGGTTTTTTGAGTGGCCATAGATGTTCGTGAGTGTACGCGTAAAAGTATACTTGATTCACGCTAAAATGTCAATTATACGTGAATAACGACCATAAAACGACATTAATTCACGCAAAATTGATGCCTTTGTCCCATTCATTGCTCACGATGCAGAAGCATGAGACCATACTGATGAACCCCCTCCCCTATGAAAACAGACGCCGAACTACAACAAGAAAACCCCGAACTCTACCGAATCGCGCGAGAAGGCGGCACCGAACTTCCTGGCTCAAGCGAGCTCCTGTCCGTGGATGCGGAGGGAGTGTTTCGCTGCGCCGTATGTGACGCGCCGCTCTTTCCCTCGACGACCAAGTTTGATTCTGGATCCGGCTGGCCGTCATTTACCGATCCGGTCAATGCCCAAGCCGTCCTTCTTACGGACGACACAAGTCACGGCGTCCATCGAACAGAGGTCCGCTGCGCCACGTGCAAGGCTCACCTTGGACACGTCTTCCCCGACGGGCCTGCCATCGTCGCTCGCGAGCGACGTGGCCCCGCCAGCCCGGATCGACACGACCGTTACTGTATTAATGGAATTTCATTACGCCTAGAAAAGACCTGATATGCCCGCATCGTCTAAAAAAGCCGTGCTCGCTGGTGGATGCTTTTGGGGACTCGAAGACCTTCTTCGTGCTCAGCCCGGCATCATCGATACCGAGGTTGGGTATATCGGCGGAACAAACGACGAACCCACCTACGAATCTCATCCAGGGCACGCCGAAGCCGTTGAGATAACCTATGATCCGGCGATTATCTCGTACAAGCAGCTGCTGGACTTCTTTTTTCGGATCCATAACCCTACGACGCTCAATCAACAAGGGAATGACCGCGGTTCTTCGTATCGATCAGCGATCTTTTTTGGGAATCAAGAAGAACGCGCCATCGCGCAAGAGATGATCGACGTGGTAAACGCGTCGAAGCGTTGGCCTGATCCTGTGGTGACCACCCTTGAGCCACAAACACGATTTTGGAAGGCGGAATCGTCTCATCAGGACTATCTCCAAAAGCATGTAGGTGGCTATACGTGTCATGCGATCCACACGGGAAGCTATCTTGCGTAGGCTTAGAATACGAATTCTGCCGATGCCCTGGCATGGATGCATCGCTCAACTATTACGGAGGGGCAAGAGCGAGCTCATCTCTCTACACCTTATCCAGCTCTTTTAGATCACCGTCAGGGAGATAGAGCAACGCAAGGCCAAGAAGAATACCTCCGACCGCCGTCCAACGATAATCACCAGCAAAAAACGCGCTATCAACACTATCGAGAACGTACCAAATACCGCGCCACACCATCACTAGCCCAATCACGATCGAAAAACTTCGACCTAATCGAAGAAGGGTTTTATACACACTCACCGTCTGTCGCGAAGAACGAGGAGCCATCCCTTTTAGCGTATCACACCGCAATAAACAAAAACACCCACGCAAGGTGAGTGTTCTTGGTGGTGGGACCGGTGGGGATCGAACCCACGACCCTCGGCTTAAAAGGCCGGTGCTCTACCAACTGAGCTACAGTCCCAAATACTCTTGTTCTACGAGAATGTGCCCTAGTATAGCAAAAAGACGTTTCTTTTTCAAGTGAATGATTTTTTCCAAAAAATCCCCTTATTTCCCATCAATCGGGCGCCGATCACGAGCATAAGAAAAACCCTTCGAGACATCCAAGATCTGGATGCCTCGAAGGGGTCAGGAGCCTCTACACCGCTTCCGAGCTTTCTGCTTCAGCGTCGGTACGAGCCGCGCCTTCCGGCAAAACCTCAGACAGCCAGCGCTTACCCAGCGCAAGACCGAGCAGTCCCGCCGTCACAGAAGCGATCGTGATGACCACCTTTACTACCGCCAGCACCGCCGGAAAAGGCAGCGCCAGTTGCGCGGTAAAATTCGCCACCGTGAAGCCAATCCCGGCGATCATCCCAACGACCAGGATGACGGAAGGACTCATGCCCACTGGACGGACACAGAGCCCCGTTCGAATCATGGCCTCGCTCGCCAGCCAAATACCCACCGGCTTACCGATCACGAGACCGAGGGCAATACCCGCAGCCACCCAACCCGTCCCCGGCTCGGCATGCAACCCACCAAAGCTCACCCCTGCATTCGCCAGAGCGAAGAGGAAGACTACTCCCGTTGAGACGATGGGCTGCAGTGCGTTCATAGCCCGACGCAGAGGCGAAACTCCCGCTAGATACCCAGCGCTCGCGGAATCGAACACCTCCGTCAACACAGCATCGGGGCCAGCGTCATGACCGCCCGATGAGTGACTTTCATCCAATACTACAGAACGAAATCCTTGCGCACCCTCAGGAGATCCCTGAACAGGCACGAAGAGCGCGATGAGTACTCCGCTCAGCACTGGGTGGATCCCCATGAGGTGAAACCCCCACCAAGCCAACGGAAGAGGGATGACAAAGTACCACCCCAGCCGCCGCCCGCCTCCTGCACGAACCGCCCACATCCAGAGGATCGCTCCAAAGACGTAGACCAGTCCACCAACAGAGACCCCTTGAGAGAACACGACACCCAAGATAAGCACAGCGCCAATATCGTCCGCCACCGCAAGGGTCAGGAGAAAGACGCGCATTGCGGGGAAGACACGCCTGCCCAACGCCAGCAGTACCGCGACAGCGAAGGCAATGTCCGTCGCCATGGGTACCGCCCACGCCCGACCAAGCGCGGTAGGGGCCCCGCGAATCAGCAACCAACAAATGACCGCGGGGACCAACATCCCCCCAAGGGCCGCCGCTACAGGCAACAGAGCCTTACGCGCACTCGAAAGCTCACCCGCAACACTCTCGCGCCGCATCTCGAGCCCTGTCAGCAAGAAGAACAGTGTCATCAATCCATCGTTCACGAGGTGATGCAGCGAGGCGCCGAAACTCCTCGTACCGACCGTCATCGTCAGGGGCGTCTGCCAAAAGGTCTCGTAGGCGTGTGGGGCCGTATTCGCCCACAGCATACCCACGGTTACGCCAAACAGCAGGAACAAAGCCGCAACCAGCTCACCGGCCAAAAAGCCAGAAACCGCGCCCCCGACCCGCGGAAAGAGCCCTCCCCACCGCTTGTGTCCGTACGGGGGCGGAAGAGAGTGGATCGGCTGGCGAGAGCCTTCTCCGCCCTGCCCCTCTGCGGAACTGTTTGGCCCAGGCAGAATCTCGTCCCGCCTAGCCCCATTCATCATTCCCATGATCTTCTTCTCCTACCGAGAAAAGGTTCGTCCTACAGAAAAAGTTCTGAAGGCGAGGACAGTATACACGTTTTTTGAAAAAAGGGAAGCCTGTCCCACAACCAAAAAACGCAGGATTTCCTGCGCTTTTGTTGTTCTTATGGGTATTACGCTGTGGCTATACTGCGTTCGACCTCAAAGCGATGCAGATCCCCCAGGGCCTCGCGAGCTAGGTCGTGCACCTTATCAATCGCCTTATAGAGATCTTTTGCTTCTCGATCGATCTTGACCACCTGCCCATTTTCGAGCGTGAACACCGCTTTACAAAGATACACATCCCCGTTCTTATGCCGCGTCGACGTCCTACCGACTTCTACGTCTGTGTGCCGAACAAGTCCTGCGTACTTTGTGAGGGCGTTGAGCTTTTGCTCAACATACTCTTTAATAGCCTCCGTGAGCGGAACATGACGATGCTTGATATTGATAGTCATACAGCTTGAACGTTAGGAATCAAAGGTGCCCCACCACTGATAGTATACACCCTCTGCGTAACAGGTGCGCAAGAGGCAAAAACCCTTGCAAAAACGCCAGATTATCGTAAGATGACTGTCTACTCTTTTTCCCTCGCTTCTATGTCTACTCGTCATGAAGAATTCCGTGTGAATGGCGATGAACTTCTCCGCAAAGTCAAAGACCTGCTCAAGAGCGGAAAAGCTCGTCGAATTATCATTAAAAACGAAAAAGACGAGGTATTGCTGGAGATTCCCCTTGTTCTTGGGGCGGTTGGCGCGATTCTCGTCCCTACCCTTGCCGCTGTCGGCGCAATCGCCGCGCTTGTCACCTCGTGTACCATTATCCTCGTGAAAGACGAACAGGATCCGCCTGTCTCGCCAACCGACGAAGAACCAACCCTCTAAACCCACCAAGGCGCTCGTGAAGCGTCTTTCTGGTATACTGGGGACGATTCGTATGCCGCACCCATCCCCTCGTCCACCCGTCTATACGCTTGTTGTCAAAAAAAGCGCGACCGGATACGGCCTCTTTGCCGGACAGGCTATTCCCGCACATCGCTTTTTGATCGAGTATTGGGGCCCCATCGTTTCTGACGACGAAGCGAACCGCGTGCGTGGTCGGTATTTGTTCGAGATCGGTAAAAACAAGACGATTCTTGGCGGCTTACGCAACAACATCGCCCGATACGCCAATCACGCCTGTCGCCCCAACGCAGAAGCGCGGATCATCAAAGGACGCGTCTTCCTGTTTTCGAAAAGAGCCATCCGCGAAGGCGAGGAGATTACCTACAACTACGGCAAGGAGTATGTAGACGTGTTTATCAAGCCACACGGCTGCCGATGTGCGAGCTGCCAAAAGAAGCGAGCTACCTCTTTTCAACCACCTCGCGGATAAATCGCGCCTCATCCCAGACAGGAATCCCCAACGCCTCGGCTTTTGCGACTTTTGACCCTGCTGCTGTACCCGCCACCACGTGCGTGGTTTTTTTTGTGACACTGTCCCCCGTCTCAGCACCAAGCTCGCGTACCATCGCCTCGGCCTGCTCGCGCGTATAGCGCTCAAGCGTCCCCGTAAAGACCCACACAGTTCCCGTCAACGGCCCACTCACCAAAGCAGCTGCCTCCTGGACGCGCACATGCTCCAGTAGGCGCTCGACGCGGCCACGTTCAACAGGATCATCCAAAAATGCCCGAATAGAGACCGCGACAACCTCGCCAATCCCTTCTACCCCCCGCAATTCCTCAAGAGAAGCGCTTGAAAATGCCTCCCACGAACCAAAGGCGCGCGCCAGATCAAGAGCCGTCTGTTCGCCCACATGCCGAATCCCAAGCGCATACAAGAACCTCGCCAACCCAATATCACGACGCGCATTCGCCTCATCTACCAGCTTTTGCGAAAGAATCTTGCCAAAGCCTTCCAACCCATCAAAATCACCCGGCGTCAGCATAAACACGTCTGCCGGCTCTTGAATCAACCCTTCTTGCAACAACCGCTCGAGAATCTTCTCGCCAAAGCCACGAAGGTCAAACGCGCCCCGACTCACAAAGTGCCGAAGCTGCGCCAATCGCTGAGCAAAACATTCTGGATTGCGACACACGTACGCCACCTCGCCCTCAGCGCGAGACACGGGTCCTTGGCACATGGGACAGGTTTTTGGCATGACAAAGACCTGCTCATCACCCGTGCGTAGCTCTGTCAGCACACGAATAACCTTGGGGATGATATCCCCTGCTTTTTCGACGATGACCGTATCGCCGACACGCACATCCAAACGCCGAATTTCGTCTTCGTTATGCAAACTCGCATGACTCACCACCGTTCCCGCAAGCGCCACCGGTTCGAGATGCGCCACCGGCGTGAGCACCCCCGTTCTGCCCGTAGACACCACAATATCAAGCACGCGCGTCGTGCCCTGTTCAGCAGGAAACTTCCATGCCACCGAACCGCGCCAGGTCTTGCCCACCACGCCCAGCGCTTGATACACCGCTTCTTCATTCACATTTACCACCACGCCATCAATCCAATACGGCAAGGATTCGCGCGCCTCGCGTACTTCTTCCCAAAACCGTTCAACCTCCGCAAGCGAAGAGCACCCGCGCGTCCACGGCGTTTGCGGAATACCAAGCAAGGTGAGAGCCGCATGCACCTGATCGTGCGTCGTAAAACCATAGTCACCAATCATGGCATACCCAAAGAAAGATAGTCCGCGCTCAGCCGCCACCGATGGATCAAGCTGACGGAGCGATCCCGCGGCCGCATTGCGAGGATTTGCCAAGGTTGGCTGACCTTGCTCGCGTAATCTCGCGTTCAAGCGATCTAGTTGATCCCGTCGCATAAACGCTTCACCCCGAATTTCCACCCGATCCACCATACCGGCAAATAACCGTCGTACGCGAGGCTCGTCCATCGTTCCCGTATACATCTTGCAAAAAGCATCTACCTCGTGCTGCGGAGGAATACGCAGTGTCAGCGGAAGCGAAGCGATCGTTCGGACATTGTGTGTCACATCCTCGCCCACCTTCCCATCTCCTCGAGTGGCGGCACGCGTCAACACCCCTTTTTCGTACACAAGAGACAGAGCCAGCCCATCAAGCTTTACCTCCGCAAAATACGTGATCTTTGCGTGAGGCTGAAGCTTCATAAGGCGTTCTTGCCAATCATGTAGTTCGTCGCGCGAAAAGACGTCCTCGATCGAAATCATAGGAACCGCGTGCGGAACCTTCGAAAATCCCTCAAGCGCCTTGCCCGCGACGCGCTGCGTGGGCGAATCTGGCGTCACCAAGTCGGGATACGCCTGCTCAAGGGTAAAAAGCTCATGCTTTAAGCTATCCAAAGCCGCTTCTGAGATCGTGAGCGCATCAAGAACGTGCTGCTCGTAGCGATAGCGCTCGATAGCTTGACGAAGGAAGGGAAGGCGGCGGATCGCCTCAGCACGTGGAAGCATAGATACGCACAGTGTACGAAGCGGTTTCCCTGTAGGCAAACCCCCTTGCCAAGGCCACGCTCGCCTGCTATATTCCGTGCACGCTGGGATGGTGAAACTGGCAGACACACTACCTTGAGGTGGTAGCGCCCGTAAGGGCATGGAGGTTCAAGTCCTCTTCCCAGCACCATGAGAAAAACCGCTACATCGGCGATCTGCTAGCACTTCGTTTCAAAACATCCTCAACGTACCAGTGCGTACGTTTCCGGTGTTTTTCACTCCAGTGCGTCGCATATCATCCGATCTAACGGTTTTTTTGTTTGGTGCATCTAATCTAAAGGGTTTTTATGTTGCTCCAACGCTTCGCCACCGTCGCTCATCATCCTTCTTCGCTAAAGCTTCGAAGGACACGTCCGATTTAACGGTTTTTTTGTTTGGTGCATCTAATCTAAAGGGTTTTTGTTTGGGGATTTTGCGTTTGATGCGCCCAATGTAAAGGGTTTTTGTGAGAGCTTCGTATCCGTGAAGGATTTGCCTAGGTCCAGCATAAAAAAACACCTCATCCGTAGATGAGGCTCAGGCGACCTGTTTAGGCAGACCCGGCAAACAACCCCTGCATAGCACGTCGTTCCGCTGCCAGCGTCAAACCATGGAGGATCGCTCCTTGTTGTGGGGCCGCGGGCTTTGGTGGCGGAGACTCGTCAGAGGATGGCATCCGAATCCGCGCCTCTTGTTCCACCCCCTCCAAAAACGGAAGAAGCGGCTCGAGAAACAACGTGTAGAAGAGGTCTCCCGCTCTTCGCGCCACCAAGCGATTTGTCCAGAACGGAAGGCACTCAATCTCTGAGACGGGATCCGTCCGGCTCACCAGCCCCACAAAGACCCGCGCGAGCCGCCAAGCATACTGCCTCGCCGTTCGCTCGTCTCCGAAAGGGGCATACGATTGAATGCCGCACGCAGGATGATGCTTCGGCGCTGGCGGACGCAAGCCCAGCCGCTTGCGAACAGCGTCAAAATCCTTAAAGGGACCACCGATCAGACGTGGGCGCCACACCGCCCGCAGTAGAGCAAGGTCTTCGCGCAGGCATTCCATGCGGCGGATGACCGACGCCATCTCCAGACTCGTCTCCATACCACCGTCATCGCACAGCTCTTGCATAGCCGCCAGAAGCGCCGTAAGCCACCACGACAGGTGATGAGCTGCTCGACAAACCCTTCGACGCGCCATAACGCCCTCCTTATTGCTCGAAGCAGGATCTTCCCGCCTCGACCTCAACAGTCTACCCAGGAACGGTATCCTGTCAAAAAAGAGGCTTCGTTGATGGATTCCACCGACCAATATAGGCTTCTGTATCAAATTTTCGCTTGCAACCCGCCGCGTTCATATAGCGAATCATGCCAAATACGGGACGCTCTCCCCACGCACGATCATGCACTCCGCCAATGCTCCACGCGAGACCCGCGTACCCGTTCGGATCTCGCCCGTCTAATTCATACGCGTCATTGAGAGCGATACCGATCTTTAGCGCCTCTTCTGGAGACTCGCTCCATTCAAGCAGCTTTTTTGCCCAATACATCCGCATAAAACCATGCATTTTTCCCGTTTGAACCAACTGCCGTTGTGCGGCGTTCCACAGTAGGTCGTGCGTTTCTGCCTGCTCCCATACTTTGCGAGTATACACATACTCGCGACGATCATGGCGATGTCGTTCTAAGGTCTTTTGCGCCCACGCCGGGAATCCTTCAAACGCATCGTAGTGCGGCTGATACGCGCAAAAATTATCCGCTAATTCACGACGAACGATCAGCTCTTCTAAGAACGCTTCGCGATTGCCCAGTGAAGCGTGACTTCGCTGAACTTCCCACGCAACGCGTTGCGCCGACAGCTGTCCGTAATGCAGCCATGGTGAAAGATCGGATTGCCCCTCTTTTGTGGGATCATTCCGATCTTCGTCATACGAAGCAAGTCCCTCATCAATAAACGTTCGCATCGCTCGATGCGCCGCCTTTGCCCCCGGTGTAATCCAGTGAATTCCCTCGTTATCGGG
>JAGOUA010000025.1:0-2266 GCA_018061485.1 Patescibacteria group bacterium
GGCTGGCTTCCTGAGCTCGTCATCAAAGGAAATCAAACCATTCCGGAGTACGGTGGTGGCCTATGCCAAATTGGCACAACCGCCTTCCGTGGCGTGGTGAATACGGGCCTTCCTGTTACAGAGCGTCGCAACCACAGTTATCGCGTTCGATATTACGAACCAGCCGGCACCGATGCGACTCTGTACGATCCCTCTCCAGATTTTCGGTTTAAGAACGACCTCACCTCGCACCTCTTGATCACCAAAGATCTTCGACGCGATCAGGTTGGGTTCTTATTCTGGGGAACGTCGGATGGACGCGTCGCCTCAAGCACAAAGCCCGTGGTGAGTAATATCATTCAACCACCACCAAAAAAGATCATCGAGACCACCGATCTTCCGGTAGGCGAAACAAAGTGCACAGAAAGCGCTCATGCGGGAGCCACCGCACGCTTTGACTACGAAGTTCGCTATCCGAACGGCGAGGTCAAAAAAACCACCTTCACCAGTGTCTACAGACCGTGGCAGGCCGTTTGCCTGGTGGGCGTCGCCCCAACCACTGATCCAACCCCCGTGACAGGCGTCGTGGACGGGGACGAGGTCATCACCCCTGGCTAGACCTCTCTTTTGAGAAGAAAACACTCCATTCGGAGTGTTTTTTGTGCGTTTTCCCTGTTTTTCGCTTGACACGGAGCTTCTCATGCGGTTTACTAGAGGTCCGCATCCCTCGTTTCTCCCTTGACGAAACGCGTTGTACCTGATAGGTTCGTGCCAGTTTTTGACAAGCGCTGCAGCAATCCGCATCCACGACAAGCATGGGACCTTTTTGCAGGAAGACGCTGGTCTTCGGACTCGCCCTCTCCTCTGAAAAGGTTTCTTGGGTGCGGATTGCTCTAGCGCTGGTCACAAGAAACATCCCCAGATATTGGGGATGTTTCTTTCTGCAAACCTTAGATTCTTACGATTGATGCTCCGCTAAGTACCGTTCGGCTTCTAACGCCGCCATACAGCCGCTCCCAGCCGCCGTGATCGCCTGACGATAGATACGATCCTGTACATCACCGCAGGCAAAGAGCCCTGGAATAGAGGTGCGCGCCGTTCCTGGAACGGTCTTAATATATCGATGCTCGTCCAACTCAAGGAGATGCTCCACAAGTGACACATTCGGCACATGGCCAATAGCCGCAAACACACCATCTATCGCCATCTCTTCTTCTTGTTGCGTTTGCGTATCACGTAGGCGAACACCGGTCACAAAGCCCTGCTCCTGACCCAGAATCTCCGTAACTTCTTTATTCCAAAGCACACGAATCTTTGGGTTCGCGAAGACACGATCCTGCATCGCTTTCGACGCTCGAAATGCGTCGCGACGATGCGCGATAATCACCTCAGAAGCAAAGCGCGTCAAAAAACTCGCTTCTTCCATGGCGCTGTCACCTCCACCAACCACCATCACGCGCTTATTCCGAAAAAAGAAGCCATCGCACGTGGCACAGGCGGATACCCCTTTTCCGTACAACGCTTTTTCCGACTCAAGACCCAATCGACGAGCCGTTGCCCCTGTAGCGAGAATCACTGCTTTTGCTTGGATCTGTTCACCTTTTTCTCGCGTCAGAACAAACGTCCCATCTTGTTGCGGCTCCAGCTTGGTGATGAACTCGCTGCGAACTTCGGTTCCCACGCGCTTTGCCTGTTCGCGCATGATACGCATCAGCTCCGGACCTTGAATACCGTGTTCAAACCCAGGAAAATTCTCGACTTCGGTCGTCGTCATCAACTGACCACCGGGCTCCATCCCTTCGAACACTACGGGCGACAAGTTGGCGCGTGCGACATAAATCGCCGCCGTCCATCCAGCGGGGCCAGAACCAACAATCACCACGTCTCGCTGCTCCATAGCCGTGCATTAGACCAAAAAGCGAGCGAGTTTTTCTTTGAGCGCCTCTTTTGGCATGGATCCAACAATCGTCTCGACCACCTGCCCGTTCTGGAACACCAGCATCGTTGGAATCGACATAATACGATACGTTCCAGGTGTTTCCATGTTCTGATCGATATTCATCTTGCCGATTTTGAGCTGTTCCTGTGGGATTTCGTGAGCTAATTCTTCGATAATTGGCGCCATCGCGCGGCAAGGACCGCACCATTCCGCCCAAAAATCCACCAATACCGGAGTAGAAGATCCCAAGACATCCGAAGCGAAGTTCGCGTCCGTAAAAACCTGTTCCATAGAATGTAGACTAAGAGTAGTTCCCTCATCGTACTCGCCGATACCCAGCCTATCAAG
>JAGOUA010000025.1:2366-10045 GCA_018061485.1 Patescibacteria group bacterium
ACAAACGGTGCAAACGTTCGAATCACGGGGACAAAACGGGCGATCACCACCATCTTGGAACCGTGCTTGGCGTAGAACTCCTGCGCATCCCGAAGATGTTGCCGATTGATCCACCGGATATGCCGATCTTCTGCAAGCCAACGGCGACACCAGCGACCGATGAGATAATTCACCGTGTCGCCCAACACCGCCGCACCTGTAAACAACCAAAAAAGAAGCGGTAATCGAAACACTCCCTTGCCTGCAAATGCCCCACTCGCAAAAATCAATGAATCTCCTGGTAAAAAAGGGGCCAGCACCAGTCCCGTTTCGACAAACACAATCGAGGTGATAATCGCATACGACCAAGCACCAAACGAGCGGACGATCTCAAAAAGATACACGTCCACCTGAAAAAAGAGATCGAATATGCCAAGAAACCATTCCACAAGAGGTATCATACAAGAAAGAAGACCTCTTGAGAAACGTACAACCTTCTCCCCATGACAAAAAACCATCCCCCGAAGGGGGCGGTCTAGCTCTTTGACACGCTCTGCTGAATGATGCGTTGGTACACCCGTTCGTATCCCTGACACATCTTCTCTTGACTAAAATACCGCTCAACTCGCAAACGAGCATCTTCACGACGCAGTGTCCCAATGGATCGCATGGCACGCACCATCTCTTCTACGGTTTCTACCACAAAACCAGAAACCCCATGCGCAACAACTTCCGGTACAGCACCGCTTCGCCAACCAATCACCGGCGTTCCGCAGGCCATAGCCTCAATCATGACCAAGCCGAATGTTTCATCGTATTGCGTAGGAAAAAGCAGCGCCTTCGCCCCCTGTAGAAGCTCAATCTTCTTTTCAAGATCTGCCTCTCCTACATAACGAACCGTTACACCATTAATCTCTGGCTCAATATACCGATGCCAGTATCCCTCCGCTTGATAGCTCCTTCCGGCGATGAGCAAACATGCCCCGGCCGCCTTTGCTGCCTGAATCGCGTAATGCACCCCCTTCTCCTCTGTAACTCTTCCAAGATACAAAAAATACTCTTTTGACGTTGGTGAAAAGGCGAATTTCTTGGTATCCACCCCGTGATATACAGTGGCAACCCAGTTTAATTCAGGCATCTGCAGTCTCTGTGCGTGTGAAAACGAGACATAGGACAGATGCTTATACTTTTCTAAAAACGGTCGAATTTCCGGTCGAATGGGGCTATGCACCGATAAAAGCGTTGGCGTTGAAACAAGGTCCGCATAAAATGAACTCAGTAGCGTAAAATGGCTATGAATCACGTCAAACCTCTCCGCCTGCGTATAACAATCGGCGATGAGGGCCTGAAGCCAGTATTTTTGAATATCTGGAGGCAGGCTCTTCAGATCTGAAGATGCGATCTCCACCGCATGTAACGTAGCTTGGGTACAAGAATCCGCGGACGCAAAAACATCAACCTCGTGCCCTTTGCGGGTCATATCGTTTGCCAGGGTGGCTACATGGGAATAGATCGCTTGATTCGACCGGCTATTTACAGGATAAGCATTAGAAACAAGTTGAGCGATACGCATATTTCAGTCTCTTTTACGAATAATGACCAAGGATCGCCGAAGCGAATACCTCTTCATACCGAGCAAACACCCGATCCGGACGATGATCTTGCGCAAGTCTCTTTCGAAAGGCGGCTGGAGCAGGCTTTTTTACCAAAGCTTCTAGCCTATTCATGACCTCATGCGGATGAGAGAAGTCCACCACCCAATCATCAAGACCCGCTGTTGCATACGAAGATACCCATCCAACAAAGGGGGAGATGAGCGTTCCGATACCGCAGAGCGCGGCCTCCATCACCACCCCCGGAGAGACATCAAAATGGGAAGGAAGTACCAAGATATCTACCGACCGGTAAAAAGCTCTGAGCTTTTTTGAAGGCATTGGGTCAACCACCCTGATATGCGAACGGTATGCCTGCTTGAATTCGGCGTACTTTACTGAATCCGGTATACGCGTGACACAGACTATCTCCCATTCAGGATGTTTGTCTCGTAAAACCTTCGCAAGTGCGAGCAGTGCTTCGTGGTTCTTGATCCTATCCCAACGAGCAACGCATCCGATGCGCACCGTTTTTGAGACCTTTTTTCGTTGCGCGGTTGGGAAAGCCTGAGCAAAAAGAGCTGGGTATGGCAAAGGAATAATCGCCTTCTTCGTCTCTGGCACGCGAGCGACGATCGCGTTAAAGACAGAATAACTGTACTCGTTTAAGAAGATTTGCTTATCCGCATAGCGAGCTATGTCTTTCTCCATGCCAAGCATCGCCTTACGAAAGGCTGGCGTATACAGATGCTTATATTGATCGAATTCTTTCTTTGCAATACCTGCATGCTGAATAACGATAGGCAGATCCTCGTCTTTCGCCGCTCGCAATAACAGCCACGCATAAAGAGAGAATCCGTTTAAAAACAACACATCGGGGCGTGTTTTTCGAATAAAACGCCGTAGCTGATCAAGCTCCTCAGCAAACCATTGCCCTGGATCTACCTTGCCTGCTTGCTCCTTAATAAAAACATCGGTCCTGTCTCCAGAGGGAGAAAAGCCGTAGTATCTCTTTTGACTATCGCAAGAGATCTGACGAATAAACCGCTTTTTCCGCGCTCTTCGACGATCTTGCGTCAGTCCTATCCAGACGTTGTCCGAAGACCCGATAAGATAAGAAGAAAAAGCCCGAGCAAAATGTGCTGGGCCGCCGTGCGCAATCCCCGTATCGGGAAGCGCATTGGAAAGATACTCATTCGTCAGAATACGCATAACATTGAACGTAGCATAGATAGGTTCTTCGCTCAACCTCGACAACCTCTATAAGGCGCCCCGCCAAAAACACAAACACCTCGCGTAGAGCGAAGTGCGGTGCATGGCTCCGAGACATGGATTTGAACCACGATTACTTGGGCCAGAACCAAGCGTCCTACCGTTAGACGATCTCGGAATGCGGGCGAAGAATACCGTTTTTCGGCACTCTTCGTCAAGAATCATCTAAATGCGAGGAAAATCTTGTTTTTTACTTCTTTTCTTGAGTATCCGTTACCGCATCCTGCGTAGAGGTTGCCGTATCACGAGTGCTCGTTGGACGTGCCGGTGGAAGGAGCTTCTTTTTTGCTTCAAGTTCGGCGCGAATACGAGCTTCATCAGCGCGCATTTGGACCGATTCTTCAGACTCCGGAACTTCTTCTCCGCGACAAGCGGCCCGCGTTTCTACCAACAAGCGCTCCATACGATCCAACCGTGCCATGAGAGCACGATTCTCGTTCTGCGCCATAGCTTGCGTAGAGGTAGCGCTGCGCTCGTTGCGAGCTTGAGCGGTCTGAAAGGCGACGGCTCCGGTGAGGATAATGGCAAATCCCGTGATGATACTCGCCGACCAAATATGACTGACTCCGCGAGCCGCGTGGATCGCATGATGATCGCGGATGTGGGAAATAGGCCCAACATACCGAACATTGCAGCTCTCTTGGCAGCGAGCATGTCCACAGGTAGATCCTCCAGAATGAGGGGCGGCACCGCCCTCAGCGAGAGGAGCGACGGCGGAGCGACGGCGAGCAACGGGGCGTTTGCGAAGTTCAGACATAAGAAAGAGCTTAATGATGTAGACGGAGCTTAGTATACCACACACGCAAGAAAATCTATAGAACCCATGAACCGCCCCAAACGCTTCTATTTGGATGATAGGCGACATGTTGGAGCAAGGACTACCGGAGGCGCGCTGATACGCGCGTTGAGGATAGTTCGATGCGAAACATGGTGCAGATCGCCAAATAGAGGCGTTTCAACTAGACAGATGAAAGAAAACGGTTCTAAATACGGGTATATGCGATCATATCCTCGTCTTTTGCTCTCGGTGGGAACCCTTCTCGCCCTCGGTCTTGGTCTCGCCTGGAACGCGACAGCCACCTCTTCATGGGAAGCTCGCGATCTTCGTCCGGCTCTGACCTCCTCTGCTCATCAGCCGATTTCTCTCCTTGCCTCACGCGCAGATGACTGGCTTATGAGCGATGGCTCCGCGCTTTGGAGTGTGAACGCACAAGGAGAAACCACCGCCTACACCGATAAACTCGGCGGATCTCGCGTAGTTGCACTAACCGCTTATGGATCGTGGTACACCCTCGCCCTAGAAAACGGCTCTGGGACACGCTTTCTAAAAACCAACCTTCGTGAATGGACGGAGCTCGCCTCTCAGCTCCCTCGCCAAGAACAGGTAACCGATCTGCAAACAGACGGTCTTAGTTGGGTAGCCCTCACCAAAACACAGGGGTCCGCCGGCCTACCAGCCACGTGGAACGCCTTTCTCTTGGAAGAAAATGGGCCAGCACAAGCCCTCTCTCTTCCTTCGGAGGTTTCACGCTTTGTGGGTGGATGTGTCAAAGAAGTTTCCCAAGCCACGATTTGCGCCTCGCAACCTCGCCTCCTTCCTCTTCAAGGAACGTGGTACCTCTTTGCTGGCTCAGCCGAAACACGAACAGCAAAATCCACCCTTCTTCAGGAAGGTGTGGCTCGCGTGTGGAAACGCGGTAGCAACGGCATGTTTGAAGTCGTCAGCCAAGCTCCAAAAGCGCGCTTCATGAGCGGCGCATGGCAAGGCACGGATACACTGTTGGTCGCCACCGGCAACGCCCCATCGAACCCCTTCGCTCCTGACACGTTCTGGCGTTTTGACGGACGGGTCTTTACCCCCTACCGCCAAGAACCTCTTGCCGCGGGTATGCTTTCGGTGGACACGCGCTCGACACACGTCGGCTCCACGCCAAAAGGGTACGTGATCACGGCAGGAAAAACGCTCGTGCGTTGGGAATCTGGCTCATTCCGCGTTGAGGGACTGCTTCGCGATCGGCCTATGGGTGTCGCGAGCCTCGCCTCAGGCAAGACGCTCATCGTAGGTCAAGCAAGCGCCTTTGGAGAAACCAGCCCCGTCTATCAAGCACCATCCGTGATTCTTCTCGGTTCCGACGTGAGCGACTGGGAGACGAACACCTTACTTCAACCTCGTGAGCGCATCGCCTCTCGACAAGCACTCACGCGTTTTAGCGGCTCCCCAGAGACGCCAACCATCACCATCCAGCAGGGTGATGCGTACACCTACACCGCTCGCGCCACGGACTTGGACGGCATTCGTCGCATCGAGATCTTTGCGCACGGCACACGTGTGAAAACCTGTGAAGAAGCAACGTGCAGCTTTACCCAAACGTTCTGGACCAATGGCGCCCAAGAACGTACCGTCTTGTTTTCTGCGCAAGCAACCGACCTCCTCGGCAACACACAATCGAGCGACGTCACGCGCCTTGTCGTGCAAGACGCTCTCGTGACCACCGGAACACCCATCAATGTCAACGGCGACCTACTTCTTCCTCCGGGTCTTACTTGGAACCGCGATCAAGGTACGGGTATGAACTGGGCCAGCTGGACCTCTTCTGCGGACAAAAACCTTGCAACGATCAACGATACACGTACCCTTGCTGTGGCAACGCATCACGCAGACGGTATCGAACGCATTGAATACTGGGTCAACGGAAAGGTCGCAAAAACCTGTGAACAGCAACATTCCGGCGAATTCTCCCTCTGTTCCTACACGCTCGCGGGTAAAGACGTGTCGTACGGAGGAGAAACGTTCATCAATGCCCGCATTCTTTCAACAAGCGGCAAAGAAGCCTGGACCGAAGGTGAGCGCTTTACGCGCAAGTAGTCTCTCGATTGGAGACGCCTCAACACAAAACCCGCAAGATCACACAAAACGAAAAGCCTCTCGATTGGAGGCGCTACAAACACAAAACCCGCAAGATTGGATGTTCTGTGATGAGCTGGAGCGAGAAAGAACCGGAGGCGTACATAAGACGTACGTCGAGGATCTTTCTCGCGAAGCTCGCGCAGAGCGCCAATATCGCGGGTTTTATTGATGGTGCACACACGTAGATTCGAACTACGGACCTCCACAATGTCAATGTGGCGCTCTAACCAACTGAGCTATGCGTGCAAAAAGGACGGCTGAATCATACGAAAAAGCCTCTCTTCCGTCAAGCGAGGCTTTTTTCTTGAGACTATTCCTTTACAAGATCTAGCGAGGCACCGTACCGAGATATAACGCCGGGGTCGACTCTTTATCGAACGCGAGAAATGAAGCTGAACGCGTACTTGGAAGCTTACGAGGTGTCCAGGTAACTCCCCCATCTTGGGTAAAGACCACCGACGTATCGGTTGCGTAGACAAGTACACCTGCTATACGAGGATGTTGCACGAAGGCACGAATATTGGTTTGCGCGGGAGGTGTTGGAAGCGCCAGCTGCCGCCAGCTGCCGCCGCCATCGTCTGAACGAAGAATACCGTTGCGCGAAATATGGAAGACACCGTTAGCCACCGTTTCATCAACCGCCGCAAAGAGCGGACGACGTGCCCCCTCGAACTGATCTGCTGCAAGAGTAATAGGCGCCCACGTGGTACCACGATCAATCGTCTTCAGAAGCCCCGATCCCGCCGTTGCTGCGTATAACGTGGCCGTGTTTCGCGGATCGATCGTCAACGCACTGATAGGCGATTCCGCGCGATGAATCACTCGCCAAGCAGAGCCCCCATCTTCTGAACGAAGAATATCGCCGTCCGTATTTCCAGCGTAGATGACTTGTGGATTCGCAGGATCAATCACGACCGATGAATATACCTGCGCGGTACGAGGATCAAAATACGCCTGTTGCCACGTTCGTCCACAGGTTTCCGTCTTCATGAGTTGATTCGCTACTGCGGCCACCACGACACAGGTATTACGAGGATGTACAGCAATGGAAGTAACACGCCCCGACGTTAAGCCACGAGCCTGCTGCCAGGACTCTCCCCCATCGAGCGTCATAAGCAAGCCATTTTGCGTCGTTCCTACGTACATGATCTTGGGATCCTGTGGATCGAACGCCGTCGTTACCGTGCCCACGTTCGCGATACTTCCAATCGTTTTTCCTTGGTTCAGCACCGATGGCTGCGTCCAATCCGCGCCAAGCGTCTGCGTTTTAAACACACCGCCATCAACGGCGACTGGACCCGATTGACCACACCCAGCCCCCAAGAGCGTGAGCACCCCAACCCCCAACAAAAGAGCGAAGCGATTCATATACTTCCAGAGTATCACACTCGCGAGCGAGAGAATATATCCCGCACCGGTTCACCCTGTAACAGCGTTGCGAGCACAAACTCCATACCTACACGAGGTGGCAACGCCGAGCCTTCTAACAAGCGCCACGCTTGCACATACGCATATCCCACCACATCACCGCCTCGCCGTGTTGCCGTTTGCATGAGTAGCAGCAAAAGAATACGCCACTGCTGCGCGGGATACTCGTGTTTTTCGATGGTTTTTTGCCACGTATCTAACGCTGCGATCAGCGCTCCTGCACGACGATCTCGCAAAGCTGCATCGATAGCCGCCGCCATCTGCGTGATCCCTTCCCACCACGCCGGATCTTGCGCCCGACGAAGAAGGAGCCCTGGACGGCCCAACGCCTGATCTGCCCACCGTTCATCAATCCCCCGCTCTCTCGCGAGAGTGAGAAGCTCTTCACGAGACGCGAGCCCTACACGCAACGGAACCAGTCGCGAACGTACCGTTGCTGGGAGCGCCGCTTCTCGCGAGGCAACAAAGAAAAACAGAACGCCCGAGCGAGGCTCTTCGAT
>JAGOUA010000026.1 GCA_018061485.1 Patescibacteria group bacterium
TGAGCGCGCGCTGCTCAAAGGGATGCATTTGCTGACGCTCAAGCCCATGCTCTACGTGGTCAATGTGAGTGAATCGCAGATTCAAGATGGTTCATGGAAGGATCGCGTGGCGGGTTTGCAGGGTCTTTTGGTGCCGGTGTGTATCAAGATGGAATCCGAACTTGCGGGACTTGAAGGTCAGGACAAGGCGGATTATTTGGCCTCGGTTGGTCTTGAGCGTTCAGGTCTCGACGAGCTGATTCGCGCGTCCTATACGCTTCTTGGACTCCTCACGTTTTTTACGAGCGGGGCGGATGAGGCACGTGCGTGGACGGTCAAAGCAGGATCGAAAGCGCCACAAGCCGCGGGGAAGATTCACACAGATTTTGAAAAGAATTTCATTCGCGTGGAAGTGACGCCGTGCCAAGACTATCTTCGTGAAGGGGGAGAAGCAGCGTGTCGCGCAAAAGCGCTGACGCGTGTGGAAGGAAAAGAGTATGTCATGCAGGATGGAGATGTTTGCTACTTTAGAGTAAATGCGTAAGGCCTCAGAATAAGAATTTTGATCATTCTTTCTACCCATCAATCGCCTTTAGGCGATTGATGGGTAATAATACAAAAAAACTCCTTATTCTTGAGAGAGGTGGCCAGAGGCTCACTTTGAGCAGTTTCTATGAGAATCTACATAACTGCGCCATTCAAGGGCGGCGACAACAGGCGGGAGATCGAGGAACTGTGCGCGCTGGTTAAGCGTTCTGGTTTTGAAGACTTTTGTTTTATTCGCGATGTGGAGCGGTATCAAAAGATGTTTCACGATGCACATGAGCTCATGACGCGCGCCAGAGAAGAGATTGAGCGATGTGATGCGCTCCTTATCGATTTTGATGGTCCAGCGAGCGGTCGTATGATTGAGCTTGGTATTGCCTACGCGCTACGCAAAAAAGTGGTGCTGATCACCAAGAAGGGGACGTTCGTCAAAGAGACGGTGCGTGGAGTGACGGATGGTGTTATTGAATATGAGATGCTCGAAGACATCGTAGATCCGATGAAGCAACTCGTAGAAGCGTGGAAACATCAGCGGGTATAGAGCTTTCGTCTTTGGGGAAGATGTGTCACGGGGTGTCCTATGGGACACCTCTTTTTGCATTGGCCAACGTTGGCGCTTGTCGCGTTTCATCTTGGTGTTGCTTCAACGCTGTTTCGGCGTGGAATGGGGGTGATGGTGGTGTTGTGGCTCTTGACGCACGAGCGTGTTTTTCCTCGCGTGGGATTGGCGTTTGCGTGCTTGGGTATGGTGTGGTCTACGGTACTGCTTCCATCTGCGTGGAAGCCGCTTTCGTGGCGCGCGTATCGTGTGCAAGCGCAAGAAGCTCGCGTGATGCTGCGTCGATCGTCGCTTGTGTGGGCTGAACGTACGAGCGCTTTTGTTGAGGGTCGGTTAGAGCTGGGTATCGGTGAGCGAAACGCGGTGTTTGCGAGAGCGTTGCTTTTGGGCGGAAGGTTGCATTCATCCAAAGATGCAGCACTCGCTCGGCAAGCGGGAGTGAGTCACCTGACGGCGGTATCTGGCGCGAATCTTTTGTTTTTATTGGGGATTTTACGCCTTCCATTTAGTGGCGTGCGGCGTTGGTGGATGCGTTGGCTGTTAGAGAGCGTGCTCGCTATCGCGTTTGTGGTGGCGACGGGCGGGGCTTCTTCCATGATGCGTGCGGGGGTCATGTGGCTCTTCGCCGCCAGTGCGCCGTTTATCGGTCGGCGATACACGTTTGGACGAGGACTTGTGATCACGTCATGGATGTTTACCGTGTGGCAGCCGTGGGGTTGGTGGTTTGATATTGGGCTGCTGCTTTCTTCAGCGGCGTGCGTGGGCCTGCTTCATGCGTCTTATGAGTCGCGAGATCGTGGCGCGCTCGCAACGCTCTGCATCACGCAGGTGTTGGTGAGTCTTTGGACGATGCTTGTCTCTTGGTGGATCTTTCCTGAATGGACGTGGAATGGTTTGTTGGGGACGCTTCTTCTTTCGCCCTTTGTGAATGTTCTGCAAGGGCTCACGGTGGTGTGCTTGCTCTTTCCGTTCGAGAGCCTGCAGCATTTTCTTGGGATCTTATTAGATCAAGCGTGGCGAGTGATGGAGCTGATTGCCGTGTCTGGAGGAGTGTTCGCGCGGCCGTCGTGGCGGTTGTGGCTGATCGCTGGTGTTGGTATCGCGCTCATCTTGCGACTTATCCACAAAATTCTGCCATCGTGGGGGTGTTCGATAACGGAATGGTTCGGCAGAACGGCGGGAAAAGCCAGTTTTCCCCTTGGGGTACGCCTGTTTTGCGTAACGGAATGGCTCGACAGAGACCCTCGTTTGGCGTTCTTTCTGATCGTTTCTATGCTGAGGAGGTCCGCAAGACAGCAGCAGACGAATCACTCGTGAGAACTCGGCACGAGATCGATTCGCCCTTCCGGGCTTTGGCTCAGAGGGGAACGAACGCGGATAGAAACAGCATCATGGAATGATGGATGATCGTTAGGGAATGAGGCGTATGCCATGATTCTCTCCAGAGCGTCTATCATTGGAAGGAGACTTCCTCGTGATGCTCGAAGGCTTGCCAAGGTGGTGATAAGCCTGTTGCTTGTCGCGCTCTAGGCCAGCGTTCACAACGTGTGATGCGCGGAGGATGCCTACGTTCTTCGCGCGTCACAGAAAGGTCGGTGTCTCATGCGATGGGTAACGATCAGTGGTTTTTTGGTGATGGTGTGGTTTTGGCTGGTGTTTGCTTTGGTGCTTCTTCCGGGATGCGCCATGGGAACGGTTGAATCCGTCGAGCCGTTGGGCGAGGGGGCGTCGGCATGCCTCTTGTCAGAGGCGAAGCACCCCTT
Source organism: Patescibacteria group bacterium (assembly GCA_018061485.1). Taxonomy (GTDB): domain Bacteria; phylum Patescibacteriota; class Patescibacteriia; order 2-12-FULL-60-25; family 2-12-FULL-60-25; genus JAGOUA01. The sequence goes on from JAGOUA010000026.1 coordinate 2,848, forward strand.
GCCTCCGACGTGGGCGCTCGAGACGTATCGTGGCCGTGGATTCTTGGCGGCGGGCAACCATTTGGGGTGGGACATTGTCGCTCCCGAAGGAACGCCCGTCACGCCCATCGGTTGCGGGATTATTCGTGCCGCTCGTTCGGCGCAGGGGTATGGAACGTGGGTCGTGGTGATCGAGCATCGATTGCCGGCTCCGCAAACGTTCCAGAACGGCCTCGGTCAGACGGTTCACACGGATACGATTCTTTCGATTTATGGACATCTTCGTCCCACGCCCGAGGCTCAAGGCCGCGGTCGTCGGTTGGTGCTGTCTGTGGGCATGCCGGTGGATGCGCACACGATCATCGGCTACATCGAGCGTGACGCAGACAACGGTGATGGTGCGGAGCATCTTCATCTGGGCATGCGTTTGCAATCCGCGGCGCAGGCACAGCGCGTAGATCCTTCAGCGTGGTTTCGTGGATATAACGGCACGCCTTCACAGGCGGGCTGGTTTACGGACCCCGTAGAAGCGCTCACGACGCTCGGCGCCTCGGTTCCGATGCGAGATACGTCGCCCGTGCCTGGCTCTCCGCCTCCTGTGGTGGACGCGGGGCAGCTCGCCCCTCCGCCGCCGGTGATGGATGCTGGTCGATCTTTGACGCCTCCGCCCCCACCCCCGCCTCCCGTGGACGCGGGATCCGTTCCGCTTCTACCGCCTCCGCTGGACGTGCCTCCCGCACCTATTCCGCCTATGCCCGAAGTGCCGGATCTGTATCGGTACATGTTTCGGATTCAATCCGAGGTTCGTGTGACGGCGCCGTATCGCTTGCGTAACGTGTGGTGGCAGGCGGTGACGTGTCAGAACACGGGCTCAACGACGCCCGCCGTCGCGACCGATGGATGGGTGACATGTGACGCTGGGCAACTCGCCCTCTTCGACGGGTCGTCGTTTGTGCCGGATCATCCCGAGTGGGGAGATCAGGGGCAGATGGCGACGGTCGGGAACGCGCCTGAACGGTGCACCTATACCCGTGGCGCAGAATGGCGTATCACACGTCTTCGCGATGGTCGTGTGCTGTATAGCGGTCCCGTGAATGGGCTTCGCTGTATGGCGGTGGGGTCTCAAGACAGGCTGGTTTTCCCGTCTCTCTAGATGCGTTCACCCTTCTTGCTGGCCCCGTGTTCTCGCGGGGCTTTTTCTCAGCGGGCAAGCAGGCCACCAAGCAGTGGCGTCACTCACCCTTGACGGCAAGCTCGTCATTTGGCGGTGTGCATGTTATGGTTAAATAGAACATAAATAGAACACATATCCTATGTCCAAAAAACAGACAGAAGAACAAGAGGGTCGTAAACAAGCGGTACAGTTTGCGATGGATCAGATCCAAGAAAAGTTTGGCGATGGTTCGATTATGCGTTTGGGTGATGCGCGAAAAATGCAGATTGAATCTATTCCCACAGGCTGCTTGTCGTTGGACTTGGCACTTGGGGTGTTTGGTGTACCAAAAGGGCGTATCATTGAGGTCTACGGCCCAGAATCTTCCGGAAAAACGACACTTGCCTTGCATATTGTGGCGGAAGCACAAAAAAAGGGAGGTGTCTGCGCGATTGTCGACGCGGAACACGCACTCGATCCAGACTATGCGCGGAAAATCGGTGTAGACATCAAGCAGGTGCTCATCTCTCAGCCAGATACGGGTGAACAAGCGCTGGATATCGTTGAGACGTTAGTCCGTTCGAACGCGATCGACGTGATCGTGGTGGACTCGGTGGCAGCTCTTACACCAAAGGCCGAAATTGAAGGCGAAATGGGTGATCAGCACATGGGCCTTCAAGCGCGTCTTATGAGCCAAGCTCTGCGCAAACTCACGAGCATTATCTCGCGGTCAAATGTTATCGTGGTGTTTATCAACCAGATTCGTCAAAAGATCGGTGTCGTATTTGGCAATCCAGAAACCACCACGGGCGGAAATGCGCTTAAGTTCTACTCCTCTGTACGTATCGAAGTTCGTCGTTCTGCGCAAATCAAGATGGGGGAGAAGATTATCGGTAACAGGACGAAGGTAAAGATCGTTAAAAACAAAGTAGCCGCACCGTTTCGTACCTGTGAGTTCGATATTATGTATAACGAAGGGATCTCGGTTGCGGGAGATATGTTGGATGTGGGTGTGGAGCTTGGAGTAGTGCAAAAGTCCGGCAACTCGTATGCGTTCCAGCAAGAAAAATTAGGAGTTGGTCGCGAAAACGCCAAGCTGTTTCTCAAAGAGCGTCCGGAACTGCTCAAAAAGATTCGTGAAAGCTGCGTGGAGACATGGCAAGAGCGCGAGCGTGCTGATCCAAAAACAAACGTTTCTAAAGGCGCTCCTCGCGATGAGTCTGACGCTGAAGAAGAAGAGTTGCCAGCAGAATAAGACGCGAGAGCGAGACACGAGAAAGAGTTCCGTTCTCATAGCACTCAAAAAGCGGTATACTTCGCGTGAAACCCTCCCATGTCTCGCTCTTCCTCTCCTTCCTTTTGGTCGTCCCTTTCGCTGAATGAACGAACGCAGCGCGGTCTCTTTTCGATCGCGTTGTTTTTTCTTGCGGTGTTAATGGTGCTTGGTCTGTTTCAGGCTGCGGGATGGTTGGGAGCTTCGCTCATGTATGGGCTTGGATACTTGTTTGGGTGGGAGCGCATCTTCTTTCCGCTGATCTTTAGTGTTTGGGGGTACCATGTGTTTCGTCCTGAGCGTGAGCTCCTGCAACCGCGTACCGTGATCGGTATGGTGTTGTGGTTTTTTGCGACCAATCCGTTCGTACACCTTGTGACGTTTGAGGCGGGGCAAGCGGTTCCAGATACAGCTCTGCTCGAGGCGGGAGGAAAAATCGGGCAATGGATCGGTGATCCATTAACGCAATTTGTTGGATTTGCTGGAGCGATCGCCTTTCTTGTGGCGCTCTTTATCGCTTCGTTGATGCTTTTGTTTCACGTAGGTCTTGAAGACGTGCTCGCGTTTTTGGCCTACGTCAAGCGTTTTAGTTTGTGGCTATGGGAGGCGGTTTCTCAACCGGTCCGTGCGTGGATGGATCGTCGTGTGATGGTTGAGCAGGCTTCCTCGTCTGTCTTTACGCCCGCTCAAGCCTTTGAAGCTCCACAAGATCAGGATGATGCGCAAGGAGAGGATGAGGAGGGACTTGAAGAAGAGGAGTTAGAAGAAGGAGAAGAAAGTGAAGAGGATGAAGAGGCGCTTTCTAACGAAGAGATGCTCGAGGAAGAGGGGGAGGATGGTGAAGAAGAGGAAGAAGTCGCGCCAAGACCATCGCGCAAAAAAAAGAAGCAGTATCCACATGTCGAGATGCCACTGTCCGTGTTTGAGGTACGCGATCAAAAGGCGAATATTGGGAACCCAAAACAGTACGAGGAGCTGATTCGCAAGACGCTTTCTGCCTTCGGTATTCCTGTTGAGTCTGCGGGTTATGCGGCTGGACCGACGGTCACACAGTACATGGTGAAGCCAGCAGAGGGAATCAAGGTGTCGCGTATCGTTGGATTGCAAAATGATCTTGCGCTCGCGCTCTCGGCGCAGACGCTTCGTATTGAGGCGCCTATCCCCGGCAAGCCGTATGTCGGTGTCGAGGTACCGAACCAGAGTAGCGCAACGGTGGGTATGCGCGAGATTCTTGAATCAAAAGAATATCGTGAAAAGAAGCATTCCCTCATGTTCGTACTTGGGAAAGATGTGTCAGGAAAGACCGCGCTGGCAGACTTAAGCCGCATGCCACATGCTTTAGTGGCTGGCGCGACGGGATCTGGAAAATCCGTGTGTTTGAACGTGATGATTGCGTCGCTCCTGTATTCTAATCGCCCAGACGAGCTTCGTCTGATCATGGTAGATCCAAAGCGTGTCGAAATGCAGATGTACAACGGTATCCCACACTTGTTAACACCGGTGATTACCGATATTCCTGAGGCGGTAAACGCGCTCAAGTGGGCGGTGCGCGAAATGACGCGTCGTTATGGCTTATTGCCGCAGGTGAACGCAAAGAATATTGGTGACTATAACGCTCGCGTTCCACAAGAAGAGAAGATGCCTGTGATTTGTTTTGTGATCGACGAGCTGGCAGACCTTATGATGACCGCCAAGAACGAGATTGAAGGGCCAATCGTCCGTCTATGTCAGATGTCTCGCGCGGTGGGTATTCACTTGGTGCTGGCAACGCAGCGTCCTTCTGTGGATGTGATCACGGGGTTGATTAAGGCAAACGTTCCTACGCGTATTGCGTTTGCTGTCGCTTCAGCGGTGGACTCCAAAACGATTTTGGATCAGGTGGGCGCGGACAAGCTACTTGGTCGTGGAGACATGCTCTTCTCATCGTCCGAGCTTCCGCAGCCTCGTCGTATTCAAGGAGCTTTCGTGTCAGATCAGGAGATCGGTCGCGTGGTTGAATTCATCAAGACGGCGTACGGCGGCGTGGACTACGATTTGAGCGTGACTGAACGTAGCGAGGGAAGTGGCACCTCGTTTAGCGGTGGCGCGGATGCAGACTCCGATCAAGACCCCCTTCTGTCCGAGGCGTGGAACGAAGTTCAACGCGCCGGTCGCGCATCCGCTTCGTTGCTTCAGCGTCGGTTGAAGGTGGGATACTCGCGTGCGGCACGTATTTTGGACGAGATGGAGCAGGCTGGATGGATCGGTCCGGAGAATGGTTCAAAAGGACGAGAACTCTTGCGTAAAACGGGAGCTGGTGAACAGCTCGAACTGCCGGTAGCAGACGAACCGCCGCCAAAAATCAGCGGCAATGAACGGTTTTACGATCTGTAATCTATGGCGTTTATTGCAAAAAAGATTCACGACGGAGGAACGCTTGCCGAAGATCTTCGGGAGCTCCGTGAATCGGCACGAATGAGCATTCAAGAAGCTTCTCACTTTACCAAAGTCACTCCGGGGACTATTCAGGCGTGGGAGGCGGGGGATTGGAAGCGTTTTGGAGGAGAGCTGGCGTACATGGAGCGCATGTTGCTCGCGTATGTTGCCCTTTTTCATGGAAGGGTACCCTTTTTTCAAAAAAAGTTTCAAGAAGAGCGAGCGAAAATTCTCGACCAGCCAACGCCAACGGCGCATATTCAAGCGCTACGACCCTTTTCTTGGAAAGACGCCCTTCTTGGGTGGCGTGTGCGTGTGGCGCTTGGGGTCATGGCCCTGAGCTTGTCTCTTGGCGGGTATTTTGTGGCGCAGGCACGCGGCCTGTCTGAGGCGCCCATCCTTGTCATCACTGCTCCGCAAGAAGGCGCAAGAATGGATGTACCGACCGTACGCGTTGAAGGAAAAACCAGTCCTGAAGCGCAGGTCTACGTCAACGAGCGACTGGCTACCATGCAAGAAGACGGCTCCTTTTTTACCGAGCTCGACATTCCACGCGGTCCTACAGAGCTGGTGATTCGCGCAAAAAAACGACACAGCCGCGAATCTATCGAACGTGTACGTATCGTGTTTGATCGGCTGATTGAGGTGCCGAGTGAGTTTTAAGCCGCCTAAGGAAACAGGTGTTTTTGCCCAGCTTCAAGCTGAGTGACGAGCTCATCCCACAAAGGAAGTAGATCCGGATAGAGAGCGACTTTTTCTCGCTTTGTTCGAATCATCGCAAGAGAGATAGTATGATCTCGCCAAGTCCGACCACCGTCTAAAAAAATGTTGAGAACGGGAAGGATTTTATCGAGGGCGTAGATAAAACACGCTTCCGCATCAGCGCGATCTTCGTAGCGATGAATGACCGCGTGAAGTTCTGCATGATTGGGAAAACGTTCTTGTAGTTGTTGCGCGGCACGTTCTTCTGCTTGTCGTTTTTGCTCTTGCGCGTGCAGATCTTGAAGGTAAAAAAAGGTGTCTCCCGCGTAGACCTCAACAAGGTCATGGGCGAGAGCGTATTGAAGAAGTTTTTGCCGATCAAGCGACAGATGATAGCTGTCGGCAAGGTGCCAAGCCATGAGAGCAAGTTGCCCGCTATGCTCTAAATCATTTTCTAAACGATCTGTACCAGTCACGTGCACCACTCGTTCAACACGCTGAAAGGCGTGGGTGAGTTGTGTGAACGCAAGAACATCGGAGAGTTGCATGAGATGGTTGTAACACGGTGGTGTATACGTGCATAGATAACAAAATCGACACAGGGTGTGTCGTAGGGGGGGCTAGGGGCGACGGCGTCGCTTGATGGGCACGGGGAGGCGTCTTTCGAAGAGATCTGTTCCTATGAGGCAGAGAACGATCATGATCGTGGCCGTTCCCATAGGAGATCCGCTAGCCATGCGCCAGAGATCGGCTATCCCTCTTGCGAACGCCTCGATCATGCTACCGCTCCCCAGCGTCATTGACTGGGCTGAAGAGAGCGGGTCGGGGCATCGGTCCATCTGACTCGAGGTCCCCTTCGGTAAGCAACGGATGCTTGTCGATGGGGTTTCGTTCTCTCGTGGGTGTAGCTGGTGGAGTCAGATGGGCCCACCACGGTTCCCCGACCGTCCTCAGAGCATTGTCCGGAAAGGGGGGCGCTGGCTGGTCCCAAACGAGTCGTAGTGCCATGGCACTTCTCCGTTCGCAAGGGGAATGAAGGTCCTTGCGAGTGGCTTATTCTTTCACAAATGCTTCTTTTTGTCAAAAACACCCCCAAAGCGGGGGTGTTTTCAAAACGTATGTAAGGCGGTTGCCAAGGCCGGCTGCCGTCTATGGATTCAACTTTGTCATGAGTTCGTCGTACGCTGCCGCGTCTTCACGCTTGAGGTACTTCATCAAACGGCGACGTT
>JAGOUA010000071.1 GCA_018061485.1 Patescibacteria group bacterium
GCTGAAAACGGTGTGTGGGCCTTGGCGCGGTTCGCCGCTCTTCTTTCCTTGAATCTTGCCGTGGTGAATAGTCTTCCTATTCCGGCGCTCGATGGAGGGCGGTTGCTCTTTATCATAATCGAGCGTCTTCGTGGACCAAGGCATCGTCCAGAGACCGAGGCGCTTATCCATACAATTGGATTCTTCCTGCTTATTGGTCTAATTCTCGCCATTACCTTGCATGATGTGCGGCAGTACGGTGGGGGGATTTGGCGACGGTTTACGGCCCTTATCACGGAGCAGGGCGTATAGACGCGCTCGGGAAAATCTAGTACAAACCATCTATCACTCCTATGATTGAAGCACTAAAAGCTGGTGAGACAGCGGCTCTTGAAGCGTTGCAAGCGGTCTCGACGATGGCGGCATTAGACGCGTGGGAAATTGAGGTCCTCGGTCGCAAAGGGACGCTTGCCACCATGAGCAAGGGGATGGCGACGCTTTCGGCAGAAGAGCGCCCGCAAGCCGGCGTGGTGATGAATGAGGTCAAGCTACGCTTGGAGCAGGCTCGCGACCACAAGCGTCAGTTGTTAGAGGGCGCGTATTGGCAAGAGCGCCTCACAAAAGAGTGTGTGGATATTACCGAATCTGGCACACGTCCAGCTCTTGGGCATACGCATATCGTTCAGCAGGCGATTCGTGAAATCAGTCAGATTTTTGCCGAGGCTGGATTTGTACGAACGCGACATCCAGAGGTTGATTGGGACAGTTATGCCTTTGAGCGGTTGAACATGCCAAAAGATCACCCAGCGCGTGACGAATGGGAGACGTTTTTTGTGGAGGCTCCGGCCCACGCAGAAAAAGGCAAGATGGTGTTAACGCCTCACACCTCCAATGCACAGGTACGCGAGATGGAGCGTTCGCCGCTTCCTATTCGTATGATTCATATTGGGAAGTGCTATCGTCGACAGAGCGATGCGACCCATGTGCCCATGTTTCATCAATTTGAGGGGCTGTTTATCCAAGAACGTGTTTCCATCACGCACTTATTGGGGATTTTGGATGTGTTCGCGAAGCGGTTTTTTGGACCGGATCGTAAAACGCGCTTGCGACCGTTTCATTTTCGCTTTACCGAGCCGTCGTTTGAGATTGATATTTCCTGTGCCGTGTGTGGAGGCTCGGGGAAAGTTGATGGAGACAAGTGCAAAATGTGCAAGCGTGGATGGCTGGAACTTGGTGGCGCGGGGATGGTGCATCCCAATGTGTTGCGCGCCGGCGGCCTCGATCCCGAGCGTGTGCAAGGGTTTGCCTTTGGCTGGGGTGTTGAGCGTACGTACTTGATGAAAGAAGGAATGAATATTGATGATTTGCGGTTGATTTATAAAAACGACCTGCGTTTTCTTGAGCAGTTTTAATCCTCGTATGAATATTCTTGCTTCGTGGAACTGGTTGAACGAGTTGGTGGATCTGCGCGATCTCACGCCTGAAGAGGTTGCTGCACGGGTCTCCCTCTCTGGTCCGGGGATTGAAAAACTGCTTCCGCAGGATACGGATCTTGCCGGCATTGTGGTTGGGTGCATTACACGCATTGAACCGCATCCTCAGGCCGACAAGCTTCGTATTGCTGATGTAGCGGTGGGGGAAGGCGCGCCGCTTCGCATTGTCTGCGGAGGGGCGAATATCGCTGTAGACCAGTGGGTACCGGTAGCGAAGATTGGCGCGCGTGTTCGTTGGCATGGAGAGGGTGAACTGATCGAGCTGAAGCCGATCGAGATTCGTGGCGTGGCAAGCGAAGGGATGATCTGTGCCGCGAACGAGATGGGCCTTGGAGAGAGTTTTACGCATGGAGAGCGTGATATTTTGGATCTTGGAGCGGCTCTTCCGTGGCAGGTGTGGACCGAGGGAATGCCTCTTGCGGAAGCTCTTGGTCTGAATGGTGAGGTGCTTATGGACGCCGAAGTCACCACCAACCGTCCTGACGCGATGGGAATGGTGGGTTTTGCGCGCGAAGTGGCGGTGATCTTGGATCGTCCGTTGCTGGTGCGGGAGCCGGCGCCCGTCTCTTCAGAAGTAGCGAGTACAGTGATTCCTGTGACGGTGCGGGGTGAGCGCGAAGGCAAGCCTTTGTGCGAGCGATTTTGTGCGGTTCGATTAGACGGCTTTACGCAGCACGCTACGCCTTGGTGGATGAAGCGTCGTTTGGCAAATGCAGGTATCCCTTCTATCACTCTCGCGGTAGACATTGGAAACTACGTCATGCTTGAACGCGCGCAACCCCTTCATCTGTACGATGCGACGAAGCTTCAGGGTGGATTGACCGTTGCTCCTGTGGAGCGCGATCAGGTGTTCGAAGCGTTGGATGGTAAAACGTACACGCTTGCCGCAGGAATGTTGGCGGTACATGACGAGGCGGGACCGGTCGCCATTGCTGGCATCATGGGAGGGGCTCGCACGGCGGTAACACCAGAAACGTCGAGCGTGGTGATCGAAGCGGCGACGTTCGAAGAGGTGAGTATTCGTCGCACGTCACGTGGGCTCAACTTGGCGACGGATGCTTCGCGCTTGTTCGAAAAGGGGCTCTCCGCCGAAGCTCCAACCAGCGCGCTGGCGCGAGCGGTAGAACTCTGTATCGAGCTTGGTGG
>JAGOUA010000072.1 GCA_018061485.1 Patescibacteria group bacterium
AAGCAGATCCGCCAGTGTCGGCATAGGTCGATCCATCCGTTCTCGTAGAGCGGTAACATGTGCATCTGCTTCGGCTTGATAGCGATTTGCCTCGTCTTGAATCTGACGCCATCCACCCGGAAACGACATGACGTGCCCCGCTTCTATCTGAGCCTTTTCTTGCGCGCGCCTTGCCTCTTGTTGCTCCGCCTCTACGTGCTTTTGCGCTTCTGCGTATTGACGATGGGCTGCCATCGCTGCCTCAATCACGCGCTGAGCCCCCGTTAATACCTCTTCTGAAAAATACTCTCGAAATGTATGATTCTTGCCTGTCACCGGATCTGGATAGACGACCGCATCGAAGCGATCCACGGAAACATCCTGTTTTAATTGCTCAAGAAGCATCTTTTGATCCTCATTTAAGCCACCACCTTGTAACGTTTTTTGAAAGAAGGCAAGGTGCGCAGCGTTTGCATCATCAACCGCTTGTTTCGCCTTTACGAGAGCTTCTTGAGCGGGTGACGATACTTGTTCAGCGGTGCCATAAAGTGGCGCTTTTTCTCCAGAAAAGGACATACAAAATCTATGATCAGTATCTCGCACTTCGATGGTTATCGCAAGAGCACGAATTAAGCCGCGTGTTCGTTATACATCTTGGCCTGTAAGGTAAAAAGCTCCGCATACCTTCCCTCTTTTTCCATCAACGCCTCATGCGAACCGTCTTCGATAATGCGCCCCGCCTCCATCACGAGCACGCGTTCTGCACGACGCAACACGGAAAAGCGATGCGACACCACCAGTGCGAGCGAGCCTTCAATGGCGGGAGGCAGCGCCTGAAAAAAGGCCTCTTCCTTTTCGGCATCCACGGCCGAGGTTGGTTCATCAAAAATATACACGCGTGCACGGCGATACAGCGTTTGCGCAATCATGAGGAGTTGTCGCTGACCACCAGAAAGCTCCACCGGTTCGTCTTCCGGCATACCAAACGATCGACCAACATGCGTATCCACGCCTTTTGGCAACCCTTTCACCACCTCGTCAAAACCGCTTACACGAAGCACCTCTTTCGCGAGTTTGCCCCAAGGAAACTTGGGATTCCCATACCGAATCTGCTCTTTGATCGTATCATCGAACTTCGGTACATCTTGCGTCATATAGCCAAGATGCTTGACCCACTCATCTGAGCGAATCTCCTGAAGCGGTATACCGTTCACTAAAATCTGCCCTTCCGTAGGTTGATAGATGCCCGCAAGCAACTTGAGAAACGTACTCTTGCCAGCACCGTTTAACCCCACAAGCGCGACATACTCGCCTTCGCGTAACCGGAGCGAAAGATGTTTGAGTGTTGGTGTTTGTTGATCGGGATACGTAAACGAGACATCTCGAAACTCTATCGTGAGAGGCTTTTTTGGAAGCAAGCGCTTTGCCTGTGGACGCGTAGGCAGGGTAAACATAACGCGCGTTAATGAAGCAGACGGTAGGTTGCTTTGTACCCAACTAAACTCCCCAATCAAGGAACCGATGTTATGGGCTAACGACTGGTACGCGGGAAAAAATACCACCAACGCCCCAAATCCAGCCCCTGTACGCGCCTCTAAAAACAACACAATAGCTCCAACACACAGACCGAATAACACGATCAAGAGTGAAAGAACTTGTGTTCCAAGGCGTGCGCGAGATTGTTGCAGGCGCGTATCAAGTACTCGATGCACGATCGTCTCCCATCGCTTATAGAATAATCCGTGCAAACCCAATACCCACCGATACGGGAGCCACGTCGGTTCAAGTAACACGTCTTTGTAGTAGTTCCCTCGACGACCCTCGCGCGATTGCATATCCAACACCTGCCACGACCATTTACGCTCTGCCCGAAGCGTCGAGAGAATAAACCCAAACGGGATGATTAAGAGGAGCACCGCCCACCACGGCAACAACACCAGTACAGAGGCATACCCCAAGGTCTCGAGCCCTCGAAATAAGAGAAAAAACCCACCTTGAACAATATTCAGCGCGTTACCGCGCGCCTCTTCGAAGGCGTGATAGAGCGCTTGAAACTTGGGATGCTCAATCATCGCGGGATCCAGCTTTTGGAGATGAAGCATCATTCCCTGCTTAAGGCGCACATCAATGACGAGCCGAAGTACATCCTGCACATATTCACGCATCAACTGGATCCCGCCCCGAACAAAAAACAGCCCTACCAGCACGATAAAAGCGGTTTTCGCGGCATCAAAATCCTGCGCGTTCAGTGCATCGACCAGCCACTTGGTCGCAAATAAAAACCCGCTCGTCACAAAGGGGATAAGCACCAATAGACTCACCAACATCACGCCCTGCGCTTTTGATGCTTTGAGCGCATAGCCTAAAAACCAGAGACCGTCTTTCCATGGGGCGAGTCCGCTTTTTTTAGGAATATCTGGAATCGTTTGTGAAAGATCGTGCATGAACATCAGTCTATCACATCTGACGCCCCGCCGCCCATCGCAACTCACCCTCAATAAACGACTCTAACGCGCCATCTAGTACTTCTTCTGCTTGCGAAGTTTCCACCTCTGTTCGATGGTCTTTCACCATCTTATAGGGATGCAGCACATACGAACGGATCTGACTCCCCCAATCTGCGCTCTGCGT
>JAGOUA010000027.1 GCA_018061485.1 Patescibacteria group bacterium
TTGCTCCAGCGCGTCGCATCTCATCCAATCTAAGGGGTTTTTGCATGGGAAAAATCTCATCCAATATATCGTGTTTTTGCTATTCCGGGTCTTTTTCGCCCTAGCATGGCAAATCTCATCTCATTCTGGGTGTTTTTGCTATTCTAAAGGGTTTTTTGTATTGAGGCGGCGCGAAATCTCTTTAGACGAGCAAACGGGTGACGCCGGAGATGGATTCCTTGAAGCGCGCGGAGCGAGGCCAGCAAGGCGAGCGAGCACCTTCAAGGTGTTGATGGCGGCAGGACCCGTTTGCCGTAAGAAGTTCATTATTTGACGTTTTGGCTATTTTCAGCGAAAATAGGGATACTTATCCCTCTATCTCTACGATGTTAACCACCTTTTCCTATGGCCGGTAGCTCCTCTACGAAAGATTTTATCGTATTAAAAGGCAAAGTTATCGAAAACTTGCCTGCTACGGCCTTCAAAGTCCGCTTGGAGAACAGTCAAGAAATTTTATGCCATCTTTCAGGGAAAATGCGTATGAACCGCATCCGCTTAACCCCAGGGGATGAAGTACAGGTAGAAATGAGCCCGTACGATTTGACAAAAGGGCGCATCACCTATAGATTATAGGCCTTGTAGAGCGTTTTTTTGGGCTGTGAAGAGAGCAACCGACAATTCGCATACAACAGTCCGATGTTCACTCGTCGTTCTGCCCAGCTCGTCTGGGATTCATTCACCAACAGCTTGCGTTTATTGATGGAGCGCGGTTGCCTCGAAATTGGCCGAGGCTCGCTCCCGCTCATAAACCCTGTGCTCTCGTACCCGCTATGAAAGTACGGTCCTCCGTCAAGGCAATTTGCCGTGACTGTCAAGTAATCCGACGCAAGGGTCGTGTCGTCGTGATTTGCTCGAAGTCCCCGAAGCATAAGCAACGTCAAGGATAATCCCTATCTATGGCACGTATTGCAGGCGTAAGCCTTCCTCAAACCAAACGTGTCGACGTCGCTCTCACCTATATCTACGGTATTGGTGAAACGATCGCCGATCGTATTCTCGAGAAAACTGGCATCGCGCCAGAGACTCGCGTCAAAGATCTTACCGAAGCGCAAGCGAACAAGCTGCGTGAAGAGGTGGAAAAAAACAACAAGGTGGAGGGTGAGCTTCGTCGCGAAGTTCTTTCCCACATCAAACGCTTAAAAGAAATCGGTTCCTACCGTGGTTCGCGTCACATCAAGGGCTTGCCAGCTCGTGGTCAGCGCACCAAGACCAACTCCCGCACGATCCGCGGAAACGTTCGTCGCACGACAGGCTCCGGTAAGCGCAAGCTTGAAAAGACCTAACATTATTCGTTATGAGTGAAGCCAAGAAAGCAGCCGGTTCCGGCGCTGCCTCTTCTGCCAAGAAGACGGCGGCTAGTTCTGCCCGCACGCGCAAAAAAAAGGCGGCGCGCGCACAGGTCACCCAAGGAAAAGTATTCGTTCAAGCGACATTTAATAACACGATCGTTTCCATCACGGATAACAACGGCAATGTGCTCGGTTGGTGCTCTGCCGGTGTCGTAGGGTTCAAGGGTCCAAAAAAGGCCACCCCATACGCCGCATCCATGATTGTGAAAGAAGCGGTTGAAAAAACTAAAGACTCCGGTCTCAAGGACGTCAATGTGTACGTCTCTGGGGTGGGGCAGGGTCGTGAAGGCGCGATTCGCGCATTGAACGCCAACGGTCTCAACGTGCTCTCGATCAAAGACGTTACGCCTATTCCACACAATGGATGCCGCGCGCCACGTCCACGTCGTGTGTAATCGCCACCAAGTATGCGTTTAAAACTCACCGCCAAACACTCGCGACGCGAAGGCCAAGCCCTTACGGACAAAGCCTCGCATGCTCGCGCGCTCGCTCGTCGCCCATTTCCGCCAGGAGTCCACGGCCCAACCAACGGCTATGGTCGCATGACAGAATACGGCAAACAGCTCCGTGAAAAACAAAAAGCAAAACACTTGTATGGTCTCGCTGAACGTCAGTTCAGCAACCTCTTCCAAGAAGCGGCAAAGCGCAAAGGCAACACCGCCGAGGCGCTCGTGCAACTTCTCGAGCTTCGTTTGGACAATGCCGTGTACCGTGCTGGGTTTGCAAAAACACGCGCCGCTGCACGTCAGGCCGTTGGTCACGCCCACTTTGAAGTGAATAATCAGAAAGTGAATATTCCTTCGTATCGCGTTAAGCCGGGTGACGTGATCAAGATTCGTGGCAACAAGCAAGGGAAAGGTCTTTGGCAGAACATCTCTGAGGCGCTCGCCAAAAAAGAGGTGCCATCCTGGATCTCTCTACAAGCAGCCGACTTGTCTGCTAAGATTACGTCTGTGCCATCTGGCGCCGAATTACAGCAGCCATTCGATACCAAGTTGATCATCGAATTCTACTCCCGTTAATCCTTAACAACCTACGAGGTTTCGCGTTATGGAGCCAATCATGCTTCCATCTAAAATCCGTTTTACGCGGGGTGATCGCCCACATGAAGGAGTGCTTACCGTCGAGCCTTGTGTACAGGGCTTTGGTACCACTATCGGAAATGCTCTGCGTCGCGTCTTGCTTTCGTCGTTGCCTGGTGCAGCGGTGACAGCAGTCAAAATCAAGGGCGCCGATCATGAATTCACTACCATGAATCATGTCAAAGAAGATGTCCTGGAGATCATTCTCAACGTCAAAGCTTTACGCTTTAAGTTGTTCTCAGACGAGCCGGTGAAACTCCGTCTTGCCGTCAAGGGGGAGCGTGTCGTAACGGCCCATGATTTTGCGAAAGACGCCCTTGTAGAAGTCGTAAATCCCGATCAGACCATCGCTACGCTTACCGACGCTTCCGCTTCGTTCGAAATGGAAGTCTGGGTGAGTGCTGGCCGCGGCTATCGTTCGTCCGAAGAACGCGCAAAAGACAGCAAAGCTGAACTTGGCGTGATCACGATCGACGCGCTATACAGCCCGATTGTCAGTGTTTCCTACAAAGTAGAAGAAACGCGTGTCGGCGAAAAAATCGACTTCGACAAGTTGACGCTTCGTCTCGAAACAGACGGATCCGTTGACCCTATTGATGCCTTGAATCAAGGGGTGCAGATTTTGCAAGATCACGTGAATGTCCTCAAGGATCTGACCTATAGCGCTGAATAAGCCTAAGATCAAGCCCGATTTATGCGTCACCGTCGAACAGGAACAACCCTCGACCGTAAAACCGCTCCACGTCGCGCGCTTCTGCGAGGCTTGGCTACGTCCCTTGTGACTCATGAGCACGTCACCACGACGCTCGCAAAAGCGAAAGCGATGCGACCGCTCGTTGAACGTCTCATCACAAAAGGCAAGCACAAGTCGTTGCACGCACGCCGCGAACTGATGAAAACGGTTCTTACGGAACAGGCTGTCAACAAATTGTTAGAAGAGCTTGGACCTCGCTATGCCACGCGGCCTGGCGGGTACACGCGCATTATTAAACTCAATCCACGCAAGGGTGATGGTGCCGAAATGGCCCAGATCCAGCTCGTGAAGTAACGCTATGGCCTGGAAAAAGAAAATGCCGGTCATCGCCGGCCTGAAGCGAGAAACCATCGTGATTGATGCGGAAGGAAAAATCGTCGGCCGTCTCGCGACGCAAATCGCGAACAAGCTGATGGGAAAAGACAAGCCAACGTACACCCCACATATTGATGCCGGTGCATCGATTAAGGTGATCAACGCGTCCAAGCTTGTGTATTCCGGAAAGAAGATGGACCAAAAAGTCCTCTTCCGTTCCTCCAACCGCCCAAGCGGTATCAAGCGTCTTCCTGTGGCAAAACTCCAGGTTGAAAAACCAGGAGAGATCTTGCGCCACGCCGTGAAGTACATGCTTCCAAAGAACCGCACGCAAGCAGAACGAATGAACCGTCTTACCATCGAAGCATAATATGGCTACTGAAACAAAAAAGAAGACTGCGGCTCCAAAAGCAGCAGCTCCTCGCGCCAAAAAAGTGAAGGCTGTCGAAGCTGCCACTGATGCGTCGATGGTCGAGATCACTAAAGACAATACTATCGCTACCATTGGTCGTCGCAAGACGGCAGTGGCTCGCGTGAAGCTTGTCCGCGGTGGCTCCGGCGTCATCCGTATCAATGACAAGGCGTTCACCACCTACTTTCCTACGTCTGAACTTCAACGCATCGTTCTTGAGCCTCTCCGCACGGTGAGTCTTGAGAAGAGCTTCGATATGAGTGTCGTCGCCCAAGGCGGTGGTATTCACTCGCAAGCAGAGGCGGTTCGTCTCGGTGTCGCTCGCGCTCTTATCAAAGAGCAGGCCGATTTCCGCACGTCCCTCAAGAAGCTTGGGTTCCTCACACGTGATCCACGTGCGAAAGAACGTAAGAAGCCAGGTCTTCGTCGCGCTCGTCGTGCCCCACAGTGGAGCAAACGCTAACGCGTCAAAAAACACCCTTCGGGGTGTTTTTTGGTGTCTAAAATCTTTTGTGCTACGGTTTGAAGGTATGACCCCTCTTGACGTTGTCGCGTTTGGACTTGATCCGCATCTGCTAGACCCGTCTAGTGCGGCGTTTGCGCGTCAGCAAGCGTATTATGAGGGTAAGCGTGTACGTATCCTGCTCGCGACGCGGGGAGAGCGTGTGCTCTTGGAGCGCGAGGGGCTATCGGTGCTCCAAGTGGGTGGGACTTCTCGCGCGCTTGTCATGTTGCGGCTGGTCCGTGAGCTTTTTCGCTTACCGGTGAGTGCTTCGACGATCTTTCTTGCGCAAGCGCCGGATCTGCTTGGAGGGCTTGCGTGGATAGGGTCTATCCTGCAAGGTGCACGCTTTTTTGTGCAAGATCACGGCGGTCTCGCGTTTCGATCAATATCAAGGTTGCAGGAGCGAGTGATGCAGCGGTGGGGCTTTTGGCTCTTTCGTCGAGCGGAGCGTATTCGCGTGGTGAGTTCTCGCGCCAAAGAGGCGTTGATGAAAGCTGGTATTACGCCAGAGAAAATTCATGCATTTCCCATCGAGGCAGATCTCGCACTATTCTTCGCTGTTCAGCGTACACCTTCGCCTGAGCAACAGATCGTCACGGTGGCGCGTCTTGAGTCAGAGAAGGGTATCGAGTGGCTGTTGCGAGCGTTTTCGCGTCTTGCCTATACGTCTGTTCGACTGATAGTTGTTGGTTCAGGCTCTCAACGCGAGGCGCTCGAGCGTCTGACGAATCAGTTGGGCATCGCTGGACGTGTCACGTTTTTAGGCTCGCGTTCTTCTACGGAGATAGCGCAGCTTTTTTCTCGAGCAACGCTCTACGTGCAGCCTTCGCGCTTTGAAGGGTGGGGGATGGCGCTGGTGGAAGCGGCGGCGGCGAGTCTTCCCTGTGTCACGACGCGGGATGTTGGGTGCGTAGGCGAGGCGCTGATGGAGGGGGAGGGGATATCCGTGGTTTCATTCGGGGATACGCTTGTTCTCGCGCGTGTTCTTGATGAGTATCTCTCTCTTGACAACGAGGAGCTCGCACGAATAGGGCAACTTGCCCGTGAACGAGTGAGACGGTACGCACAAAGCATCGAAACGAAAAACCGTGGCGTAGAAGCAATGCGCGCGTATCTTTTTTCATAAGAAGAACAAGGGTTACGAAGTGGGTGCGTATATGGTATGGTGAGTTGGTATGAAAAAGTACCTTCTCATAGCGCTCTTTTTCCTTTGCGGAATAGCGTTTACCTCTACGGCAGATGCTGCCACGATTACGGTGTGTGCGAGCGGTTGTGACCAAACAACGGTTTCCACGGCTCTTGATGCTGCAAACGAAGGCGATACGGTGCAGGTGCAGGGTGGTGGTGTCGCTCCGTATGATGGATCTGGTGAAACCTTCGGATCCGTCTTTCCGTTTCCTTCTGTGACGTTGCAGTGTACGGATGGTGCTACCATTAGCCAAACCGATCCAACGGGCGGAAATACGTTTGTTCTCACGACCAGCTCCACGGTTACTGGATGTACGTTTGGCAACGTGAGTCTTAGGACCGCAAGCAGCGCGTATACCTCCGGCATTGTGATCACGGGGAATACCTTTACCCAGGGCACAACAGGAACCATTGATTTTGTTTATGGGCACGTGGCACATGCAGAAATCACCAACAATAGCAATATTCGTTGGTTGCGCTCCATGGCATCGAGCACCAACATGCTGATTAGCGGAAATACCTTTTATGGAGATAAGCCGATCGATGAAACGGATACGCGCGGTACGGCTCTTGGGTTGGTGGGTACATCAACTACCCCAACGATCCAAAATAATACGTTTTTGATGGGGTATGACGCATCGGAGACAGTGGCTTTTAACTCCTCTTTTCTGCATGTCTATGCAGATGGAATGACGTTTACGACAAACACGGTTCGGGTCACTTCGCTTGCCTCCCCCGCCAATCTAAAGATGACGCTCGATATTCGTACCATTGGGGGCGCATTCTCTTTATCTGGAAATACCCTTACTTCGCCCCTAGACAGTGGATCATGTCAGACGGTTAACATCCAGCCAGCTCTAGAGATTGGCATGACACCCTCATTCACATTTACGAATAACACATTACGAACCCGGTGCGGTGGAACGGGAGATATTGTCAAGGTTCATAGCGCGGGAATAGGGGCCGAGACCATGACGGCAACGCTTCTATTTACCAGGAATCTCTTTTTTGGAGACGATTCTGGGGGGTTTGTAGTTAACTTTGCTGACATGTCCGGCCCCTCTTCCGCGAGCGCAACCTTTGTGAAGAATGGGCGTTATGGGGTGCAGGAGATACTAGCGGGTGATGCCACGATTACGAACGACACTTGGAAGACGGATAATCCGTTGTTGAGAAGTGCTGACATGGATTCGTCGAACGATAGTCAGGTGGTTCCATTTAGTGACTATCTTGATATTGATGGAACGACCGATGATATAGGAGCTTGGCTGGGGACTCGTCGCTCGACGATTTACTTGGATGATGATGGAACGGTGGATTATGCTACGATCGATGTGAATCCGGGTGATCTTAATAAAACGCTTCAAGATGGTTTACGGAGCGGTGATACGATACAGATGGCAGCGGGAACGTACGACTCAATCGGTATCAGTTCCGAGAGAGCGACCACAACCGTTTCTCTTATTGGCGCAGGTCCCAGTACAATCATTGACCCCTCGGGCTCTTCTGAGGCCTTGTATCTTGGTAGAATGACAAATGCCACGGTTTCGGATCTTACGATACAGGGTGCGGATAGTGTATTGGAGACCGTGACATTAAGGCATATGCTGTTCTCGTACGGAGGAAACGACTATGACGATGGAATGAGTTCTGTGGCGAATGCCGGAGGATCTCCTTTTCCGCCAGAGTGGGGTATCCCGGCTCCGATGCTAATCATTCAAGATGATTGTAGCTCGATATATGGCACTTCTTGGGACGCAAGTCTTACGGGTGTCCTGGGTACGCCACCCTTGAACGTGCATATCGTTCTTGGAACGACGAATGGCGGAACAGAATATGGAACGTTCGTTGTTCCGAAAGAGGCCTTCGCTGACCAAGCCGCGTTCGCTACTGGCTGTCCCGCTGTCGATGTAGATGTATTTATAGAAGATGTGTTTGTGTATAATCCAGCGACGGGTGATTACGCCTATGATGAGAGCGCTATTACGTCAGCTGGCGCGACATTAATGGCTGGATTGGCCTCAGCACCGGATCTTGATCGTCAGTTGTCTTACTACCCAGGGCTTTCTTTGGCCGCGAGCGTGACATCCTCAACGTTTTCTAATCTGGTTATTAGCGGTAATGGATACGGTGTTCAATTTGGGGCTGATTTTTTTGGAGGCGCTCTTGGTGATCAATTCTATACAGCCCATGGAAACGTGATTCGTAATAGTACCTTTACAGCGAATACACAGGATGACGTACGAACGGATTCCAGTGGGCAAAACACGTTGAGTAATAGCTCCTTTGATCGTACGGCCGTGAATGTGACGGATCCATCAGGAAGTATGTTGGTCAAGTACGATGCGAGAGTACGTACGCTCAAGGGTTCGGATGGGTCTACGGCCGTGAGTTCGGTGGTCACGTCATTCACGGACGGCCTTGGGACGGAGACCGCGGGTGGGTCCACGAGTTCTGGTTATACGAACTATACTTCGCTTCCAGCGCATACCATCACCAACGCCTCGAACGCGCTTACCACGGGTGGCTATAACGCCTATACCGTAGAAACGGAAGCTCTTTCTGGCTACACGGCATCATCTACATCTGCAATATTAAGCGAGCCAAATCAAACCGTCACGATATATTTGGTAAGCGAGGAAGCGAATGCTCCGGGGGCTCCAACGATCACGGCGCTTTCTGGAACGACGGCATCTATCGGAGTAGATGAAAATAGCAACGGAGGAACGGTAGAATACACGCTCTATAACTCCACGAGTGCAAGCTATGTTGCGGCGGATGGATCCGCTAGCGCGACGGCGGCTTGGCAGACCGCGGCGAACTGGGAAGCCGCGACCATTAGCGGTCTCACCTGTAATACAGCGTACAGCTTTGTGATGAATGCGCGTAACGCCCTTGGGGATGTAACGGCAACGTCTAGCGCAGGTGTTGTCACGACGTCGGCTTGTTCCAGTGGTGGTGGCGGAGGTGGTGGCGGAGGTGACGGCTCAAGCGGTGGCGGAGGTGGCGGCTCAAGCGGTGGTGGAGCAACCTCGGCTGGCCCAGGAGCCTTCTATGTACCGCTTCCCATCGGTTCCACGCCTCCTGTGAGTACCGAGCCGGTACTTCCTCCGGTGGTGGCGCCTGCGCCAGAAACCCCAAGTACGCCAGCTCCTATCACAGAAGTTCCAACCGCTCCTACAGCTCCCGCTTCCAATCAAGCGCGAACGCAGGTCTCGTCAGACGCAACCAGCTTCCGCGTGATGCTTGCTCCGCAAGATCAAGAACGTCTCGCGAGCTTCATTGACGCCGGGACCACGCCGGCAACGCAGGCTCTTGGTTCAGGAGAGCGCCGCGCGCTCGTTCGAGATGCGCTCGACACCATGGGACGAGCACCAACCCAAACCGACTTGGAACGTCTCGCTCAAGGGCAGATTCCTCAAACACGTAACTTGACTCGCGAACGAGAGCAGCTCCCTCGTGCTCGTTCCACCTTCCGTACCATTTACGGACGAGATCCAAACTTCCAAAATCCAGAAGAGAATCTTGCCTGGAACACGCTGATGTATCGCATTCGCTTCACCCGTGATCTTGCGGAAGAGCGTCAAGGTATCACGACCTTCCGCCAGACCTTCCGCCGAGCACCGAGTGATCCGTTTCAGTGGGCGGTCGTCCGCGTACTGGGGTATGTCAGATAGGTGAGGTTCGGAATTAGGTGAGGTTCGGAATAAGGAAGAGATCAGTATTTCTACACCCCACTCGCCAAAGGCGAGTGGGGTGTAATGATAAGAGGGAGGGTTCTTATAGAAGGTTTTGCGTTTGATGAGGGTTT
>JAGOUA010000028.1 GCA_018061485.1 Patescibacteria group bacterium
CACCCGTTGCTGACATGCCAACGCCGTGACCCCATAGGGTACGCCCCTGATCTTGTGGTACTGGCACGCCCACAAGCCACGGATAGTTCGATCCACCCGCCCACACTTCTCCCCAAGAGCGCGTTCGACCGTCAGAACGAGAAAAGTATGGCGTAATCGCGAGTCGTCCTTGATATGTCACAATTTGCCCGCGTGTCGCATCTACCGCCTGACCGATACGTGGCGCACGCAGCTCCATCGCATAACCACGATAGACCTGATCGTGTGTCGCCTCTACCGTGAAGCCTTTTGCCGCATGTTTTGTCCCGCGCTGAACGTGATACATCGCGTAGGTACGTGCCGCGACAAGCAACGTTCGTTGAAACTCCGTTGGACTGATATTAGAGGTTTCGGCAATTCCTTTGAGGTACCACTCAATAGGTAGCTCATTGATCACCCATACCTCTGAACCGGTATTCGAAACGCGTAGCTCAAGCTGTCCACGAAAATCTCGATCGCTCGCATTACTGATCCAGTGCGCTGGACGAACGAAGTCGGCAATACGAAGCGGCGCGATACCGTCATTGGAGCGAACACGATACGGGGTCGATGCAACGCCCGAACACCCGCCATCACCTGTGAGGCTATACTGACTTGTTCCACGAAGATAGGTGATGCGAACGGATTGCCCAGTCGCGAGCGCGCATACCGCCGTCGATCCAGAAAAAACCGTCGCCCCCGTTGTGAGAGTCTGCACTTGTAACGCCTCGTGTGGCGGTTGATAGATACCCGCACGGATCATCGGCTCAGACGGAATTTGCGAAACATCGCCCCCCAGTGGCTGCGCCTGCAGCGGAGGAAGCGTCGGGGTTGTTGGCGTGGATGGCGTCGGCGTTGGGGTGGGGGTTGGTGGCTGAACCTGCTCAGGCGCGATATACCCATCAGACGTCACGCGAACCATCACCAAAAGCTCTCCCCCGTCTACGGGCTGACCATTCGCAAACAGTCGAAAGCGTAACTGATACGAACCTCGCTTGGGAGGTGCTTTCACAAAAAATGTGTAGTAGACTGTGTCGTTTGGACGAGCGATCACACTTGCCTCCGGTGGGCGGTTATCGCTCCATGTTGGATCCGCCAGCCAACTCGCTTTGACCCATGGCGTCGATTCAACCAACCGCATTCCCATGCGCGACCACGCTTCTGTTCCGGTATTTTTCCATCCAATCGAGAGCTGCTGACGACCGTTTCCGGGAAGATCGTATTCAAGAGGCGCAGAGACTTGCCCTACCGCCATCAGTCTTCCATCTTGGGATGGACGAGGGACCGCGGGAAGACTATCTTCTGGCGTTTGCACGACTGGCTGATTGCTTAAATCACTGACGTCGGTCGCGACAAATCCGCTACTCACCGCCACCGTGATATCTGTTTCGATAAGAGACCCTGGAACGAGCGCCCCTCCCAACGTCGCCAACGCAAACCGTTCGCGATACACCCCCGCTTGCTCAGGGGCACGAGCCGTAAACGCAAACGAAGCCTCACTTCCTAAGCTTGTATGCGTACCGAGAGGCGCCACCACCGACCCACTCGCCCACCGAGGATGCGCAAACGCACTTGTTCGTAAGGCGTTTTTTTCATCAATCGTCACAAGACGAAGAGACGTTGCTCCGCTGACCGGCCACGGAATCTCTCCCGTATTTTGAAACACCATGCGCACCGAGACGTCTTGCCCCGACTCAAGCGCCCATGCCGTTCCACCCGCATTCATGACACGTGCACGAAATCGTCCAGAGGTATCAAGCGCAAGAGGGATCGTTGGTTCCGTGACAGGCTCAGCAGCGGGAGATGTTGGCGTAGCCGATGGAGCTGCTACGCTTCCCGCGTGTGGTGTCGAGGCTTGTGCGCTCTCGACTCGTATATCTAGACGAAACCGACTTCCTTGAAGCCACGCGACATCTTCTGCCGCGAGAATAAACTCCCCTGAGTACGTCCCCGGAATAGACGGGGCACGTACACGAAAGGCGAGGTTCGTCTCTTCTCCGGGACGAAGCTCCGGAACAGGAAGACGCGCGACCTGAAAATTCGTGATCCAGCTCGTATCAGCGAGACTCGAGGCTGTCTCCACTTTTCGCGTAGGATTCCAATGGTAGAGCGAAACATACGCCCCACCCGTCGACAGCCACGTCGTTGTTCCCGTATTTCGCACGCGAAGACGAACGGTTTGCGTTTCTCCCGTACGTAGAAGGCTTGGAGCCTCAACCCCTCCCACAAGAGTCGCGCCGTAACCACGCCAAAGCGTCGTTGATGCCTGCGCGCCAACAGGGGCGAGCGATAGCATCATTGCGAGGAGCGTACCTACGCCAAAAAAGCGCCGATAAAGAGCAGAAAGAGACATATTCCTAAAGTAGCACAATATCCCCTCATGGGCTACACTTTTCCCATGTCTCTGACCCGCGCCATCACGCTCAACGCCGCTATTCAAGTCTTTGGAAAAGTCTTATCGACAGCGAGCGGCATCCTCGTGATTTCCCTCATGACGCGACAACTGGGCGCGGCAGGATTTGGCGCGTACTCTACCGCGAACGCCTTTCTTCAAGTCTTCGCCCTCGCGATCGATTTAGGTATCAACGTGACGTTCCCCGCTCTCTTGGGCGAACACGCTCACGACGAGACGTATCAAAAACGCGCATTTAGCGCCGTATTCACCCTTCGTGTCTTGATGGGTGGCATCATGCTGGGCATTGTCGCGCCACTGGTTGGATTCTTTTGGCCCTTTCCGTGGGAGATTAAGCTCGCCATCATCGCGCTTGCCCTCTCATTTCTCTTACCGAGTATTCAGCAGGTCTTTATTGGCGTGCAACAACAGCAGCTCAAGACTGCCGCCTCTGCTATCGCTGAAAACGTGAACCGATTGGTACTGGTTGCCGGACTTCTTGCTTCGCCCATGCTTGGCTGGGGACTTCTCGAGCAATGCCTCCTGATTTCTCTTGCTTCCACCTTCTCGTTTTGTATCAACCTCTTTGCGACGCATAAACTCTTTCCTCTCGCGTGGAATTGGGACCCTGCTTTTTGGAAGATACTCCTTTCACGCTCTTGGCCGGTTGGTCTCTCCATCGGTCTGAACCTCATCTACTACAAATCAGACGCCTTGATTCTGCAATATTTTCGCCCCGCAGAAGAAGTAGGTATTTACGGCGCGGCGTATCGGATTCTCGAAGTACTGATCTCTCTGCCATTTTTATACGCCGGGATTTTGCTCCCCGTCTTATCGCGCACCTGGGCAGAAAAACGCCTGCACGACATGTCGCGCCTCGTCTCGCGCTCGCTTGATGTCATGATTCTGCTCATTCTTCCGCTGATTGCGGGTATGTACTGGTTTGGTGAACGCACTCTCGTGTGGATTTCCGGCCCTGAATTCGCCCCCGCTGGCGCCATCGGCTTTATCCTTTCGTTTGGTGTCGCCGCTATCTATCTGAACACGATTCTGTCTCATGCAATTGTCGCCCTACAAGCGCAGCGTCGCATGCTCCCCTTGTATGGACTCGTTGCTCTTGCGAGTATCTTTGGCTACATGACGTTTATTCCCCGCTTTGGCGCTGTTGCCGCGGCCTGGGTGACGGTCGCCTCAGAAAGCGCGATCCTGGTCGGATCTATCGCCACGACGCTCGGATTCTTCTCGTTTCGTCCACACACGCGCTTCCTCGTCGGAGGCTCTCTCGCGATGGCTGGTATGTGGATCGTGAGTCACTTCACGCAACAACTTCCCCTCTTTATCAGCATCGCCCTCAGCGGGACGGCTTATCTCGCCTGTCTTTGGATGACAAAAACGGTTACACCTGCCACGATTCGCGAACTCCTCGCCCTAAAAACACCCACCGCTCCTTCGGGCGTCTAACCCTTCGGCTCTGCTGGAAGTTCCTGTATTCGTGCACGAATAGCCTCAACCTCTGCATGATCTGCCGCCTGCACCGCATAAGGAATAGCGGCTTGCGCCTCTTTTTTGAGATCTTGCAATTCCTGCAAAACCCCTTCGACATCACGCAACACATCGCTATAGGACATAGGAGAATAGAACAAGTATACCACACCGTAGCCCCAAACACGCTTCCGCGTTATACTTCAAAGCATGGACTCTCCTTTTGACGCTCTTTTAGCAGACCTCGATCACCCGAGCGATGCCACCATACCTCATGAATCGCCAGATCGCGCAAAGACCCTCGAGGGACTGCTTGCCGCCTCTAAGCTTTTAGCGGATATCGCTAAGCTCCTCGACCCAACACCGGCGGACCATCCGCTTCATGGACGCGCCCTCCCGGCAGAAGCGCGTACGCGTCTTCGTGCGCTTGTCGACAAGCTCTTCGCGATACAAGAGCGCCTTGATGCTCTTGAACGATCTATCGAGCAGCTTGAACGCCCAGAAATGGTCGCCGATCAACCGTCAGCATCTACACCAGAAACAAGCCCCCAACCAGAGCCAGCAGCGCCAACTCCCCCAGCACCGACGCGAGACATCGCAAAAGAACGTGCCGCCCTCACGCAAGAACAAGCGGCCTTTGATGCGTACAAAGCTCAATGGGAAGCGGCTTTTGCTGCGGACCCCACCCTACGCGAGCAGCATCCGGAGGTACAAGCGTATTACGAACAGATGCAGGCCTATTTTGCCCAAAAAGAAGCGTTTTTACAGAGCTTATAGCCCTATTTTACCATCCCACATAGTGCCCTTGACACACCCCGTCTCCCTATGGAACGGGGTGTTTTGTGTCGAGCATTGCGCAAGACATACACAAAGAAGGAGGACGGATCATGAAGAAGCATTCCTGGTTTGTTGCGCTCGTCGTATTTACCGCGATCAGCCTGTTCACGCCCGGCTGTCTCACGTTTGAGATGCCCAACCCCTGCCCCCGAACCCTCGGCGCAGAGGCGGATGCCTCGACCAATGACACCGACGCCTCGAGCGAGGACGTGCCCAACACGGAAACCGCCCCCACCTCGACGGAAGACCGCGGCTCTTCGCCGACGAACTCGCCCGATGCGAGCGCGCCCGCGGAGGATCGCGTCCTTCCCGTCCATCCCGAGGACGGTATCGTAACCGCCCTTCTGAACCCCTCCACCTGCCACGGCCGGCGATTGGGCGGGACCACCCTCGCGGCTCTGGGACCGTTTCCGGTCCGCCACACGCTGTGGCATCTGTGCGTCAAAACCCCTTCGCGTCAGACGTCGAGCCACACGCTCGCCACGGAACGCGCGACGCGGCTCAGCCTTCGTCTGGTGGATGACGGCGGCACCATGAACGAGATCCTGTCGGCTATGCCTCCCGCCACCGCCAATCCGTGGACGGTGAGCGTGCTGATCGCTCTTCCGATCGGTCAAGCGCCCACGTTCCACGCACGAGCGGAGTACGGCAACGGCCGGTCGCTCGCCCTGGTCGAGACAGATCCTCCCACCCTTCACGGCGAGTGGCGCTCGTGGCGCGTTGCTTCTGACGGCACGCAAACCGAAGAGAACCCCGCCATTCTCTGCGAGGATCCTCTCGACACCTCCAACCTCACGGGCGTCGCCCTCCCCGCCAGCGCCTGCTCGCTCGCCAACCAGCGATGCGACGCGCTCAGGGGCTACGTGTGCACGAACCTGTAACCCCCTCCTGCCCCGATAGTCTCTCTATCGGGGTATTTTTTTTCTTACGAACGACGGTCCAACTCCTCGCGTTGATCCCGTAACATCTTGAGACGCTTACTCAGCTCACGGCTCTCCTGCTCTGCTTGTTGACGCTTACGCTCAAAACCTTGCAGCGCCTCTTCTTGCAAGCGAAGCTGCTCACTTGTTTGACGAGCTTCTTGTCCAGAAAAGACGGATAAAAACCGGCCAAACATCCCCGATCGCCCACCCTGCGAACGCAGTTGAGTGATTTCTTGCTGCTTTACAGCTATATCTGAGGCGTACTGATTATTCCGTAAAATCGCCTCTCCGATTTGATCTTCCGTGGCTTGAATCTGTTGATTGAGCCCTTCTTTCTGCTTCCATGCTTCTTGCACACGGCGTGCTGCTTCTTCTGGCGAACGTGAAGGAACAGCTTCTTCTTGAGCTAGACGGTTGTGCGGAAGATTGGGATTATCTGCCCATGCGACTTCATCGCGTTTGAAGTTCTGCTCAGCAAAGACTTGCTCCGCCTCTTGCATGCGCGCTTCGGCATCCGTTACGCGCCGCTCGAGCTCGTCACGAAACAGGTCTCCCGAGGGAGTCTGTGCCAGCGCCATACGCGCCTCATACAGGTCCTGCGCCGCTCGACGATAGCGCGCGTCTTGATCATTATCATTTGCCTGCTCCTGAACAGAGAAGGGTTCAGCGTTATCATTCGCTGGCTCCTCCTCAAGCCAATCCTGGGGAAGTTCTTCAACCTCTTCCGCTGTAGACACCTCATCCGCAAAGAGATCACGCGCCTGCGATAATCGCTGATGCGTATCAGCTCGCAAACGAGCTGCAGTATCCTCTACGCGACCACCGGCAATCGCCCGAAGATCTGGGGACTTTGGCTGTTGCGTGGAAGACTCTCTCGAAGAAGAAGGGGCGCGCTCGGCAAAAGAAGGCATACACTCCAAGTGTACCACGAACGCGCAACCAAACCCACTTTTGACAGCGTGAGACCCTCTTCGCTAGGCTTGTGTTGGAGGTGTTCATCATGAGTCCCTATAGAGATCGACCGCCTTGCACCGATCCTCAGTGTATGGAACGGCACCAAGAGCTTTTGACCTCACGGCATTGGAAGGCGGGTGCAAAGACCCTCTTCTGGGTAGCATTCCTGCTCGGTTACCTGTGGCAAAAGAGCGACCATCAGCGAGAGACGCTTCTCGCCGCTCTGGACACTCCTTCCAGCAAGCCCACCGGAGAGAACGATCTCCACGTGGACGCTGCGGTTGCGGAGAAAGAGCCGCATGAACCGCCGGTCTTCAGCGTTGTGCTGATCGAGATTATCGAGCCTCCTTATCGCGCAAGG
Organism: Patescibacteria group bacterium; assembly: GCA_018061485.1. Taxonomy (GTDB): domain Bacteria; phylum Patescibacteriota; class Patescibacteriia; order 2-12-FULL-60-25; family 2-12-FULL-60-25; genus JAGOUA01. The sequence continues at coordinate 6,968 of JAGOUA010000028.1, forward strand.
TGGCGCCTCTGGGACGATCTCGATCACCCCATGTGTCACCTGCACCCTCCTCGACCGCCGCGCCTCGCCAACATCCTGCTCGGCCCTCCTGGACTGGTGATGCCCGTCCGATACTGACCCCCGCCTCCTGCGAGGGTTTTTTCATGCAAACATTGACAAAGTTCTTAGATCTTTCGTATACTTTCTTACCATCCATTCCCTCTTTCTGAGGAGAAAGGCCGTCCATTCATGATTCAGCGATACGCCTTGAACGATGATCCCTGGGCAAATAACCCATGGGGTCGCCTGATGCCACTGTGGGCAAACTCCTGCCAACCCTACGACTGGGTAGGAAAAGACGGGGTCATCTTCCGGCGCGATAAGGCCTCGAATCGGTGGATCTTCGCCGCCGATCCAGACACACTCTCTCCCGAGAATCGCACCATCCTCAACAGTCTCCTGGCCAAGGGGATCTGCGCTCCGTACACCCCCGAACCCGAAGAGCTTCAGGGTACACGCGAGCCACACCATAGCATATAACCACCCCGCCTTGCCCCCAAGCAACCTACTTGGGGGATTTTCATGCACAAAAACCTCGATAAGCATCATGAAGACATGAGAGCTTTCTTGTTTACGGAGGATCAACCATCGTGATACGTTGGCTAGTCTTTTTACCCGACATCTATCAGTGTATGCTATCAATGTATGACTGAACGAGCCGCTCCCCTTCCCGAACGCTCCCTAACCATTGCCGAACGTCGGAAGCTGCTACAGGAGGGAAAGGCCGTTTCGCGCCCAGAACCCCCGAGCTCTACGCGACAGGAGGAGCTACGCATTGCAGCTCTTGCACGAGCAGAGGCGGTACGCGCGCTTGCACGCGAGCAGATCACCGGAGAAGCGCAACGGTTTCTTGGTGCCGTCCATCCAGAGGTACTGACACATATCCAACCAAGCCATCTCTCTTCTGAAGCGGAAGCATTCAATCAAGAACTCGATGCCGATCCTATATTTGCCGCACAATATCGGCAAATACTGCTAGAAAATAACTACGCAGCTCTGCAAGAGAAAACAAAAAAGCAAATTCAAGAACTCGAGGGACGCTATTTTTTTGATCGTTCACCATCGCTACCGCCAACACCAGAAGCCCGCGAGGAACACCTCGCTCTGTTTCAGGCGCTAGTACGAGACATGCGCCCCGTACGAGCGGAAAGACGGCAAGATATTGATACGCTCCTGTCACCGCGACAGCTTGGCTTTACTTCTTCCTTCGGGGGACAAGATCCGTTCGTACAAGCCGACGCCTATGTCTACGCTTCTTTTAATTACATTCGCCACCCCATGGCGCGTGACGGTAATGCTGTACTTGATGAAGCAGAAGCTCAGGCTCGTGGACAGATCGTCATGCAAGATATCGCCAACATGGGAACAGCCGGTTTGGGTAATCACGATCATCGTTATCATGATTATCTCACGAATACCTTTGATTATGCAGGTGGTAAAGAGGTACTTGCGCTCTATCTTGCGATGGTTTTTCATAACCCCCAAGAAGCGGTACAGTTCTTTAAGACCTTCAGCGGAGTACACTATGCGCAGCACTGGCTAAAAGAAGAGACCGTCCCTGGAATGGATGAGGAACAAATAACACCGCATTTCACTCGAGGACGTGTACGCAAAATCACCAAACAGATGCGCCTACTGATGGAGCAAACACATATTCAACCTCCTGTGAGTTTAGAGGTACGTCTTCCAGGAAGCACTCGCATCATACGACGCGAACATCCGATGGAATAAGAGCACTCACAAAGAATCCATAACAGAACTCAGATCATAAAACCCTCCATACGTGATGCATGACGCGAAGAGCTTGAGCAAACGAGGAGTGTGTACTTCCTGTACACAGACGAGTTCGCGGAAAGGTCGACAAAGTCAGGCGCGCGTATGGAGGGTTTTATAGGAAACACAAAACCCCAGCTTTTGGCTGAGGTTCTCTGTTCCGGCAGCGGGCTACTCTTGCAG
>JAGOUA010000029.1 GCA_018061485.1 Patescibacteria group bacterium
TGTTCTGGCATTTCCCCATAGTCGTGTATTCGTGTTTCAACCGTATGAAATCGCGCCGTATGCGGCAGGCATGCTCGAGGTAAGCCTGCCTCGCGTCGCGCCGTAAGAGGTTTTTGTTCTTGTCTCTGCTTGTATGATGCTTTGGTGGCATGCACTTGTTTTGGGGATTGTGGAGGGAATCACCGAGTTCCTTCCTGTTTCTTCGACGGGGCACTTATTGCTCGTGAGTAAAGCCCTCGGTCTTGAGGGCGATGCTTTTACCGAGCTGTTTGTCGTGGCGATTCAGGCGGGTGCTATGCTCGCCGTGGTCGTGGGAACGTGGCGTGAATGGCTCAAACAACAAACATGGGCGCTGGTGCTCGCCGGTTTTCTTCCAACGGCGGCGATTGGTTTGATGGTCTATCCTTTGGTAAAAACAGTGTTCTTCGATCCCCGTATCATTGCCTATGCCTTGATGATCGGAGGGTTGGTGATGATCTTCACGGAGTGGTTTCTTGCTCGAAGAGAGTCGACGCTCACAAAAGAGCTTTCCGTTGGGCGTGCGGCATGGGTAGGGGTGATGCAGTCGCTGGCGGTAATCCCAGGTGTCTCGCGAAGTGCAGCGACTATCGTTGGAGGAAGGTGTTTGGGTATGCAAAAAGAAGCCATTGTCCGCTTCTCCTTTTTGCTGGCCGTTCCAACGATTGGCGCGGCAACGGTTTTGGATGTCTGGAGCTCTCGCGACGTGCTCACGGTGGACGCATTGGGGCTTTTGGTGTTTGGTGCGCTGGTTTCCGCTCTTGTGACGGGCGCCGTCATGCAGCTCTTTTTAGCGTTTATTCGGCGGTATTCGTTCGTTTCTTTTGGCGTCTACCGCGTGCTGTTTGGTGCGCTTGTTTGGTGGATGTTGCGGGGGTAGAAGGGAGCTCGCAGCGTGTATCGTGCGGATCGAAGATAGAGCGCGGAAGGGTCTCTCCGTTGAGCAGATGTGCGAGGCGCTTTCCTCCGTAGATAGAGGGAAGAATGCCGACGCCATTACACCCAAGATTGTAGTATAAACAGGGGTGACACGGGTCTTGTCCGATGATGCGTAGGCGGTTGTGGGTGTATCCCATGAGTCCATGCCACGCAAACAGCGTTGAACGTTTACTGTCTTTTGGACGATAGGTACGAATGTACGCATTCAGGGCGCGGGCTTGCGTCTCTGGATAGGGGGCGTCACGACGATAGCGAACGGTCTCGGCGAGGGGTTCTTCCGCCCCACCCCAACAAACGAGGCTGGTTTCTTGTCCGTGTGGGCGACGGGTCATATATCCGTATGGAGCGGATTCTTCGGTGGGCGCGGCGCTCAAATAGCTCATGGCGACGGGCGCGGCCTGCGGAACGACGTACCCTTTCATATACCCAATGGTTCCGGAGAGATGCTCATGAAAACGGGTGTTGATATCTACTCCGGTTTCGCTCACGAGACGGAACGATTCAAAGCCGTTAGTACATAAGACGAGGCTTGTGGCTTCGATGGTGTGTTTACGTACCAAAAGACGCGCAGGACAACCTAAGCGGATTTCATGAACGGGCGTTTCTTCAAGGATGCTAAACCGATCTGGATACCGCGCGAGTAACGCGCAGGCAAGCTCTTCCGTGAGGGCGGCGCTATTCGTAACACCTTTTTTTTCTGCATGCGCCGCAATGCAACGATTGTTTGGCGTTTCAAGCAGGGTAGCGAGCGCTGGTGCCGAGAGCGGTGTCAGCCAGGTCGCGTGTTTGATGGATGGGTGTTTCCAAAGAGTATGTCCTTCAACGAGGTACATGGGGTGAGGATGCAGGCCCATACGCTCTCGGAGGAGGTTGGTGGTAAAAAAGGCGAGGGCTGTTTGCTCGTGCTCGATGCCCGCAAACCCAATACAGGTGTGAAGGGGCGTGGTGAGGGAGAGGCGTTCGCGCAGTGTCTGGAGCAGGTCCCAAGCGGATTCCACACTCATAACGGCGTCACGGGCAAGATCAAGGCCGAATTCTTGAACGATGCTCGCAAGAGAACGTTCAAAATACGAAACGACCTGTCCGGCATTATGCCCGGTGGCACCATGAGCGAGACGCGTCGCCTCAATCAAGAGGACGCTTCGGGATGTTTCGAGAAGGGTCCAAGCGGCGGTCATCAGGCCCGCGATGCCACCGCCAATCACCACCACGTCTTCACGGCGATGCTGGTCGAGGGTATAGAGTGGGCGTTCACGAAGGAGCTGATCAAGCCAAGGAGATCTATTCATACAAAAGAGCGACGTGTAGGCAGTATACCACGTTCACGCTATACTCTGAGCATCTATGTCATCTGGTTCTTGGATGAGGTTTGCCCGCGCCGTGGGGTTTCGCTTTGCCGGTGCGCGAGTGTGGGAGCGGGGAGCAGCAATGGCGTTTTTTGCCCTCTTGTCGCTGGCGCCCCTCTTTTTGCTTCTCCTCTCCTTTTTTGATCGCTTGTTTGGAACACCGGTGATGCGTCAGGAGATCTATCTCGGCTTGGTGCGCGGACTTGGTCCTGAGACGGCTTCCGCCATTCAGGCGCTCGCCCTTCAACCAGGGGTATTGCAAGGCGATTTGGCAACGATGGTGATCAATGCGGTAATCACCGCCTTTGCCGGAACGGCGTTGTTTCGACATATGCAGACGTCATTGGGCGTGATCTGGACGGCGCCACATAAAGACCGTCGGCCCTTCTTGCCGCGCCTGGTGGGGCAGTTTTTGCGCTCATTTTTTGCGATGGGGGCGCTGGCTGTAGTAGGGGTAGGAAGTTTTTTTCTGCTGGCAGCCGCTCTTCTCACGGGGCCTCTTGTAGAGGGTTTTTTGTTTCCGTTTGGCGTTCCTGTGTTTTGGGGTTGGGTGACGGGCAGTGTGGGGCTGTTAGGGGCGCTGGTGGTATTCGCGACGTTGTACCTCACTCTCGCGCCTGAACGCCCCTCGGCTCGTCGCGTGTCGATCACGCTTCTCGCGGTGCTTGTTGGACTTCTCATGAGTCGTACCGTTATGGGGTTATACACCCAAGGTAACGGGGTATTTTCGTTATTTGGAGCCGGTTCGGCGGTGGTGTACCTACTGTTTTGGTGCTTTCTTTTGTCGCAGCTCTTTTTGGCGGCGGCGGTGGTGGGAGCGGTGGCGACGGATCGCACTTCTCATGACTAGGGGGCACACGCCGTTGACAAAGATCCTTCCCAAGAGGTATCGTGGTGCATCCGCGTAATGGGTACGCGGGCCAAAGTGCGGAGATGAACATGAAAAGAGAGGCTGATGAGCCATCCGTTCGGGGAGGGCGAGAGCCTACGGTAGGCCTTTGGGGGAATGACCCTCAGACAGGTAGTCGTGTACGCTACGTAGGGGATCCGCTCTCTCCGGATGAGCGAAATGAGGCTTTGCAGCGCAATCAAGAAGAGCTCATTCAACGACGGCGCAATAAAGTGCTCATGGCGATCTTGGGGTCGCTGCTCGTAGGCTTTAGTGCGGCGCTTCTCGCTCTGATCTTCAGGCGCTGAGTCGGTTATTAAGCGAACAACGCTCATCTGAGCGTTGCTGAACCCTGTCTATGCTACGACGGGGCTTTTCTTTTTTATGAGGGTTCTGTCTCTGTGCTTTTGGGCGCTTTTGAAGCGGTAGCCTTCTTTTTTGCGGGGGCGCGTTTTTTTGCCGGAACTTTTTTCGTAGTTGGTGCTTTCGCTTCTAAGATCTGGATCGCTTGTTCAAGGGTGAGGGTCGCGTGCTGGAGCGTTTTAGGAATCGTGGCATTCACGCTTCCGTGCTTGATATAGGCGCCGTATCGACCATCGTGTAACGTGATTGGTTTTCCGTCGGCAGGATGTGTCCCGATAGGCGTGCCCGTGGAAGCGGCTTTGCCGCCACGCCCCTTCTTTTCTTCCGCGAGCAGTTCAAGAGCTCGTTCAAGAGTGACCGTCCACACGGAATCGTCTTTTTTGAGGGAACGAAACTCGCCATCATGCACGACATACGGCCCAAACCGTCCGAGACCAGCACGAACCTCTTTTTGCGTGGTTGGATGGATGCCAAGCAGACGCGGCAAGCGCAATAAGAATAGCGCTTTTGCGAGATCAAGCGTTTCGAGCGGTGTTTCTTTTGGGACGCTGGCGCGTTTTGGCTTGTCGGCTTTCTTATCTTCAGGATCTTCGCCGAGTTGCACGTAGGGTCCAAACGTTCCTGTTCGTAGGTAGACATTCTTTCCTGTCTCTGGGTCTAATCCCAAGCTAGTGGGGCCTTGTTGCTGCTTGCTCAAAAACTCCTCCAGAACTTCGGGGCTGAGATCAGCTGGGGCGACCGTGTCGGGAATATTGGACTTGATGGGTGTTTTGTATTTTGGATGTATGCCTTCGATATAGGTACCAAATTTTCCTACGCGAATCTCAATGTCGGGCATTGATGGTAAGATCAGGCGCTTGGTCTCGGATTCGAGAGCGCTTCCCATCTCGCTTTCGATACGCTCTTTGAGGCCTGAGGCGCCAAAATAGAACTGCTTAAGATAGGGGATCCACGCTTCTTTTCCTTCGGCGATTTTATCTAAATCTTCTTCCATCTTAGACGTAAAGTGCGCGTCCACAAACGAAGGAAAGTGCTGTTCCATGTACTGCGTCACGATCATGCCGGTGAACGTTGGCACAAGGGTGGATTTTTCTTTCCGTGCGTAGCCTCGATCTAAAAGCGTGCTGACGATGGACGCGTAGGTACTTGGGCGACCGATGCCCACCTTTTCCATAAACTGCACTAAGCCCGCTTCCGTAAAACGCGAAGGTGGTTTGGTTTCATGTGATTCGGGCGTGACATCTTGGCAATCTACGCTGGTGCCTGTCGCGAGGGCGGGCAAGAGGCGTTCCTGTTCGTCGAGAGCGGCTTCTGGATCGTCCGATCCTTCGGTGTACGCGCGTAAGAACCCAGGAAACAAGATGCGTGTGCCGTTCGCGACAAAGCGCGCGCCGTGTTCTTCGAAGATCGCGGTAGTTTGCTCTTGTTCCGCGTGAGACATCTGTGAGGCGATAGTACGCATCCAGATAAGCTCGTAGAGATCGCGTTCCGCTCCTGTAAGAGGCGTATCTTGTGGAGCGCGAAAATCGAGCGATGGACGGATCGCTTCGTGCGCTTCTTGAGCGCCTTTTGCGCCGGCAAACTGTCGAGGTTGTGGCGCGAGATACTCTTCGCCGTAGCGTTCGCGGACAACGGTTTGAATGCGCTGTAGAGCCTCCTGTGAGAGGTGTACCGAGTCAGTACGCATGTAGGTAATGTACCCATGTTCGTACAGAGACTGGGCCGTACGCATCGCCTCTTTGGAAGATAGTCCGAGTTTGCGGTTGGCCTCTTGTTGCAGGGTAGACGTGATAAAAGGCGCAGAAGGCTGCTTTTTAACGGGTTTATGCGTGAGTTCGCGCACGGCCCATGTGGGGACGGTCTTGAGTTGATCGACAAGATGCTTGGCTTGCAGCTCCGTAAACAGGAGGGCTTTACTGTTAGCGGCAAGTGTTCCCGTTGCTTCGTCAAAATCTTTTCCGGTTGCGATGGGCTTGCCTTCGTAGGCTTGGAGTGTTGCTTGAAACGTGAGGTTGTCGTGGGCAAGTGTCGCTTTCACGTCCCAGTAGCCCGCTTTGGTAAAACGAAGACGGTCGCGTTCACGATCGACCAGCGCTTTCAGGGCGGAGCTTTGGACGCGTCCCGCCGAGAGACCATAGGCGATCTTGCGCCACAACACGGGCGAGATACCATACCCAACCAACCGATCAAGAATGCGGCGCGTTTCTTGGGCGCGAACGAGGTGTTCATCTAAGGCGCTTGGGTGAGCGAACGCTTTTTCAAGGGCTGGACGAGTGATCTCATGAAACACCGTCCGAAAAACAGGGACTTTGGGCTTTAAGACCTCGAGCAAATGCCAGCTAATACTCTCTCCTTCGCGGTCTCCGTCAGTGGCGAGGTACACGTCGTCAGCATCCTTCAGCGCGCGCTTGATCTCGTCGATCGTCTTTTTTTTGCCGCTCGGGATAATATAGAGTGGGTCAAAATCGTGGTCGACATCTACGCCCAGCTGCCCCTTTGGGGTTTTTTTGAGTTCTTCAGGGACATCGCTTGAGGATTGGGGAAGGTCTCGAATATGCCCCATAGAGGCTAAAACCGTGTAATCTGAGCCAAGAAACTTGCGTATGGTCTTGGCTTTAGTGGGGGACTCGACAATCACCAAATGATGCATATAGAGGGATGGTAGCACGCGAGGGGGTCTATGAGGCAAGTCCGGCGATTCTCCAGCGTCCCGCAAGGTCTTGTTCGACAAGGCCTTGGAGCTCAAGGAGAGCGAGGCGTTCGGTGAGTTCTTCGGGGCTGGATCCGGTGGTCGAAACCAGGTCATCAAGAGATATCCCCTCACTCGATGCGGCGCATGCTTCAAGAATGGGGGTATCTTGCGGATTGGCGTGAAGGCTGATCTTGGTGCGGGCTTGGGCGATGGCTGGTTCTAGGGCAAGCGCCTCCCACAGGTCGCGAGCGTTGGTACAGGGGCGCGCTCCAGCTGTCAGAAGACGATGCGTGCCTGTCGAGGTGGGCGAAAAGATGCTTCCCGGTACAGCGAGAACGTCGCGTCCTAATTCCAGAGCAACGCGCGAGGTGATCATGGTGCCGCTTCGCTCGTTCGCTTCTACAACCACCACGGCCCGAGAGAGGGCGGCGATCAAGCGATTGCGTTCCGGGAACGCGCCTTTATGCGTCGCCGTTCCAGGGGGAAGTTCGCTCAAGATTCCCCCACCCGCGTCTAAGATCTGGTGAGCGAGAGGGAGGTGTGAGCGCGGACCGATCTCGCGATCCGTGACGCTGGTGCCCAGAATGGCGAGGGTGGGAAGATGGGCGCGAAGGGCCGCGGCGTGGGCGGCGCCATCAATGCCCAGAGCAAGGCCTGAAAGAATAGGGAGACGCGCGTCGCGGAGTTCGTGGATCAGATGGTCGGTCGCACGAAGTCCATACGGCGATGGCTTGCGAGTCCCGATAAACGCGATGCCTTCTTGCGAGGGGAGAGCGCCTCGTAAAAAGAGCATGTCCGGCGCATGCGCGCCGAGACGCTCAAGGGCGGCTGGCCAACGTTCATCCGTGGGGAGCAGAATTTCAACGCCTGCTTGCTCGCAACGATCAACGAGTTGCTCTGCGTGTGAAAGAGGGGGGAGTTCGCGCCATGCTTGTCGGGCTTCTGGAGGAAATATGCGCAGTACCTCGCCTTCAGAAACGGCAAACAACTCTTGCGGAGAAGGGGCATGATGCCGAAGAAGGGCGCGCACTCGTTTGGGGGCGAGGGCGAACCGTAAGGCCTGAAAAGCGCAAAACGAGAGGATCATCCTCTCGTTCCGTTCCATGATCTCATGGCGCTGTCAAGACCGTGTTGCTCCCAGTGCTGTATCGCCTGCAGCAGAACGGGGAATTGTTGTTCTAGAGCGGTGCGCTCTCCGGGTGTGCATCGTTCAAGGACGTATTTGTCGATCGGCTGAGGGGTGGTTGGTCGACCAATACCGATGCGCAATCGTGCGAACTGTCGCGTTCCGAGGCTTTGCTCGATGGACTTGATGCCGTTATGTCCCGCATCACCAGTATTGATGGCGAACTTCCAGGTACCGAGGGGAAAATCGAGGTCGTCGTGAATGACTAACAGATCTTGTGTATCCAGCTTATAGTACTGCAAGAGAGCTTGTACCGCTTGCCCCGACAGATTCATGTAGGTGGTGGGTTGTGCAAGTAGGAGGCGTCGATTGGGGCTTGGATGCGCGATGGTGGTGTTTGCGTGAAGACGAGGCTGCTTGGTAAAAGCGGGAGCCTCGAGATGTCGCGCGAGAGCCTCGACCACGTCCCAGCCGATGTTGTGACGCGTTCCTGTGTAGGTTTCCCCCACGTTTCCTAAACCGACAAAGAGCTTCATACAGGGGATTAGCGGTATTTTTGACGACGCATGGTTTGGTTAACGAGACGTGGTTTTTCACGAATCTTGCCTACGGCTGCTTCCATACCAGGACCATGTACGTTGTGGCTCTTCGAAGACTTGGCGTTTGGAATGTGCTGCGCTTTCACGATGATCGGCGTGCCGACAAAGCCAAATTTTTCGCGAACACGTTTTTCGAAGAACTTGATCCAGTTTGGATGAAGGTTGTCTTTTTCGCCCACAACCGTGATCAAAAAGTGAGGAGGTGCTGAGCCGATCTGCGCCACGTCATAAATGCGAGGGGATTTTGGTCCGTAGCTCGCGAGAGGTTTCATGGTCTTGATACATGCCTTCAGTACGCGGTTGATCGCGTTATAGTCAATTTTGCGA
>JAGOUA010000001.1:0-26098 GCA_018061485.1 Patescibacteria group bacterium
CCATCACGATTAATCTCGCGCCCGCCGATCAGCGAAAATCCGGCTCGAGCTTTGATCTACCCATCGCCCTTTCACTCTTGCACGAGCAAGGCCTCATTCCCGATGCCTTTGTCGCTCAATCCCTCGTGTATGGTGAGCTTGGCTTAGATGGCGCCCTTCGTCCCGTACGAGGGACGTTGGCCGCCGCCCTCCTGGCAAAATCCCTAGGAAAAACCACACTCGTGATTGCGCGCGAGCAAGCAGAAGAGGCGAGTTATGTGAGCGATCTGCGTATTATCGGCGTTCCTTCACTTCGAGAGCTGGTTGCCGTGGCACGAGGAAGCGCTGAAGCGACGGTCATCCATCCACGAGCGCAAGAACCACCCGTCCTTCGGCCGCTTTTGGATGAAGTACGTGGTCACGTGCAAGCAAAGCGCGCACTGGAAATTGCCGCCGCCGGAGGGCATAACGTCTTACTCTACGGACCGCCCGGATCGGGCAAGACGCTTCTCGCTCGTGCCCTCATGGAACTTCTTCCACCCCTCACAGAAGCTGCCTCGCTTGAAAGCACACGCATTCACTCGATTGCGGGCACCCTCGCCACGCCACACCTCCTACAACGTCCACCGTTTCGCTCACCGCATCACACAGCAAGCCTGATCGCTCTCGTTGGTGGCGGCTCACCGATTCGCCCAGGGGAAATCTCGCTCGCGCACAATGGCTTACTTTTCTTAGATGAATTTCCCGAGTATCAACGGCCATTTTTAGAAGCGTTGCGTCAACCGTTAGAAGATCGTGTCATCCATATTAGTCGCGCTGGGGCTTCGCATTGCTTTCCCGCCTCGTTTCAGCTGATCGCTACTATGAATCCTTGCCCATGTGGGTTTCATGGATCCTCGCAGGGCGGATGCACGTGCCAACCCGCCTCCATTGAGCGATATCACAAGCGACTTAGCGGGCCAATACTAGACCGCATCGACCTGTTCGTGCACATGGACCGCCTACCAAGCGAGGAACTTCGCACACCGGCTCAAGCCTCGCATATGGACCGTGTACAGCGCATCGAGCAAGCGCAGGCCCTCGCGACAACGCGCTGGGGAACGGCTGGTTACTCGTATGCGAAAAATCACCTTGCCGATTTGCGCGCGCTTGAAGCAACCCTGGAGAGTACAACGAGTACGCGAGAGCTTCTCCAACAAGCTGTGCAGAAGCACCATCTTTCTGGGCGCGGCTATACCCGCCTCTTACGTATTGCTCGCACGATTGCCGATCTTCGACAGGAAGAGCACATCACCACCCCCGCCATTCTCGAAGCATTAACCTTTCGAAAAAAGGCTTAAACAAGCGAAAAATGGGCTTTTTCCATTGACGCTTAGCCCCTGCTTCGGTAGACTGGTCGGTACAGTGCTTATTGGAAGCGTTCGATAAACAGCAGACCAAGCTAGGAAGCCGCACCGCCTGATACGACCCCTTCCCGCTGACGTCTGACTCGAGGAACCCTCTATTAAACCTCTCTCTCCTTTTTCCTACGGTTGTACTCGCGCCGCCCTCCTGGCTTTGGATGGCGTGCGATTCTTCGTACGAACGATCGATACAGGCGTTACGGCGTTTCAACGCGTCACCGCTCCGATCCAACGTCTTTTGCAATCGACGATCGTTCTTCCTGTTTATAAAGCAGCCTTTTTTGCGCAGCTTCGCGTCAAACAAACCCTCGCCTCTACACGTGGCGTGATTTTTCTTGTCTTTACCAGTAAATACTCTCTTCACGTGTTATTTGTTGGTGTCGCTATTACATTTACCGTTCTTCAACTCGCCCCGTCCACGGCTTCGGCAGATATCGGCAAACGCTCTATCCTGTACGCGCTCGTGACTAATGGCGAAGCGTCCGTGACCACCGAAACGGGTGTATCTCTCGCAAAAGCTACCACCAAACCCCCTCTTGATGAAACGATCGAGGCCTTTCCGGCTATAGACTACGGCCTCGAAGAGACGGCGGACGCGTACGCCTACGCTCCGGATCAAGGCCTTGCGGGGAATCTTGCTTGGGAGCCCATCCATACGCCGGCTATTCGCGAAGGCGCTCCAAGTATTCCGCCAACTACCGTCGCCACAGAAGAGCCGCCCGCTACCCCAACCAAGCGTACCGAGGTCATCACCTACACGATCCGTTCGGGCGACACGCTCGCTCGTATCGCGCAGAACCATCAGGTGAACGTCTCCACCATCACGTGGGCAAACAACCTCACAGAGCGCTCCGTCTTGCGTCCGGGCAACACGCTGCGCATTCCTCCTGTATCGGGCGTGCTGCACACCGTCAAAAAAGGAGAAACACTCTCGAGCATCGCGGCACGATATAACATCCCTCTCAGCAGTATCCGCGAGCAAAACACCCTTGGAGCATCTCTTACCCTTGGAACCGAGCTCGTGATTCCAAACGGGAAACCTGTGGTGGCGGTTGCAACCCCCGTCAGAACACCAACACCGACACCAAAACCGACAACGACGACGGCTCCAAAGCCCGCGGCGACCACACCAACCATCACCGCGCCAACCGCTAAGACGCCAAAAGTTACGGGACGTGTAGCCGTTAAGCCGGGCGTGCCAATCTCCGGCATTCGCAACAAAGCCTACGATATCTATCAAGAGCTTTCCAACTCCAAAGAAGATAATCGCGACAAGCCGGAAGACAAAGAAGACACATCGAAAACCAAGCTTTTGTGGCCAACGCGTTCATTTCGCGTGAACCAGTACTACGGATGGAACCACACCGGCTTGGACATCGATGGCGACTACACAGACCCGATCTACGCTTCAGAAGATGGTACTGTCACGCAGTCTGGATGGAATAGCGGTGGCTATGGTCTTCAAATCGTGATTGACCACCCGTCCGGCTTCCGTACGCGCTACGCTCACGCCTCAAAACTCTTCGTCAAAGCGGGAGACGAGGTTAAGCGCGGCGAAGTGATTGGCTACGTGGGAACCACGGGACGCTCAACGGGTACGCACTTACACTACGAAATCTACCTGAACGGCGTTCGCAAGAATCCTCTCACGTACACACGCTAATCTCCGCCAAAAGCAAATCCCTCCATCGAGGCTCAGAATAAGGATTGTCATGATTCTTTTCACACCCCACTCGCCTTTAGGCGAGTGGGGTGTGGTTATAACAAGAAAAATCCTTATCCTTGCCCTTACGATTCGCGTACGTTATCGTCACACCGTCCATCGTAGACAGGGGAATCACCCATGGATACACAGCTCCTTTACGCGCTCGCGGAACACAATGGTCGGAGACTCCGCTCTCCGGAAGAGCAAAACACCTTTCTCATCGAGCTTCTCGCTCGGTGCAGGGCCATCATCCCAGAGACCGTCCGCACGCCCCACGAACTACTCCGAGAACTGAGGAGGCTTGGGTGGGTTTGTTTCGAAGATCTGCTGACTCTGAGGATCTGTGCGCCCCTCCCGTATGAGGGGATGGTCCAGACCGTAGAGGCGCGGATCAAGGAAACGGGTAAGACCCCCGAGGAACTCTGCCGAGACACAATGCTCCTTCCGCTCCTCGTTGGCCTCTACTCAGAGGTAGGTATGCGCAGCATGTTCAAGCTCCTCGCGCGGCCCTGGAACCCCCATATGGACTGGGAAGACTGGGGTAACTGGGTTGCGGAAAAGGGCTGGATTCAGCGCTCGCCCTACCGTGGCCTGGAAGGTGGGTATCTCTACTGGATCCGTCCACCCGCCGAAAACCTCGCTGCCGACGCAGACAAAGTCGCCTAGCGACTCCTCCCTTACCTCGTGATATCATGAGGCTTTTTTTGTCTCCTGAAAGGTTACTTGCCCTCCCAAGCAGAGCCCCGTATGATGCCCGCATATCCCTTACTATGCGTTTTCTTCTTCCTCTCTTGGTTCTTGCCATGCTCGGCGCTGGATGCGCTCAAGCACCGCAAAATCGTCCTATTACCCCCGCGGCCGGCCCATCTTCTCCCGTTCCAAAAAACGAGCCGGCGATCCTCGCCCTGCAAGAGGGACGCGTACCACCTCATTCATCCGCCCCTACTCGGGACGGACTTGGTTATTCGCTCATTGGGGAATCTAACTGCTTTGGTGTTGAGTCCGGAGCTGCTACGGGTGGGAGTCTACTCAAAACCCTCGCTCATCCCATCGAGAATCAACGTATTCGAGATCAGCGAGATCCTGGCTTCGTAGACGCGATCACGCCAGAGGTGGCTAAAACTCTCGATGAACGTCTCGTCGCCATCACCCCAACCTCTTCTCGCTTTCTCGCGAGTTTTGTCTGTCAGCTTCGTCCGGACGTACATCTTGTCGTAGGTATCGCGCGGCCCCTCACTGAACCGACATGGAACCTCTCCCAAGAAGGGATGGTTACGATCCCAGAAGATCTTGCCTACGCAACCCATACTTCATCTACTCTTGTTCTCCTCACGGATACACGGACTCAACCGCTTCCAAACGTACGTACGTGGGGTGCTGGCGGCGCCCCAGGCGGAGATCCTAGCCCCTGCAACGCGTCTCTTGAAGGGAATGCCATTCGTTGGACTTGTGGGCTGGGCGTAGGTCTAGATGAAGCAACGGATAGCACCTACTATGTTGGCGACCAAATCTACACCATCTCCCTCAAAGATGGCTCCGTGACGTCTGTTGTGAGGAAGTAGAGACTATCAGCTGTCTCATTCGCCCCTCATCCAACGAGTTCATTCCAAAATTTCTCCAAATCCTCGTCGTATCCCTTCCTGCGTGATAGAGCTACTACAAAATCTTCTTCCCAGGGCTGATATTCGCCAACACACGTCGCTTGAAAGAGAGCTGTATACCACTTCATTCTTTCTTCTAGCGAAGAGCTCTTAGAATACCTTTCGAAGAGATGAAGAAAGGCCTGATCTTTTTGTTCAAGATAGCGTATAGCGGCTTTTTCTCCGCGCCACGGAAGATCGCGAAACGAAAAATACGCGGTGATAAGCTCGATAACACTATACAACAGCCTCAATTCTAGCGCCCTGTGATAGATTTCATCCTGTGAACGATAGTACCTCGCATTAGCGATGGCGTTATAGTTTACCTTGACCCAAAGATCTCGCTTTTCCGCCTCATTCACCATTTGCGCAGGCGGAGCCGAGTGTATAGCCGCTTGAAGAGTCGCGAGCATCCCTTCGGGATCATAGATAATCTTCCCCTTCCCCAGCCATTCAATAAACATCCCATCAAAGGCATTTGCTGAAACCTCCGCCTTACCTTGTAACTCACGCAAAAACTCCGTATCAAAAAAGAAGACGTCCGAAAATCGCCCTTCGATCATCGTATATACCGACTTTATCTCTTCGTTGTTCTTATCTAGCACAACCACAAGATCTATATCACTAGACGGCGTGAGTTGCTTGGCGGTTGTACCCGTCAAGAAAACTCCCTTCACTCTTGGTGAGGTGCTTAACTTGTCTACGAGGGTGGTGAGGGATGAATAATTCATACGATGCTACTCGCATCTTAACTTGACCGATGGGTCCACGCAAACGGTCGAACGGGGGATATCGCTCTTATAGACCTACCGTGCGAGCGTGGGCTTTGTTATGGTTCAAAAAAGGGGTTTTGGTATTTTATATTACCCCTAGATCAAGCAACTGATACCACCTACTATGTTGGCGACCAAGTCTACACCATCTCCCTCAAAGATAGTTCCGTGACGCCTGTTGTGAAGCGGTAGCGCCCTCTTTTACAAAGAGACTCGCTGTCAAGAAACAAAATCCCCGCATATGCGGGGATTTTGATATAGCCCTTCTTCGCTCAAGCGACGAAGAGCAGTCTTCACAAAGCCTTCATGCTCGCCGCGCTCATCCATCGCTTACGCTATGGATGGCGTGCCAGCCGAAGCCTTGGCGAAGGCTGGTGGACCCTACCGGGATCGAACCGGTCACCTCTTCCATGCCATGGAAGCGCTCTACCAGATGAGCTAAGGGCCCAAACGTGCGCCTATCATGCGAAAAAAGCGTCTGAGCGTCAAGACGGTCTTTGGAGTCGTCGCCAGCGCGCGATATCATGCGTCAGCCGCTTAACGGTATACGCACGATGCAGCGCCTCTTCTGAATACCCTGCGTGAGCCTGTAAAGACTTCCAGACACGATCTCGCTCACGCTTTGCCACTTGGACACGTGGAGCGTATACGTCGTTCACCTCGGCGAATACATCGGCTGCGAGCGCTGTAGGAATATAGTCAGGGGTCGGCTTGCGTCGAGGCGCTGTAGAACGATCCAAACCCTCTTCCGTCTCCGAAGCTAAAACCCCTCGCGCGGGCACATGTCCACGAGCCACCAACTCCAAAAATAAGATCTGTGCACGATCAAACTCTTTTGTTCCCTGTTTTGGACGTTGCTTCTTCCACGCCTCCCATTCACGCATGAGCGTCTCAGAAGCAACCGACTGTACCTCCCAATGCTTTAGCCAGCGTTCCCATTCCTGTGCGAGCTCATGATAAAACGCCTCTTGTTGGGCAAATTGCTGATCTGTTTTCCATACAACATCATGTTCTAATGCGCGAAAGCGGCGATCATGAGCCTGCGCGAGGGACTCAAACCGCTTTGAGAGGTCTTGAATGCGCGCAAAAAGCTCGGCACGAGGTGACGACTCACGAGACGCGAAGCGAGAGAAGATACGAGAAAAGAGCGACATGCTAGCGAAGAACCTTCGCTTTCAATTCTACCTCTTTTAATCGTTTGGTGAAAGCGGGCGTCGGCTTACTCGCTTCAGGTAACCGCTTCAGGGCGGCGGCGGCGCTCGCGTACTGTTTTTCTTGTTCATACCAATCCGCGAGTAAGCGCGTCGCTTGAACGAACAAAGCATCCTGAGAAGAAACTTCTTCGAGAAGGCTAATGGCCTGCGTACGCTGACCCGTCATCGCTAAGAGCGCCGCGTATTCTAAGCGAATGTCCGTGCGATGAGGAGCTCGTTCGTAGAGCTGTCGCATAACCGGAAGAGCCGCCGCACTATCCCCCGCCTTTGTCGCCTGCACCGCAAAAGCATACGCCACCGCCTCGTCATCAGACTTCACCGCCAACGCGCGAGAAAACCATTGTGCAGCCAGCCGATGTTGCTCTGCACGATACGCGGCTAACGCCTGCGTGGAAGACGCGGTCGCCCCGTGCTCTGCCCGCCAAGCGTACACAGAGCCTACACCGCTCAATAATCCTGGGTGCTTTGGCGCCTGTACTAGCCCCTCTTGAAAGGCGCGGATCGCAAACTGATCCGCTGACTGCACTGTCGACATAAGGGATCGGTACAAGGCGCCTTGCAGGAGCCATAATTGCGCGTCCTGCGGCCATTGTTCAACCGACTGCTTGCTCCACAGCAACGCCTGCGCGGCTTCTTGACTGTACGAGGAGTGGCTTGCCTGAAGTGCCTCCGTGACGAGCATCGCCTGCGCTTGAATGAGTATTTGCATGACCCGACGATCACGGGGGACCTGAACAAATGCCCGTTCTGCGAGCGCTGTCGCCTCTTGTGCGCTTGCCGCCTGCACAGAGCGCGTGATCAGCGACTCGATACGCATCTGCCATACTAATACCCCGAGTAAGCAGATGCTCACTACCGCTACTTTGATATACCACCAACGAAGCACGACTTGGAATCGCTCCGAGGCGTCTTTTGGAGCCGCCGCCATACCGCCCAGCATCGTCCACACTGCGACAACCATCCACGCTGGCAACGGGGCAACGAGCAGTGCAAGCGCCCCCACAGAAGCGGGAGCGATGCGACGAGGATATAGAAGAGCGATGCGACCAAACACGATACTCAACCCCAAAAAGAGTACGGCGCCAAAAACCCCTCCGTATTCTCCCATCACTGTCAAAAACCACGAAGAAGCCGTATCGAAAGAGAGGGCATAGAGCCCACCTTGATTCATGTCCACCGTACGATGCTTCTCGACAAGCAAGCTCCACTGCCCCGGACCGACCCCCATCAACGGATGCGCACGCAATGCCTCACCCACCAGACGAACGCTCGCACTCCACGAGAGTTCCGCTACCACAGGCAACGCGTTCGGTTTGGGTATTGGTAGTACAAGCGCCGCGCCAAGAGCCAGTGTGGCCACGCCTTGAACAAGCCTCACTGGAATAGCGATATGCTTCCACGACCGCACCAGAGCAACCACGCTCCACACAAGGGCGACTGCAAGCGGCAAGCCCTGATCAAGCAAGAGCAAACTGACGAGAGCAAATCCTCGTGCCACACCATCTACGGCGCGACTAGGCATTGAAGCCTCTTCGCTGGCACGTGGCAAGACCCATCGAAAACACGCGATCCAGGCCCAAAATAACCCTCCACCAATGGGAGAAAAAAGACGCTCAGCCACTCCTGCAGGTCCAAACGAAAACCAACCGAGATACTGAAAGAGCGTTATCAATCCAGCGATGAAAAACACCCCGTCGCCAAACGGTCGCGCCTGAGACAATACGCGCCTCTGCCCAAGAACAAAAAAAGCCCCGAGCATCGCTCCTATAACACTCATCAGCATCACGATGCCGGAAGTCGAGCCAGTCCCATCATTCCCAAAAATCCCCTGCCACCAATCCGACGATACGCCGATACTTACCGCGCCGGTCAGCAACAGCGCACCCAACGCCATCACCGCCGCTTTTGGCAAAGGAAATCGCACGGGCACCTCTCGATGATGCAGAAAAAGGGAAAGGCTTGCGCATACAAAGGCAAGAGCGATAAAAAAAAGCTTCGGAAGATCAAAGGGTTTTTGCCAAGGCATCCAGACAAGCGGAGTAATACCCGCGAAGACTATCGCCGCTCCTGCTAACCACGTAGGAATAGACGAGGTTTCACGTGGTTCATGACCAGCGATTTGCGCAAACGTCGGAAGGGACATACCACGCAAATATACACCATCCAACAAAAAAGCGCCCTCGTTTATGTCGTGGGCGCTTCTTCTATACTTGGCGCGGGAGGAGCCGGCTCAACGGGCTCAGGCTCTTCTACAACGGGAGTTTCTACGACTGGTTCAGGATCTGGGGTTGGCTCAGGTTCTGGAGCTACCTCAGGCTCAATCACTGGTTCCGGCTCTGTAATAGGCTCGGGATCCGCTGCGGGCGCATCCCCCTCATCTTCTGACGCGCTCTCTTCCTCTGGAACTACTCCCTCTTCTGTTACCGGAGGTATTTCAGCCGCGGGCGCTTCTTCTTCCTCCGCTTCCGCTTCTGGTTCTTCCGTGGGCTTTGAAACCGTGTCAGAGCCTTCTCCCGGAGGATAAACGATCGTTCCATCGTACGGATCAAGGCTCAACCGACGTCCCGTAGAGATGTCGATGGTTGTTTCCTGTGGCGTTTCTTCTGCTTTCCAGGCAAACCGTATAGCACGCAACGCCGGCTCACCCAACACAAGATCAAAGCCATTCGCTGACAACCCCTCAATCCACCAGCCTTTTTCCGTTTGAGCATACGGCGTCACTTGCATGTGCGGATAGCGACCGAATCCACGCAACGCAACTTTTACGCGCGTTTGTCCTGGAAAAATCTCGGCAAATCCTTGCTGCTTTTGAGCGACAGCGCTCGCGGATCCTTCTGCCGCTTCACCACCCCACCAAATCGGGTTCACGAAGACTTCGATCTTGCCAACATCACCACCAGAATAGCTTTCGAGCGCAAAGCCGACGATCGGCCCTGGTCGCGTTGCCTTGACCGCTACACCCGGAATGGACGAGGCAGCAAGCGCATCTCCAATCTCGATCGCGCCACCAATTGCCGAAACCTTCGTCGGTACGCGTCCCGCAAGGGCGATAGGATAGGCATCTTCTTGCGGTTGACCAGCGATAAAGCCCGGCTTAGTTGAGACAATACCCACCACCATGTCTTGCGCATTCATGGAACGCTGTACATACAAGCGACCGCTGCGCTTTACCGTCACCACATCCCCCGCTTCGAGCTGATCTGGCGAGACATAGCGCTCGGCATAGTCATACCCGTCCATGGATTGCCACCCGTCGGCGTTGGTCGAGATATAACTCGATCCAGGAACCGTGTCATCCACAAAAATATAGGCGTCCTGTTGAGCGCGACCACGCGCCGAAGGATAGAGCTTGCCTGCGATCTGCAAATCCCCCGCTAAACGAAGGGAACCATCTTGCGTGAGAGAAAAAATCGTGGAGGACGCTTGGCGAATCACGAATTCACTCATCGCCGTAGACGTTGGTCGGGCAAAAAGCTCGAACGGCGTCGTTACCGCCGCAGAACCATTCCAACGAGAAGAAGAAAACGTGAGAGAACGCGAGGCCTGTGTTGGCTCGGCGGCCGTAGCCGACTCACTTACAAACGCAAGGTCGCTATGCACCGTCGTTAACGTTCCATCTGCGCGCAGCGTGGTGGATGCGTCAAATCCTGGTTGAAGGTAGACTTCGATCACGCCGTCTTCCGTTGCGGATTGCAGCGCGCGTCCTAAAATTCTTCCCGGTTGCGTAGCCTTCATAGCAACGCCCGGGATCGCCGACGAAGTAAGCGCGTCACCTTGAGCAATCGCTCCATTCGCGACCGTTACCTTGACCGGAACACGTCCTACTAACGCCACGGAGGCGTTTCCACCAGTACCAAGCAAGAATCCTGGGCGCGTCGACACAACACCGGACAGGTGCTGGTCATAAGGCTGACCCGGACTCTTCTTCATGTGAAACGGCGTGCTCGTATCAAGTACTAACACGTCTCCCGGTTCAACACTGTCTGAGATCGCGTACCGCTCGGCTAAGTCAAAGGCGTTTGCTCCAATCGCGTCATCAGCGAGGATGCTATAAATTGTTCCTCCGTCAAAATCTAAACAGGTGCTTGCCGTATCTGTATTATCTAAACACACACCGAACCGACTTTGCGCAGAATTATACGCAAACGTTGAAACATAGGCCTGCGTTCCTGTAGCCGACTCGTTATCACCAACGAGCAACCTGTTCGTAAACACGCCCCACCCGCCCGCACCGCTGGAAGCGGTCGAATTATTCACAAACGACGCTACCGAGCCATTGGTACTGCTTGTTACGGCTGTAATAGCCCCCTCACTATACAGGCCTCGCCCCGTATATATCCCCCCTTCGATGCTGGCATTTCCCCCAATAAACGCCTCACCCTCCACTCGCAACTGATACACGGACGCCTGACCAGCTGTAAACCCGTTGGTCCGCACACCGGGCACGCGATACACCCGAACGCCTGTTAACACGCTGTCTACCCCCACGTAGAGCACGTCACCTTTCCACGCAAACCCACTAACCGCACCAGCCGCATCAAAGGACCCGAGAAGGGTGGGGGCTGTGGTGGAGGCTGTATCAAAGACGCGTAACTTGTCCCCGCTCTGTGCCCCAATAAAGAGTTTACCTCCTAATTCCGTGATAGCTGTGGGAGCGGTGATACCCGTTAGAGCAGCGTGCTCTGTGATAGCTGAAGGAATACTGATATCCACTACCGACACTTGGTTCTCCGTCGTATTCGTCACATACGCAATATCCCCGCGGATAACCATGGAGCGAACGCCCTCTGCGAGAGCAAAGCTGTCCAACTGAACGGGGGCGAAGGGATCTTGAATGTCATAGGAAACGAGGGCACCCTGCGGACCTTCGGTCCCAAGTAAGAAGAGCGTTTGACGATGCACGGCGATATCTCGTGGATCCTCTGTTAACACAATGGTATTTTTCAACTCGAGACCACCTGGATTTTTTACATCAATAACGTATAACGACTTACCGGATCCAAAGACATATGCCGTCGACCCATGAATCAGGAGCTTGCCCGATGCGCTAAAATCCGCTGTCGCGATATTTAATGCCGCACGTATCTGCGGATTACTCAAATCTTGAATATCGTATGTCGCAAAATAGTTCGTACCAAATCCATCATCATAAATGATAAAGAGGGTGTTGCCGTATACGACAAAATCTCTAATATTTCCAACCGCGCTTAGAAGACTCGTCGCAATAACGCGCTCAACGTCGGGATAGCTTGTATCCAGTACCGTGATACCGCTTCCATTCAGGACAAAGAGCCGATTCCCATAAGTCTTTATAGCTCTCGGAGCAGCCACTCCGTTCGCAAATGTTGTGAGCGATTGTATCTGCGACGGACTCGCGAGGCGGGCCTGCGTGTACGCAGAATCCACATGCGTTACCGTTCCCGTAGTCGCCACTAAAGACTCGCTTGTCACCGTCCCATCTCTATTTACCGAAAAAACTGTCGAGCCAAGATCATTCACCCCTCGAAGAAGATAATCCGTCGCTCCCGTACCTGCAGAACGCACCTCGAGGGCCGTGCGTGTTCCTGTCGCCGCAGACCCTTCTGTTTGATGGATGGTAAAGAGCGATTCATTTCCCCACGCCGTAGACGAGGGCGACATCCCCATCAACGTGCGCGAGTTATCGCTAAACAGCGCTTGTGCCGAAGCGGTAAGGCGACGCCTTGGAGTCATTTCACTATCCGCTCCGATCGTGATACCCAAATATAACGCATCTTGATTCCAATCGACATCTGCCAGCGAGTTCTGCCCCGTGCCACCGAGATTCACCGAAAAACGACTACTCGTTACACTCACCGAAATCGCGCTTGGCGTAGCAAAACTTCCTGCCGCCGTCCAAATCGGAACCCCTCCTGAAGCCGCTGTATAGAGCGAAAACTTCATGGAGTAGGTTCCATCCGCAAGGGGCGCGCCATTTGCATCGCTTACCGCTGCTTGATAGGTCATCTGCTGCGTGACTTGCGCCTGCGCCGTAGAAGAAAAAAGAAACGCTCCTCCTACCACTAGGAGAATCAGAAGAGGGGCAACAAGCCTCAAAGAACGGTTCGGAAAGGCCACACTCATAGTATAGCAAACTATTTAGTGTTTGATGAAATGGGTGCCTTGGGAACAAGGGCAATCGGCGCGCGCACGACTCCAAGAGATTCCTTCGTGAGATCAATGTCGGGAGATACGGCGCGTTCGTATCCTTCGCGATCTGCTGTTACATAGTAGATATTTTTTCCTGCAAAGAAGGCGTACTTTCCCTCACTATCCGTCACCTGTGTTTCTAGTAACTTGTTGTATTTCTTATCAAAAATACGTACCACGGCACGACCAAGTGGTTTACGCGTGGTCGCATCGTACGCGATACCCCAATTTTTTGGCTTGCGTGGAATCGCCAAGCGACGGAATAAGAGAAATGCTCCGACCTGCACGACCGCCAACCCTCCCACAAACAGGGTTGGTTGCAAAACATAGGCCAACACACCAACACCCAATCCGCCGATACTCACCCCCTGCTGCACCTTGCGCCAGCGAGCTTTCTTGAGAATCTCTTTTGGTGTTTCCGTGGATTCTACGGGGTCGAGCGGAATATTCGGCGTCAGCGTCGCGCTTCCCGTCGACTGGATCATCTCGCCGTGATAGAGATCGACCAAGTCAACATCGATGGTCTGCTTTGCGAGGGTTTGCGAGGGAAAAATAAATGGCGGCTTTACCACTTCTAATCGATACTCGCCAGCAGGAACTAAAAACGCGTATCGCCCCTGTGCATCCGTCAGTCGCGTTTGACGTACCGCGTTAGTTTTTGCGTCCAATAAGCGCACAACCGCTAAATCGATCGGCTGTTTCGTGATGGCGTTATACACCAATCCCCACTTTTCACGCTTACGTCGACGTAAAAGAAGTAGTGGCTGTGTAAACAAAAAGTGAAGATAGTTGAGTACCTGAAAAGATGACGCTGCGGCCGTCACACCGACGCTTGCCGCTACCGCCACGGGAGCCGAGATTTGAGCGACGGTTTGTACTTCTGGTGTACGAATATCTTGTAGAGTTTGCGCAACCGCCTCAACCGTCGCTCCCGCCACATTGGCGACATTTTGCGCGAGCGAAGCATCCGGATCGATGGCGGCAAGAGGGTTCTGTACCCCTTCTTGCAGTGTCATTTCACCCGATAACGCGCCGTCCGGCACGGTGAATTCTTGACGAAGCGTCACATAGCCATCTTGCTTTGCCTCAAGACGATACGTTCCAGCAGCAAGATACGCACGTACGATCCCTTCTCGCCCAGCGGTGAGTGTCTGGACCGTGCGCCAAGCGCGACCTTCTCGCCGAGAAATCTGTACCGTTGCGCCCTCTAACCCTCTCACTTCGCCTTCACGCGGCTTTCCACGAACGCGAAACCCGCCCACCTGCTCAATGGTTACGGGATAGCTGCTTGCCGCCTCTGTTCCGTACTGCACTCGCAAACGCCCCTGCACCACCCCCACCTGGGAACTCGCCACAAAACGCCACACATACCCTCCATCACGTTCATTGAGAACGTACGTCTGCTGACCAACATCAAACGTGACACGCGATCCAGGGCGCAATCCTGTCCACAACACGTCCGCTCCATCATCTGTGTAGAGACGTAAACGATGAGGCTGCTCGAGACGCAAAGATCCCGGCAAGGTCCATACGATCGTCCCTTGTCGAGGCGTACGCGTAGGAGCCACCGTCTCCGTTGGTTGACTTGGTGATGGCGAAGTTGGCTCGGTAGGCGTGGGACTCACTGGTTCAGTAGGTACGAGCGGAACAAGCGGCTCCGTCGCCGGATCTGTTACAGACTCACTTGGCGCCGCGGGGACAGGAGACGTTGGCGCACTCGGTACAGAAGTCGCCCCTCCACCGCCACTGCTCGTCGATCCAGATCCGCTCGATGATGGTGCGCTTCCGGAACCCGTCCCGGATCCCGTTGATGGTGCGGCTGATGTTGGCGGCGTGCTGGCCGCCGGCGGTGTTTGCGGCGTTGAAGCGGCATCCGTTGGACTTGTTGATGGTGGAGTCTGTGGCGTTGATTCTGCGTCGGTTGGCGGTGTTTGTGGGGTTGACTCTGCATCCGTTGGGGGCGTTTGTGGCGTAGAGGCGGCGTCCGTTGGGTTTACGGGCGGAGGAATAGCCGCGCTTGTCGCGCCACCACCGGTACTTGCCGCAGGGGGCGAAGAAGCTGCCTCATCAACCGTAAACGAGACGGTAAATCCGCCATCCGCCGATGAAACAACCGGAGAAAATGGATACCCTTCACCACCAAAGGTACCGCCAATCTGCCACTGATAGATGCCGGCAGCGTCAGGATTCGTGATCTGCGCCCCTTGATCGTAGGCAAACCCAAACCGAATCGATACGCGCTCGCCTACGCCAATCTCGCTGGCTCCAGCATCCGTTGGTGCCGTCAGCGTAATCACCCGACCGGCGATCATCACCCCCCACACGCCTGCCGCGGGCACGCCAGCCAACACCTCTTCTGTTTCGAGGCCTGTTGTTGGACCGTGGGATAGACGAATGTGCGAAGCGTTGAGAGATCCGAGAGAAAAGCCTGTTGGAATGGTGAGCGTAATCGTATCCTTAGAACTATTGACCGCGTCTGCGATCGTAAACCGAACATCGATATCCGTTGTCAGACTTGTACTTTGGCGACTCGCATACACCTGCGCATCCGTCACTGCTGCTGCAAATGCAATTCCAACCCCTCCCAGCCCTTGGGCGAGAAAGATCAGTCCAACAAAGAGCCATGCGCGAGCCTTCACCTCTTTATGATACCGTGAAACGCCGCCTTCGGCTACGTCGTACGAAATACGCTACGCTTAGAAGAAACACCGCCATGAAAACCACACCTCCGCCGATAAGCGTCTCCCCTACCCAGTGAGTGCTACGAGTGGTGCTAATGACCTTCCCTTCATTATTCAACAGCTCTTGCGTAAGCATCAGGCGTATGGCCGGCCAAGAGCTTTCCCATGTTGCCTCAAGCGCTCGCGATTCGTTCGGTAATAGACGAATATCTTGCTCATGCACGATGAGCGAACCAATGCTGGGTTGGATCGTGGTGCGAACCCGCGTAGAGCCATGCACCACTCCGCTATTGCGAACCGATGTCTCCACGACACCACCTCGACCAAAGAACCTCCAGCGAGTCTGCATTTCATCTTGAAACGCAAGTTTTGGAACGGCCGTATCTTGATCACCTCCAACAGATACCATCCAAAGGGTTGCCAACCTACGCGCAAATCCTACCGAGCTCTCTCCTGAGAGCTGTTCGGAGGCGATAATCGCGACATAGTACCCGCGACGTTCCGCATCCGCAGGAACAGCGATCTGTACACGTACACGGCGTGATGCCCCAGGTTCTAGCACAAACACCGGCGCAGATACACGAATCCACGAGGGTAAACCGGCGACTATAGAGGGATCGAGAAAACGCGGCTCACCACTAACGCCCGCTTCAAACGCCTGCACCGAAAGAGCGACACGTACCGGAGACGCTTCCGTGTTACGAAACACCAACTCACGATCTTCGCTCGCTCCAGGAACGAGGCGCAGATCCTGAATCGCTGGCTCAACAGAAAACGCTTGCGCAGAAGAAAACGCGCACATACTCCCACCTATAACCACAGCTAATGCCCCCACCAAAAAAGACCGCCGCATCATGCGTTGCACACACATACCCTAATAGCGCGGTGTTAAGGTAAAGAACACACTTTGTCCATAAGAGCCGGATGGAGTAGACGAAGAAACCGCCAGTTTATACAGCAAGACCGAGCGATCTTGCGGGGAACCAGAAGGATCTGCTGACGCCTGTATTTGTACAGCGGTACTTGTCACACCCGTATCAGCTGCCAAGCTCGCCTGCGAACCAAGCGTGCGAAGACCATATTCTTCAGACCCCACCGTCACCGCTCCATCCGTCACCGGCGTGAGGGTATGCGTCCCATTCGAGGGAGGAGACCCCGCCTGCGCATAGACAATATATCCGTTGATAGACGGCGCTTCGATGCCGATATATCCCGTCGCTATCGCCGCCGTTGAGGGGCTCACCGTCCCCAGCGCCACCGACGTTGTTCCTAGCTTCACGATCGACGCCGTACCACTTGTGGGGCTACTACTCATATTCGCAATAACACCAGACCATCCATCAACGTACACCAATACATCAGAGATTCGCGCAACCTTACCAACAACGACTTTCTGCGAAAATCCCGACCCCTCGATCGCGGCAATCATGTCCCCAACGGCTAGCGTCGCGAGATCCGCGGCATTATTTGCCATCACGAATTTCTGTACGCCAGAAAAAACCTGATACCCGATCGGGGTAAAACTTGGCGACGCCATCTTCATCGTAAAGCTCAGCGCCGAGCTGTCTGACAACCGATACCCCGCCGTCAAGCTATACGAAGCACTCGATCCAAGACCGACCGCCGTCCCGCCGATCGTGTCTCGCACCTGATAGTTGGTGCTCGTTCCCATCTCATCACCACCCTCGCTCGTGGTATCCCAAAGGATCTGATAGTTCGTACTCGACATCTGAGCCGAAACCGTCAAAGGAACGCTCAAAATAAGCGCTAAGCTCAGCCAAAAAGAAAGCAAATGTACAGACATAAACATAGTATAGCCTGTTTGCCTCCGTCCTTCTAGAACCGCCTACAAGCCCCTTCTTGTAAAAAATCTCTTCGCCACGATTGCAACATCACCCTAAGAGGCTCTCCTTGTTTCTGGACGATTTTATAAGCGTCGTAAAATCATTGTTTATTTGTCGTATAAAAACGCTCTTTCTTTGCTTATCCTAGCGATTTTATTATGCGTCGCACAATATTAATAGACTGTTTCACAAAATGTTTCACGTGAAACATTCTTAGGAGAATGCTAGGATTTTGACACATGAAAACGCGAAACCCCTTGCGGCTGTAGGCGAAAAAATCTGCATACGAGAAAAAACCATGGTTTCATTGGGGTTTTTATTAAGTTTTTCCCCTCCAGCAACCAACACTGACACAGCCCTCGAAACACCCGAGCCGTCGCTTGACCGCCCCTCACCAGACACTTGTCATGAAAAAAATAAGCTTATGTTTCACGTGAAACATAGCGCTATTTTGGACGGCTCTTTTTTCTTTCAAAACCTTCTTTCAAAAATTGGCGTGTCACCACTAGCTGAGGCGAGTACTCTGCTAGATCGGGACAAGCGGCAACCGGAGATTCTCGAGGAGAAAAAATAAGCTTATGTTTCACGTGAAACATAGCGCTATTTTGGAGAGCTCTTTTCTTTCTTTCAAAACCTTCTTTTTAAAAATTGGCGTGTCACCACTAGCTGAGGCGAGTACTCTGCTAGATCGGGACAAGCGGCAACCGGAGATTCTCGAGGAGAAAAAATAAGCTTATGTTTCACGTGAAACATAGCGCTATTTTGGACGGCTCTTTTTCTTCTCTTGTATGCAGCCTGTTAAAAAATAGTCTTGATAGATAGAGTTTGTTTTAGCCTAGAATAAGAATACATTTTTTTAGAAAAACGTTTTTCTCCTTTAGAAAAAATAAGCCTATGTTTCACGTGAAACATAGGCTTATTTTGTTTGTAGGGGATTCTCTTTATCGAAATATGACGGACTCCTGTGCAAAGTCAGAGTTATACACACCCTTTGTGGATATCTGTGGATATCTCTCACCCCTCCTGACAGCCCTCACACAGAGGCCAGACCGGCCCTCATCGTTACCAGACGGCTCTGTATTCATCTCAAAAACCCCCTCACAGAGAGGGGGTTGGTGTACAAAAAAACGGCTCTATACAGCCATTTTTTGATGGTGGACTGGAGGAGAGTCGAACTCCTGACCTCTGCAATGCGAATGCAGCGCTCTACCAACTGAGCTACCAGCCCAAGGGGTCTTGGGCGTTCTATCGCTGTTCTACTTATCCACAATTATGCGTCGCACAATAATGTGTCGCACAATGTTATTTTTGTCTTTTCCCCTTCTCAGGACGAGGTTTTTTCATCAGAGAAGAGGTGGTGTCTCCACGTGGAATTGAACCACGATCTAGGGCTTAGGAGTCCCTTGTTCTTCCATTGAACTACGGAGACGCGCAAAAAGTGTAGAGCAAAGAACTCCCCCTCGTCAATCGTTTTCCTGGGTAGATATCGAGGGACGGTTGACGTGGCGCGCATTTTTCCGTATACTGACGCCATATATGCCAAATAAACACGCCGCTATTAAAGATCTGCGGAAAAATCATCGCCGTGCGGCGCTGAACTCCCGTCTTAAAACCCACGTAAAAGCCCTTGATCGCAATTGGAAATCCCTTGTCAAAGAAGGGAAGACCGAGGCCAAGACGGCTATCGCTTCGTTCCAACAGGCTGCAGCAAAAGCAGCAAAAAAGAACGTCGTTCACCCAAACAAAGTCGCTCGTCTTTTGTCCCGCGCTCACAAAGCACTGACGAAAGTCGCTGCAAAATAACCCTCCATACGGAGGGTTTTTGCTACTCTCTAAAGCAACGTCGTCCATTCAGCGGGGAGCGCTTGCCCTGAGCGCAATCCTGCAAGAAGCGTCATTGATCGCCACCACGCCTGATACACGGCGCGTTTTTCTTGTTCCGATGCACGCTCCCAGCGAGCGCGTACAAACGGAGGAAGACGAGCATCCGCCACACCATCCATCGCTCGAAGCGCCTGACGGGCCTGCTGCACGAGAAGACTGCTCAGATCCTCATCAGACTCACGAAGCTCACTCGGAACACGTCCTGACCGCATATAAGACTCCATTATCGCGAAGGGAGAGCCCGCCTCGTGCATAAGCGCTGGAAGCGTGTGTGCCGCCCTCCACTGGGGAAGCGCCTGCGTAAACGTCCACGCATCTCCGTCGCTCTCACGAGCAAATCGTTCAATCGTCGCGTCCCACGCACACCCATCCTGCAACGCGCGCTGCTTGGCCCACGTAAGAAAGGCCGCACCTGTGCGGTGCTCATGCCGATAGACCTGCGCTTTTGGCCATGCGCGGACGATCGCCTCTTTTGAGGCGTCTAGCTCCTCTTCAAGAAGAAGAGCGATGCCGTCATCATTCGGCGTAGCGAAGAGCTCCGTCGCCTGCTTCCAGTCTGCCACTTTCCAGCCCCCAAGAACCCCCGTTAAACGCAGACACGTTTTTTTTGCAAACAAACCACCCCCTTGAAGCTTTGCCACCAACTCACGAGGTCCCAAACCTTCCGCCACCCGCTCAACCGACATCCCTGAGGGATCGTGTTTTTCTTTATATAAACGCTCAAGCTCACGCGCTTTTTCGCGCGCTTGATAAGTATCGGGGCCCACACAGACAAGAATCACCTATCGAGCGTACGACGTGTGCGCGTCCTCGGCAACCCACTTTATACCGCCCGATTCCACGCGTAAGAAGCGAGCGATCCCCACGTAGGACCAATCTTCGCCTCCACCTGTAAATGCACGCCGATATCCGCCACCGTCTCCATCAGGCGACAGATGTTTGGCACGACGGTATCCACCAATTCGGGAGACATTTCAAACACCAATTCATCGTGCACCTGGAGCAACTGACGCACCTTCCACCCTTCACGCGTCACCCGCTCTTCGACGGCGATCATCGCCAGCTTAAGCACGTCAGCTTCAGTCCCCTGGATAGGCATATTTATCGCCATACGCTCGGCCTGAGCACGCACCATCGCGGACGAAGCAAGAATGTCGGGCGTTGCTCGACGACGTCCGAAAACCGTTTCTACATACCCACGTTCTCGCGCCAGCCGCTTTGTCTCTTCAAGGTACTGCTTTAACTGCGGATAGACGGCAAAATACTTGGCGATAAATTGCTTCGCTTCACCAAAGCTCACACCCGCTCCCTGCGACAAGCCATGCGCTCCCTGACCATACAAGACGCCAAAGTTGACCGCCTTCGCCGCGCGCCGCTGCTCGTCCGTTACTTGTTCCAAGGGGATCTGCCACATAGCAGCAGCCGTTGTTTTATGAATGTCACCACCTTGCGCAAACACGCGCAACAACGCCTCGTCTTTTGCGAGCGCCGCCGCGATACGAAGCTCGATCTGGGAATAGTCGCATGATACCAGAACCATGTCCGGAGACGCGACAAACGCCTCACGAATACGTCGACCAAGCTCCGTACGAATAGGAATATTCTGCAGGTTTGGATTGACCGAGGACAATCTTCCCGTACTTGCCACCGTCTGTTCGAAGGTCGTGTGAATACGCCCCGAAGCATCCGCGAGCGTCGGCAAAGGAAGAATGTAGGTCGAAAGCAGCTTTGACCGTTCGCGATATTCTTCAATCTGCTCGATGATAGGGTGCATCCCACGCAGCTTTTCCAGTTCTGACGACGCTGTCGAGAACCCTGTTTTTCCCTTTTTTATCCCCTCGCTAGAAAGGTGCAAATCCTGAAATAAAACCTGAGCAAGTTGCGCCGGAGACGCGGGATTGAACGGCCTGCCGACGCTTGCGTGCATCACTGATTCCAAGCCTTGAAGCTCGCGCACAAGCTCCTGCTCAAGAACGCGAAGATACCCAGAATCCACACAGATACCGCGTCGCTCTAATCGAAAGAGGACGGGGATCAAGGGAAGGTCGAGGTTTGTATACACCGTTTCGAGTCCAGACGCTTGCAACTTCTCCTTCAATACGCGAGCTAGCGTCGGAAGCAGCATCGCCTGCTCAACGGATGATCCCGCTCCTTGATACGTCGTGTAGATTCCGCATACCGATTCAAAGGTTGGGCGTGGGCTGTTTGCCTCCAAAACATACGCCGCGATCTGCGTATCACCTCCACACTGCGTGAATTCTGCCGTAGGGGTAGCGAGCGCGTGAAACGCCTCTTTCGCGCCATGAAACACCAGATCCTTGCCTCGTGTAGCGAGGAGCGTGAAACATCCCCCTCGATCAAATAAGATCTCGCTTCCCACGAGCAGCGCTCCATCTTGTTGACCAAGCCATACCGCCGGTGGCACCATCGACCCTCCGGGCTGCACCACGACACCAACCCAGCCTTCATGCTTGGCGAGCCACATCTCTACTTCCTCGAGGGCGCGCGCTTCGTGAACCGTCGGTGCGATCGCGCAGGCTACACGCTCTTCAGAACCAGCTGACTGGTTCGGCGAGACATTCACACGCGAAGACGTAGAACGCGCGGGCGAAGAACCCCCTGCGGACTTTGGTAGCAATGACGTAAACCCATACGAGCGTAAAAACGCACAAAATGCCTCCGAGGTGGGCGAAAGGGGGGTCGGGCCCAATGCCCATACCGCGGGAGCGTCCGTCCGAATCGTGACCAAGCTACGCAAACCCACCAACTCGTGCTCGCCCGCTAATAACGCCTGTCGCTGACGTGGCGTCATCTCGCTCGACGGATCACGCGCGGCTCGCATAATTCCCTCAACATCGCCATACGTATCAATCAGCTCTTTCGCACCTTTTTCACCAATCCCTTTTATGCCCGGAATATTATCGGAAGCATCTCCGCGCAACATTTTATAATCGATAATCTGCGCTGGGGTGAGCCCAAAGATCTCGTGCATATTCTCGGTTGTCACCTCTTGTATATCGCTCATCCCTTTGCGGAATAACCGTACAGACACGTGTTCTTGGATCAGCTGCAGCAAGTCTCGATCACCCGTATAAATCGCTACATCCCACCCTTCGCGCTTTGCGCGAAGAGCCAGCGTACCAATCACATCATCGGCCTCAAACCCTTCAACGCTCACAGACGGCACACCTAAAAGCGCAAAGCCCTCTTGAATAAGGGGGATTTGTTCGTAGAGCGCGTCCTCTTGCTTCACGCGATGGGCTTTATAGGCCTCGAACGCCTTATGACGAAACGTACCACCGGCAACATCCCAGCACGCAAGCAGCGCGTCGGGCGTTTCTTTCTGCAGACTTTTGAGGACGGCCATCATTACGCCATACAGCGCATTCACTCGCTGACCGTTCGGCGCCGTAAGATCAGGAATCGCATGCCACGCTCGATGAAGGAGCGCGTTTGCATCTAACAAAAAGAGACGTTTGGAAGACATACTTGGAGCCTAGCACATACGCTTTTAGTCTGTCTTCCTAACAAAAAACACCGCTCATGAAGCGATGTGTTTTTCTTGGAGGCGTGAGTGGGAATCGAACCCACGTATAAGAGTTTTGCAGACTCCTGCCTTACCACTTGGCGACCACGCCTTACGTGTGGAGCGATTCGTTTGACGCCCTATGCGCGCTTCCTTCGAAAAAATCCTCATCGTACGAATATGTACGCCTCCGGTTTTTCCTCTGTCCAGCGCATCATAGGTCATTCAAACGCTTTCGCTCCTAAAGACCCTTCTTTAAAAACTCTGCGTCTTTCCTTGCTCCTACTTTTTACATGATGCCAGAATCCTAACAAATCCGGCACAGAAGGGGAAGAGGGGGGACCAAAAACCCCCGATTGGGGGTTAGTTGGAAGCCTTTGCGGCTGCAAGCTCTGCTTTAAGCTTTGCTACTTCAAGCTTTTTGAGGGCGAGCTCTTGGCGCTTTGCCTCAGCACGCTTGGCGTACAACGTTTTTCCATCACCCATCTCAACGATCTCAATAGTGACGTTGCGATGCAAGCCGAACTTACGAGCCGTGGATTTTTCTTTCATCCACACGTCCATACGGTACCAATACCGCTTATTCATGCGATCATGCACCACGAACACCTTGTCGCCAAACAACTCTGGAATACGCACCTTCGTCCCGAACGGAAGAAAGTTCGCCGCCACCATCCCGTCATACGTGGTGGTTCCATCAGCAGCCGTAAATGGGTCCTCGTCACACTCTTCTACCGCCGATGTGTACGCCGTCATATCCGCCTTATACGTACGAATTGGCTTAAGAGCGTGATCATACTGAAGAACCGGCGCGTCATGAGCGGCGACCGTCGTCGTTTTGGAAGAAGATACCTGTGCATGCGCAACAGGGATAGACGTAAATCCAAGAACAAGCGACAATACCGTAAGACCGAGCTGACGAAGAAGAGAAGTAGTGGTCATAGAAGAAAAAACTCGCCTTACGCCCGTGAGTTTCCTCACCGGCAAAGAACGAGTTTCTGAGCCTCTATCATAGCAAAAAACGCCGGTTTTGTCAAGTCATTTGATGCATTTTTCCGCTAAAAATAGCCAAAAATACGCTCTATGGAAAAGCCTTCCACCAACCACGCACGACCCTCTTGGATCCGTAAACACGGACGCCGTATTATTGTCTGGAGCATCGGTCTTGGAACCGCATTTGCCCTGATTGGAGGCCTCGCGCTCCTCATTTTTGCGGCCGTCGTGAGCCGAGATCTCCCCAATCCAGACTCCCTCTCTACTCGAACCATCGCCCAATCCACCAAAATCTACGATCGCACAGGACAGGTGCTCCTGTACGAGATTCATGGCGATGAACGACGTACACTCGTCCCTATTGAGCAGATCCCCCTAAGTCTACAGCACGCAACCGTCGCAATCGAGGATCGTAAGTTTTACGAGCATCATGGCGTGGATTGGATGGGACTTGTTCGCGCCGTCGTGCGTAACGCCGCCAAGGGACAGGGACCCAAGGGTACCTCAACCCTCACGCAGCAACTCGTCCGTAACACCATCATCAGCAACGAACGCAACTACCTCCGCAAGCTCAAGGAGATGATTCTCGCCCTTCAAATTGAGCGCACGTTCACCAAGGATCAGGTTTTGCAGATGTACTTGAACGAGGTGCCGTATGGGTCCACCCTCTACGGAGCTGAATCTGCCGCACAGACCTACTTTGGAAAGTCGGCGCGTGATCTCACCTTGGATGAATCCGCGCTTCTTGCATCGATTCCACAGGCTCCAGATCGGCTGTCTCCCTATGGAACGGGCGTGCGTGGCGATAACCGCGATCAGCTTGTCGCGCGCCAAACCCTTGTTCTCGAAAAAATGGCCGAACAGGGCTTTATCACCCAAGAAGAAGCTCGCGAAGCCATCGATACAGACACGCTCGCCAAGCTTCAACCTCAACGTTTGCGCAACATTCGCGCTCCGCATTTTTCGCTCTACGTCCGCGAGCTCCTTACTGATCAGTTTGCCGAGCAGGGGGGTATGAAGTTTGTTGAGCAGGGAGGTCTCAAAGTGATCACCAGCCTCGATTGGGATAAACAAGAAGAAGCGGAGAAGCTCGTGAGCGAATGGGTGCAAAAAAATGGCTCGCGCTACAACTTTAATAATGCCGCCCTTGTTAGCGTCGATCCAAAAACAGGCGAGATCGTGAGTATGGTGGGGTCGGCGGATTACTTCAACAAGGAAATCCGTGGCAACGTGAACGTGATCATGCAAGGCAAACGCCAACCCGGATCAAGCTTTAAACCAATCGTGTATGCCGCCGCCTTCGAAAAAGGGTACTTACCCCAAACCGAGGTTTTTGATTCGCTCACCAGCTTTCCGACCGACGGTCGCGCGTACGAACCGCGCAACTACAACTTGCGAGAATACGGCCCCGTATCCCTTCGCAAAGCCTTGCAAGGCTCCCTCAACATCTCTGCGG
Source organism: Patescibacteria group bacterium (assembly GCA_018061485.1). Lineage (GTDB taxonomy): Bacteria > Patescibacteriota > Patescibacteriia > 2-12-FULL-60-25 > 2-12-FULL-60-25 > JAGOUA01. The sequence goes on from JAGOUA010000001.1 coordinate 25,267, forward strand.
TCAAAGTCTTGTATCTTGTTGGCGTTGGACGCGCGTTAGATTTTGGCGAACGCCTTGGCTACACCACGCTTACCGATCGTTCACGCTTTGGCCTTGCCGTTGTGCTCGGCGGCGCCGAAGTTCTTCCTATCGATCACGCGCACGCTTTTTCTGCCTTCGCGAATGATGGGGAACAGGCGGCACTCACACCCGTTTTACGCGTGGAAACGCCTGATGGAAAAACGCTTTTTGAAGCGAAGCCGCAAACCAAGCGCGTCGTCGAACAGCAAACCGCGCGTCTCCTCAACAACGTCATGACCGACAACGAAGCACGTGCGTACGTCTTTGGGAGTAAGAACAGTCTCACGCTTCCTGATCGACCCGTCGCCACCAAAACTGGTACCACGAACAACTATGTCGATGCTTGGACGGTGGGCTATACCCCAAACCTTGTGGGCGTCGTGTGGGTGGGGAATACAGACAACAAACCCATGAAGCAGGGAGCGGATAGCTCAAGCGTCGCCGCGCCCTTGTGGCAATCTTTCATGAAGATGGCGACCGAGAATCTACCGAAAGAATCGTTCCCCGCACCAGAACCACCAGAAACCACCAACCCAGCTCTACTCGGACAGGTCTTCACCAAAAAAGCGCGCGTAGATAAAATCACCGGTTTACTCGCGAATGAATTCACCCCACCCGAAGCGATCGAAGAACGCTCGTATATCGAACCTCACGATATCTTGTTCTACCTCGATAAAGACGACCCTCTGGGACCAGCCCCCACCAATCCTGCGAGCGATCCACACTTTGCCGCGTGGGAACGCAGCGTGGCGGAATGGGCAGATCGCAGCAA
>JAGOUA010000001.1:26198-33046 GCA_018061485.1 Patescibacteria group bacterium
CGGTTCGGTTCACCTTGGACGTCCGCTGCCAGTTCCGCGGTATGCGTACCCGTTCCGGAATCCGCGGATGTAATCACGAGGGTAGAAGCGCGAATTTCTACATGTACATCGTACAACCCTTGGCGAGCAAAGAGGGAAGCAGCGCGAATCGCCTTCGCAAGCTCTTGGCGAGACACGATAGCCGTTGTTTTGAACTGCGTAGGAATAATCTGGCGGTAATCCGGGAAGGAGCCATCAATAAGACGCGAAACAAGTTCTACGTTTCCATACGTTACCACAAACTGACTCTCGGCCATTTGCCATTCAACCGTCTCTGGAACACTCATCTCATCTTTATATGCCCCCAATAAGCGACCTACTTCGTTCATGGCGCGTGCCGGAACAATGCACTTCACTCCGGCGGTATTTGGACTCTTTTCGAGAGCGAGAACCCTCTCAGAAAGACGGTACGAGTCCGTCGCGGCAAATACACAGCGATCATTGCCGCCAACCTCGCCTTGGAAGAAGCAGGCGACGCCGGCAAGCTCAGGACGAGACTCCGATGCAGAAACCGCGAAACCCACCTGCGAAATCGCCTCTTTGAGAGCAGATGCTTTTAAGGAATATCCCCCCTCTGTGGCTAACTTGGGGATAAAAGGAAACTCGGATGCGGGCAAACCCTTCATTTTTGTTGTTTTTCCATCGGCGCGGATCTCTAACGAGTCACCTTCAAGCGCCAGCTCGATTTTTCCTGGGGACAACAGTGAAACATAGTCTTGAAACAGCTTCGCGGGAACGGTCCACGATCCCTCTTGCTCCACACGGCCTCGAACGATCGCCGAAACAGCCATCTCGAGGTTGGTGGTGGAGAGTTTGAGATTCCCTTCTTCGATCTTGAGAAGCACGTGACTCAAGATCGGAAGGTTAGCGCTCTTCCCTGCCGTGTGTCCAACGAGGGAGAGTCCCTGCAATAAATTTTCCTGCGTACAAGCAAATCGCATACGCCCTTGTTGTATCGGGTAAGAGAAAGAAAGACAAGAAGCAGAATCAGTAAGGGGTGTGGAGAGAGTGGATAAGCGAGCTTTTAGCTCTTTTTGCAGGAGATTCATGCGAAACTTCTCCGCAGGTGTCTGTGGGCGAATGGGGGAAAACGTGGGGGTAAGTCGTGAAGTATGTGGATAGAAAAAGAAACACACAGGCCGTACACAGGACTCGTCACAGGGTTATACCGCGGTTATCCCTAGGGATAAGGTGGGGATACTCTGTGGATAGGTGGGGTCCCGGCCCACGAGAACCAAAAACCCCTCGGTGAGGGGTATAGGTGTGGATAATTATGTGGATGAACCGGTGAGGTGGTAGAGTTTTTCGCGTAATCGAGCGATGTGCTGTTTGATCTCGGCGTCTTCTTGGGCGAGAGCCGCAATTTTTTCGCAGGCATGCATCGCGGTGGTGTGATCGCGTGAGCCAAGATGGTCACCAATCGCGGGAAACGAGCATTTCAGTTCTTCACGAAGTAAGTACATGGCGATTTGCCGAGGAAGGGCGAACTTGCGCTCGCGACTCTTGCCAAGGAGTTCGTCGAGACTGATCTCGTAGTGCTGGGTAATGATATCTAGTAGGGAACGTGGGGTCAGGGTGCGTTTACTGCTTTGTGGCAAAAAGCCCTGTAAAATTGGCTCGAGGGTTTGCAGTGTCGGAGAGATGTTCTTGAACTGATGATACGCGATCACTTTATTGAGAATGCCTTCCAGTTCGCGAATGTTGGATTGTACGGCGCCCGCGATCACATGCAGGAGTTCGTGGCTGATACCATAATTCTTCTCGCGAACTTTTGCGTCTAAGATCGCGACGCGTGTTTCAAAGTCGGGTCGCGAAATATCCGCCATCATGCCCCACTCAAAACGGGAGATGAGGCGCGCTTCGAGGGATTCCAGTTCTTTTGGCGGACGATCGGACGCGATGACGATCTGTTTGTTGTTTTGATGAAGCGCATTAAAGGTATGAAAAAACTCTTCTTGCGTGCTTTCTTTGTGGCTAAGAAACTGGATATCATCGATTAACAGCAGGTCGATAGTGCGATACTGCTCTTTAAACTCATTGGCGCGTCCACTACGCACACAGGCGATAAATTCGTTCGTAAACCGCTCAGACGTCACATAACGAACCTTTGCGCTTGGTGAGGCTTGGAGCATCTGATGACCGATAGCCTGTAAAAGATGGGTTTTTCCCATTCCTGCGCCGCCATATACAAAAAGAGGGTTGTAGGATTCCCCGGGCTTGTTGGCGACGGCGAGACAGGCGGCGTGTGCAAGCTCGTTGTTCTTGCCTACGATAAAACTTTGGAACTGATAGCGTGGATTGAGGCCGATTTCGGCGCTTGGAGCGCGATCGGCGGCCGTAGCGGACTGAAAGGTGGAGCTGAGCGGTTCTTGGCTGGCAGTGTGCTGCTCGGTTTGGGCAGGGACGGTCACGTGCGACATCGCCTCGAGAAGAACGGCGTTTTTTGCCTCTTTTTTGTAGGTGACTTCGCGGATCGTTCCCTGACTGGCGTTGCGTAGCGCCTTCAGGATCATGTCGTGATATTTGGTTTGCAGCCAGGTTTTTGTCCAATCGTTTGGGACGCAGACACAGACCTTTCCGCCCTCGATACCCCCAATAAAGGTATGCTTAAACCACGTCATAAAGTGTGACTTGGGAAGGCTAAGCTCGAGCTCGCCAAGAGCTGCTTGCCAGAGGGCTTGCGCGTCCATAACTCATTTTGGATACTTCCAGCTCGCAAAAGCCTTGTCAAACCAGAGCGAAAGCCCGTGTATTCTGCCGTTCCCTTGCCAAATGCCAACGGTTTTGCTAGCATCTGCCCATCTACTATGTCTACCAAGCGAACCTATCAACGCAAGAAGCTCCGCCGCGTCCGCGTGCATGGCTTTCGCGAGCGTATGAGCACCCGTGGTGGTCGTGAGGTTTTGGCACGCCGCCGCGCCAAAGGACGCCGCCGCATCGCTGTTACGTCGCGCAACCCCTAATATCGGTAAAAAGAGCGCAACCACGCTCTTTTTTCTTCTTTTGTATGCTGAATCGGGATCAGCGTTTGCGCCACATGCGGGATTTTGCCCTGCTGTCCCAACGGGGGCGGCCGGTGTTTTCGCAGTCATTTACGCTCCGGTTTCGTCAAAGTCAGGAAGCAACCAAGGTGGGGTTTGTGGCCTCAAATAAGCTCTTTCGGCGGGCGAATAAGCGGAATCGCGCCAAGCGTCGCATGCGAGCTGTGTTGCGCGAGGTGATGCCCCAATGGCCTCTCAATATGGATCTGCTGTTTATTTTAAAGCCGGATGTTCTCACGGCGGAATATACGCGCCTCGTCGCAGAAGTTACACATGTCTTCGAGAAGATTCCGGCCGCTCTGTTATTGCCAGTAAAACCTCGTTCCGTGATAAAAGCTCGCCGCAAGACGTCAGTCGTGTTTCGCGAGGGGCAACAGCCATCGGTATGAGTCTTGCGAGGAGGGCGTTTGTCGGCTTGATTCGGCTGTACCAGCACACGCTTTCATTGGATCATGGGCCGTTTCGGGCGCTCAGGCCACACGGACAGTGTAAATATCACCCAACCTGCTCGATGTACGCTCTTCAAGTGATCGAGCGGCTTGGTGTGTGGCGAGGCGGTTTTTTAACGATGAAGCGCATCGCGCGCTGTCACCCGTGGGCGGTGGGGGGAGTGGATGATCCGCCTTCCGCATAGCGCGTAAGATCAACCGTAGGCAATTCCACACGCTTTTCTCGTGACGCATGACCAGTCTGTAGGCGAAGGCTGGTTTTTGGTAGATGAAAGGCCTTCGCGAGGAGGCGAATAAGCTCTTCATTTGCTTCGCCTTCTTTGGGGGAGGCGTGAAGATGGACGTGGAGCACCGCGCCATCCCAGTGCGTGATGCGGCTCGTTTGCGCACGAGGGGTTACACGAACGCGCAGGAGCATACTTAGGCACGATCTCGAATCTCTTTGAGGATGGCGAGGTCTTGCGTGACGCCCTCGGGCTCAGTTTCGAGGTACCAGTTGAGGTGCGCGAGAAGCGGATGGGGGATGAGTACTTCAAAGCCCGCAAGGCCGATAAAGCCACTTCCAAGATGCTCATGGCGGTCTTTTCGTGCGCCGAGATCTACCTTTGAATCATTACAATGACTTATTTTGAGCTTCGATAAGCCAATAATCTCATCAAACTTCGTGAAGGTTTCGGTGACGGCTTCTTTGGTGCGCAGATCATAGCCTGAGGCGAACGCGTGCGCGGTATCAAAACAGATACCCACGTCCGGATGATCCACGCGGCGGAGAATCTCGCCCACTTCTTCGAAGGTGTCACCGATTACTTCGCCCGCGCCGGCAGAGATTTCTACAAGGAGCTTGGTTGTGCCTGCGTACCCATCCAGAAGTTTTTTCATGCCTTCTACCACGTACGTAATGCCTTGTTCGCGACCCACGCCCTTGGCGCTCCCTGGGTGAAACATCACGTATTTTGCGCCAAGAATCGTGCCACGTTCTAATTCTTCGCGGATGATACGGATGGAATTGCCTCGTGTACGCGGCAGTTCGCTCGCGAAGTTGATGTAATATGGCGCATGAAGTACCCATTCTTGGATATTGCCTGCGCGAATATTCGTAAAAAATGCCTCTAGTTGCTCGTCCGTCCAAGTAGGGGCGGGACCTCCTTGCGGAGAACGCGAAAAACACTGGAAGACTTCACATCCAAGCGCCGCCGCGGTAAGCGGAGCGTTTTGAATACCGCCGGCCGTCGATACGTGAGCACCAAAAAGCATAATACTCCTCAGAATACGTGGATGAAGATCGCTTGTCGAGACGGCTCGCAAAAAGCTTGAACAAGGATTGACACAAGGTCTTTTTGACCCTAGTCTTTGAGAGCTTGGATGGTAAGCATTCAACGAAAAGGGGATGGTATGAAGCGGGATTCTGTCAAAGAAGGGCGTTGGAGCTGGTTGCTCGATGATGATCGAGTGATGCGAGACTTCTTGATGAAGTTTGTTGAGGCGTGTGAGCGTAGGAGGGTGTCACCGGAGGCGGTTCGATGCCTCGTTGATCCGGTAGACGATCTTGCAGATCCTCGTCGGTATAATGATGTATGGGATGCTCTCGGTGATCGGGTGTCTTCTGATTGGGTGGCGCGGGTGCTTACACCCAACGTGATCACGCTTCCCCAGGATTTGACGGCGAATGCTTTTATGGCGTTGGTTCAGGAGAAGTTGGAGAGAGAAGGATTCGAGTTCGAGGTCGATTCGACGCTAGCGGAAATGTTGGCGGATGGAAGCGTCTATCCGTGGTTTGGTCCTGGCGCGTGTCTCGAGTGGAGTCTTTGGACACCATCTCGCACGCTCAACGGTCGAGACTGGGGGGTGAAGATGTTCGCCGGTACTTCGCTGACAACGGTTTCTGCGGAGACGCCAGAGCCTTTCTCTATTGGTGTGCCGTCTACGCAGGGCCACTCATGGAATCATCGCATTTCTGGGAGCTTACAACCGTTCCTGACACTGGGGGATGGTGGCGCGATGCTGATGGCACCCCTTGCGGAGCCTTTCTCCTACGAGAGGGAGGGCCACAGCTTGTTTCTACCGATGTCGGTGCGGGATGGCGGGGATTTGGCACAAATACGAGCTTCGTCGGCTTTCGTCCAGCGGGCGTCGTAAAGTCTCAAGACGAAAAACTCTGAGATCGGTTTCATTTGGTACATTTCCACGGACTACGGTCTAAGCCTTATCTGGTGCGCATCCCATTCTCTGGGTGGCGCGCTGGATAAGGTGTTTTTATTACGTACCCTTGTCGAGGTACCAAAAAACCGCATTAAGCGGTTTTTACGAGGCACTTCTCTTTCAACCATTCAATCGTCTTACGGTTACGCATCGTGGCGTACACGTAGTCGCGATATTCAGCAGAGGTTACACGCTCGCGTGTTTCTTTGTCTTCTGGTTTGATGGTCGCGAGTAAGCGATCGATCTCTGCGTCGACTTCTTCGCTTGGAACGTCGATGTTCTCGGTTTTGGCGATATGCTTGACGATCACGGCTGTTTTGATGCGTTTGATCGCCTGCGTGATCATATCAAGGCGCAAGTCATCCGCTGTCTTTTTGATCGACGAGAGGTAGGCTTCCCATTCCATGCCCTGATCTTCTACGCCTTGGCGAAGTTCCGCCATCATGCGACGGACTTCCTCGTTTACCAAGATTTCTGGCGCATCTTCGATATCTGAAGCGGCGATAAGTTTTTCGAGAAGCTCAATCTCCGAAGACTCGGTGTTCTTTTGCTCGGCTTCAAGGGTGAGGTTCTCACGAAGCTTCGTTTTGAGCTCTTCTGCCGTCTCAAGACCCACACCCTTCGCGAACTCGTCGGTGACCTCTGGAAGGGTCATCTCATGCACCGCAGAGGCTTTGGCGAGCACTTCTACCGCTTGTCCGGCAAGATGTTTTTGGAAGTGATCTTCTGGAAAGGTGATCGTGAAGGTTTTTTCGTCGCCAGCCTTCATGCCCACGAGCTGTTCCGTAAACGAAGGAAGGTAGTGCGGTTCGCTGAGATACACTTTGTAGCCAGAGCCCGTTCCGCCTTCGATAATCACGTTATCTTTCTTCATCTCCACATCGAGCGTGATTACGTCTTCGGCGGTGGCGGCGCGGTCAACGAGCGCTTCTGTTCGACGCATTTTGCGCATCTGATCGAGGGTTTCTGTCACCTGTTCGTCGCTTACCTTGGCGGTTTTTGCCTCAACACGGCACTCTTTGAGGTCGGCGAGCTTTTTGACGGATGGCTCGACCGGCACGATGCAGTGAAACTGAAGCGCTTGGCCTGGAACCATCTTGTCGATGTTCACGGTTGGCGA
>JAGOUA010000030.1:0-6270 GCA_018061485.1 Patescibacteria group bacterium
GTAACGAGATGGATCGTTTAGATGAGGCTGGACGAGGTGAATACGCCCTTGATCTGCAAGAGGCTTTCGCCTCGTGGAATCCGAATGCGGACACCCCTCAAGAATCTGTACAGGCTGGAGAAACGCGTGTTGAAAGCGAGGGGCGATTGGTTCAACTCGAACAGCCATTTGAAGGTACGGATGACCAAGAGTGATGGGTACTTGACTCTGTACATAGTAATATGACAACGATTCATTGTGTGGGCATCGGCGGCATCGCCGTCTCTGCGCTGGCTAAGTGGCTGGTGCATCTTGGGTATGGCGTGAGCGGTTCTGATGGGGTAGAGGGGCCACAGATTCAGCGTTTGCGTGAACGCGGGGTTTTTGTGTCGATTGGCGCAAATCCTGAGCATGTTCCGCCAACCACCGAACTTCTCGTGTACTCGTCTGCGGTGCCAGAAGAACATCCAGAGCGTGCCGAGGCGCGATCACGAGGCATTCCTGAAATGAATAGTTTTGAGCTTCTGGGTGAACTCACCAAAGAGCGCGAGGTTGTTTTGATTGCGGGCACGCACGGTAAAAGTACGACCACTGCTATGACGTCTCTCGCGCTGATCGATGGAGGGGTGGATCCTACCTGTTTTGTGGGGAGCGTTGTTCCTGGTTTTGCCGACGGAAACGTACGATTTGGGCAGGGAAATCACGTCGTGATCGAGGGTGATGAATACGATCGACATTTTTTACATTTTACGCCCAAGGTGTTGGTGGTGAATAATCTTGAGTGGGATCACACGGATATTTTTCCTACGTATACCGATCTTGTGATTGCGTTTCAGCATTTGCTGCGTCGGGTGGTTACGGGAGGGGTGGTGTGTTATAACGCGGATGATCCACACGTGGCAGAATTATTGGCGCTGGAACGCGCTTCGCTTCAGGCTCGAGGTATTCGTGTAGAGGGATTTGGCATGGGGGTACATGCTCATACGCATGTGCGTGATTTGGTGGTTCGTGATGGGGCGCAGCATCTTGTGATCCAAGAAGAGGATGGGAGGCTCACCCGTACCAAGCTCTATGTTCCAGGAAAAATGAACGTGGCAAACGCCCTGGCGGCCTTTTGTGCAGCGCGTGCAGCGGGTGTTTCAGCGCAGGTGATCGGTCAGAGTTTGGAACGGTTTGCTGGTATTTGGCGACGGTTTGAGCGCGTCACGGACGCGGACGGTGTATTGGTTATTTCGGACTACGCCCATCACCCAACGGCGGTACGACGTACCATCGAGGCAGCGCGGTCGTTCTTTCCAGGAAGACGGTTGGTTGTGTGTTATCAGCCACATCAGCGAGCGCGTACGCACGCCTTTTTCGCGGACTACATCACGTCGTTTGATGGCGCGGATGTGCTGGTATTGGTGGAGATCTGGGATCCGGCCGGTCGTGAGGCCGAGGGTCTTCAGCTCTCTTCGCAGGATGTGCTGCGCGAAGTCGCTTTGCATGATGAACGGCAGCACGTTCGTCGAATGCGAGTGTTTGCACAGGATCGTCATGAGGCGCTGACGCACCTACACGGCATGGTTCGTACGGGTGATGTGGTTCTTGTGATGGGAGCTGGGGATATTTACCTGATCGCGCCAGAGGTATGGAAGCGTTAGAGCGGGTAGGCGAATGGTTGCACTTGTACGGCACGCCGTATCACCAAGAGTCGCTCGCCAAGCGAACCAGTATGCATGTGGGGGGTGTGGCGCGTTGGCTGATAGAGGTTTCGTCTCGTGAGGCTCTTACGGCCCTATTGGATCGCTTGGTGGATGAGGGGGTTCCGTGGTGCGTGCTGGGTGGAGGGACAAATACCCTTGCAGCAGATACGCCGCTCGAAGCGGTGGTTATCGCTCCACGATTAGCGCGGTGGTTTGTGGATGAAGGGGGAGATGTTCATGCCGAGTGTGGGGTATTTTCGGCTGTTTTTGCGCGTCAGGTGAGTGATGCGGGATATGCTGGATGGGAGTGGGGAGTGAGTCTTCCCGGAATGATCGGTGGAGCAATTGTGGGAAACGCCGGGTGTTTTGGGGGTGAAACGCGCGATGGCTTACAATGGGTAGATGTGTGGTATCCCTACGAGGGCGTGCGTCGTCTCGCGTTTGACCAGCTGGGTTTGGCGTATCGCACGAGTCGTTTTCAGTACGAAGCTTGTTGTGTGTTAGAAGGATGTTGGCGTCTTGACCGAACAGATGATCTTGAGGTTTCACGCCAAAAACGGGCCGCTATTCTCGCACAACGAAAAGCGGATCAACCGCAAGGCGTGGCTAGCTCTGGATGTATGTTTAAAAACCGGGTGAATCTCAGCGATGAAACGATACAAGAGGTCGAAGCTCGACTCGGTGTAGCGCTTCCTGAAGGGGCGCGTCGTGCGCGTAGTATTCCCGCGGGTTGGCTTATTGAGCGTGTGGGGCTCAAAGGCTATCAAGAAGGAGCGTTGCGCGTGAGCGAAGTGCATGCCAACTTTTTTGCCGCACCTCCCAGGGTCACGACGAGAGAGATTCTTGCGCTGATGGAGCGCGTGCAAATGTTCGTGTTTGAGCGTTCTGGTGTGTGGCTTGAGCCGGAGGTTCGTATGCTTGGTCCGGCGTCTGTGCTAAAATCATGATATGCCGTTGTCCGCTCCTTTTTCTCCACCGCGACGTCCGCAACGAGGCTTGCGACGACTTCCTCGAGCGTTTGAATTGAGCGCGGAAGACGCGCTTCAAGAGATGCGTATCGCTCTTGCGGTGCTGCGTCGAGCCTCAGCTTCTCTTGACGCGCTGATCGAGACGTCTACCTATTCTTCACCGCGGTACCGTTCTTGGTAATATGGCTTCTTTTGAAAGGCGTTTCACGGGGTCTCTTCTTCACGAAGCGGGTGAGCGTGATATGGCGGAACGTGCTCTGGAGCTGCTTACGCGAGCAAGAGCGTTACGGCGCCTTGCGCAGGACGAAGCTCGATCACTCCGCAGTAAGGAGCAATACCTTGCCGAAGGAGTCACGGATCCAGAAGCGATGGATAAAGCACGAAATGCTATCCGTGTCGGACGGGGAGCGCTCGCCAAGATACGAGAGATGCATGGTGTGGTGATGCGTGAGATTGTACGCGATATTGTGTTGAATGCTGGAGTCCTTGGCTCGATTCGGCAGTACGGCTCTCTTCGATCCTGGATGCTAGTTCGAGGGGTGTTGCGGCCTTCGGTGGACCTGATCGAGGATGATCTTCGCGAAATCGAGACGTTGTTACGTCAACTCGAAGGTGTGTCGTCTCGGCTTGGCAAGGGCGAGGATGATCGCTAGGATGGTGTCATGTGGACGATCGATGCAACGCAGCACATTCACGTTGAACCTACCGTCTCCGAGCGTGAGGTGCTTGAGCGTGCCACGGCGGTGGCTCAGCTCTCCGCGCAAGGCGATGCGGTGTTTTTAGATATTTTAGGGGTGCCTGCTTGGGGATGCGGGTGCGGTCAGCCAGAGCATTGGAAGACGTTTCAGGTGATTTTATATGCGCCAAGTACGTCATCTTCCAAAAAAGCTTCGTCGTAGCCCGCTTGTATGATTGATACGACCCTGTCGCTGGTTTCGTTGGCGCTCCTTGGGGCCTGCGCACTGGTGGTGATCCCGTTTGTCTTTTGGCTTGCGCATATGATGGAATAGAGCCATGTCCCATTCTCCTCGCCATGTCGCTAAGCAGGCCACGTGGCTCATGCTTGCCTCTACCCTGCAAAAGGCTATCGCATTTTTTGCGTTTACGATCGTGGCGCGCTTGTTGGGACCCGAGCCTGTTGGGGTGTATTTTTATCTGCTCTCACTGAGTTCTTTTGCGGGAGCATGGACGGATTTGGGATTGACGCCCGTGATCATCCGGGCGTTTGCGGCCGATGAAGCGCGTGGTTGGGCGTTGGTGCGTCGTGCGATGGTGGCAAAGGCATGTCTTGTTCCGCTTGCGGGCGTGTTAGCCCTTGGGTATATGGCGTTCGTGGCGGGTGAGGCTGTATCAACCTTGGCGCTATTTAGTCTCGCGCTCCTGATCATGGCAGAAGACGCCCTTTCTCTTCTCGCGTACGGTATTTTGCGCGGAAAAGGGCAGCTGCATAAAGAGTCGCTTGGGATGGTGATCGGACAGGTGCTTTCGAGTGGGGCTTTGGTCGCGTTTGTGTGGCTTGGATTTGGGGTCGCTGGCGCGCTCACGGCATTGCTTCTTGGAAGTGCGTGGCATGTGCTGTGGAGTGTGTATCATGTGCGCCAACAGGCGGATGGGTGGAGGTTGGGCGAAGGGGCTTCGTGGAAACTCCTCATTCGTGAGGCGATGCCCTTTGCCCTGGCGGGGCTCTTTGTTCGTGTGTATTCGACGGTTGACGCCCTCTTGCTGCGCCACTTTTACGGTCCGGCCGAAGTTGGTTCATACGCCGTTGCCTATAAGCTCACGTATGCGCTGCAGTTTTTGCCCATGGCGTTTGTGGCAGCGCTCTATCCTTCGTTGAGTGCGGCGCATGCGAAGGGGGACACCGAGGGGTTAGCGCATACGGCGCTCGGCTCGTGGAGGTTCATGGCGATTTTGGGCTTTCCTCTTGCGGCAGCGCTTTCGGGATTCGCGCCACGACTTATTGACGTGCTGTACGGTGAAGCGTTCGCTTCGGCGGCGCGTGTCTTGGCGGTGCTCGCCTGGGCATTGCCTCTGCTATTTTTAGATTTTCCCGTTGGTTCGTATTTGAATGCGACGCATAAAGCGGTGCAAAAAACCACGGCTATGGGATGGACGATGCTGGTGAACGGGGCGGTGAATCTGCTTTTGGTGCCGCGCATCGGGAGTGTGGGGGCGGCGATCGCTGCCCTGAGTGGCTACGTTGCTTTATTGGGTGTTGGTATGTGGTATAGCCGTGAAGTATTCGCGCTTCGTGATGCGTGGATCATTGCTTTCAAGGGTGTGGCGGTTGGCTTGCTAACATGGTTGTTGATTGTGTACGGTCTCGCGCCTCTTCCTCTTGTGCCGGCGCTCATTCTCGCGCCTCTTGGGGCGTTGGCGTTGCTTGTGGGTACGAAGCTTCTCATGAAGCGCGATATTGTGCAGGTGAGTCAGTGGGTGGTTCGTCGGATATCTTAAGACGCGACCTCCTCTTTGTATGCAAAAAACACCGCTTTTGATCACACTGGATTATCCGCCACAACAGGGCGGTGTTGCGCGGTATCTTGGAAATCTCGTGCAGGCCTGGGGGTCAATGGTTCGTGTTGTCGTTCCACAAGGACACATATCTAGAGTCTTGCCCGAAGTGGAAGAAGCGAGGTTGTTTTGGCGTGGGCCCGTGGCGTGGTTGCCCATGGTTGGCGAGATTTGGCGTCGACGTCAAGAAACATCGTGTGTCTTGGTAAGTCATGTATTGCCTGTGGGAACAGCGGCGTGGCTTGCGTGGCTGGTGGCGCGTGTCCCGTATGCGGTGTTAGTGCATGGATTAGATGTCACACTGGCTCGAGAGTCGGCGTGGAAGCGTTGGTTGGTGGCACGCGTGCTGCAATCAGCACAGGATGTGGTGGCGAATTCGGAAGCGGTAGCAAATCGAGTACGTATCACATGGCCGAAGATACATCCAGCGGTGATCACTCCCGGAGTAGAGCTACGCCGCTTTCCTGAACGTGAAGACGCTCGTGAGGCGCTTGGGATAGAAGCGCAAAAGCGTGTCGTGGTGACCATCGGACGGCTGATTTCACGCAAGGGCATGGATACGCTGGTGCAAGCGATGCGGCATCTTCCGGGGGTTGAGCTCTTGATGGTGGGTGACGGGCCGGAACGCGTCTCTCTTGAAAAGCTGGTGGCGGCCTGCGCTCCGGGACGTGTCTCGATCCTCGGTGAGGTGTCTGACGAGGTGCGAGATCAGGTGCTTGCGGCGGCAGATGTTTTTGCGTTTCTTCCACGAGATGAAGTGCGGGATATCGAGGGATTTGGTATCGTCTGTCTTGAAGCGGCGCTGGCGGGATTGCCCGTGGTTGCGACGCAGGTGGGTGGCGTCGGTGAAGCGTTTGTCGATCAAGAAACGGGGCTAGCCGTTCCTTCGCAGGACCCTCAGGCGGCGGCTGAAGCGATCCATCGCTTATTCGAAGATCCTGCGTACGCCAAAACGCTTGGTCGTGCCGGTCAAGAACGCGCCGAAACCGCTTTTGCCTGGCGTGATCGCGCCGCGGCGTTTCGCGTCCTGATGTCTGCATAACGTATGAAGCTTTCCATCATTCTTCCCCTCTATAATCATGCCGAGACATTGGTACGATGTTTGCGATCCCTCGAACGACAAT
>JAGOUA010000030.1:6370-8219 GCA_018061485.1 Patescibacteria group bacterium
TGGCGTGATCGCGCCGCGGCGTTTCGCGTCCTGATGTCTGCATAACGTATGAAGCTTTCCATCATTCTTCCCCTCTATAATCATGCCGAGACATTGGTACGATGTTTGCGATCCCTCGAACGACAATCTCGTCGTCCTGATGAGGTGATTATCGTGAATGACGCATCGACGGACGACGTGAAGACGCTTTTCGAGAAGCAAGTTTTTACGCTTCCTCTCACATGGATCGATCTTGAGATGAATAGTGGAGCGCCTGTCGCGCGTAATACGGGTTTTGCGGCGAGTACGGGGGATCTGGTGCTCTTTTTGGATGCGGATGCGGAGGTGCGTCAAGATGGTCTGGCGCTGCTTGAGGCGGCGTTAGTGCAACACCCAGAGGCGGCGTTCGCGTATTCCGCTTTTCGTTTTGGAGGTAAGCTCTTTCGTCCGGGACCGTTTGATCCCGTTGCGCTTGCTCGGCAGAACCGTATTCATACGAGTGCGCTCATTCGGCGCTCGGCATTTCCGGGCTTTGATCCTACGCTCAAGAAGTTTCAGGATTGGGATCTCTGGCTTCAGATCATCGATCGAGGCGGGGTTGGGGTGTACGTTCCAGAGCTACTTCTCGTGTTCGAGGAGCGTCGCGTGGGCGGTATGAGTCGTTGGATACCGAGTATCGCCTATCGCCTCCCATGGAAGTTCTTTGGTGAGGTGCCAAAAACCGTGACGTCGTATCACGCCGCGGAGCAGGTGATTCGTGTAAAACATGCCAAACTCATGGAGCGTCTTCTTCTTGCGGGGCAAGAGCCTTCGCTAACGTCCACGCATCTTCTGCAAGGCGGCGTGGTGACCATGCTCATCTTGTCTGCGCTCGTGCTCGGGGCTTCGTTTGAGGGGTTAGTCGTGATACTTCTCGGCGTTGGGATGATGCTGCTTGCAGCGCGACAGCCGGTACTCGCGCTTGGTGTGCTGGCGCTCGAGCTGATGCTCGGTTCTAAGGGTGGTTGGCTCAAGATCGGGGCGGATGCCGTGCATGATGGCGGAGTAGGGATTCGTATCGTGTGGTTTGTGGCGTTTTTTGCAGGGTGGGCCGTGTGGAGTATTCGTCGCAAGCTGTGGGAGCGGTGGCGTCAGATCGTGTCACGCTTGCTCTGGCTTGTGCCGTTAGCGCTCGTCACGCTTTGGGGTGTGGTGCGCGGTGTCTGGCTTGATCAACCGTTTTTGCTTGCTGATGCCAACGCTTGGCTCTTTTGGACGATCGTTCTTCCGGTGGCGACGCTCCTTCCTGAACTTGCAGAGCAGCGCTCGCAACGCTGGTTGGCGCGTGTCGTAGATGTGGGGGTGATAGGGCTTTCCGCGCTCACGCTCGTCCTATTTTTTGTGTTTTCGCGTAGTCTTCCTGCTTGGGTGATCGATCCCATCTACTTGTGGGTACGTCAAAGCGGCGTGGGCGAGATCACGCGCGCTGGTGGTTCGGTGTTCCGCATCTTTTTGCAATCGCAGGTCATCCTGTTGCCTTACTGGTTGTGGCTTATGGTGCGTGCCGCGCGAGAGTCTCTGTCTCCTGACTGGCGATTTTGGGTGCGTTGGACGCTGGTTTCTTCGGCGCTGGTGGTGAGTTTTTCGCGTAGCTTGTGGCTTGGTGTCGCACTCGGTGCGATGAGTGTGCTCTGCTTGGCATTGGTGGGCGAGTCTTCGCGCTGGCGAATGGTATGGCGCCTTGCTCGACGAGGAACGGTTCTGATGGGGCTTGTGCTCGCGCTCCTGGGCGGGTTGGTCTGGATGCCGCTCTGGCGCGGCACGCCCGATGTGGCGCAAACGCTTGAATCACGCTTTGGGAGTGGCGAGGCAGCTGTCTCTAGTCGATGGA
>JAGOUA010000002.1 GCA_018061485.1 Patescibacteria group bacterium
GGATATAAGCCTTCATTATCCTGAAGGAAAATTGTACCATCGGCTTTATAGGTGATTGTTTTGGTTGAAGCATCAATGTTTCCAATTGCACCAACCGAACCGCCACCCAATCCACCATTTGCCGATATAGAGCCAGATCCACTGATGGCGGCCGCCGTAATAACAACCGTTCCACCAGATCCCCCTCCAGCGCCGTTAAGGTGACCCAGGTCAGCAGGCGAGCCGTTATTGCCATTCGCACTAATAGAACCACTCACCTCTAAGACGCCTAGAGACCTCAATACGATCCTGCCACCACCAGCCCCTCCATACGAATACAAATAATACCCTTGACCCCCACCAGACCCAAGCAACGTAGGATTGAGACCATCTCCATAAACAGCCGTCACCGCCACACCTCCTCCCGGAGCGGCTCCGCTAGTGCCTCCGTAAGCACCTCCGCTTCCACCCCCTCCGGCACCGCCTCCGCTCTTACCAGCTCCGCTCGCGCCATAGGTGCAAGCACCTGTTGTCAGCGATGGCCCGTACCCTTGCAAGGTCTCACCGAGAGATCCAAAACACCCTTTTCCGTTGGCGCTTAAGGCGCCTACAACAGTAATATTCCTCGCAGTAATCTTCAATCCATTAGCATCAGCTGCCGTGTGCGTGGTTGTCGCGTTCGCCTCTACCACAAAATCATCAGCCGCGCCCAAAATCATTTCACTACTTGTCCCCATTGTCATCGTATACCCTGTTTTGACGGTCACCGTTCCGCCGCCAAGATCAACCGTTCCAATCCAGGTCGTACTCACGTTTCCCTCAATGTTAATAGACGTACACGCATTGTCGGTAACATACGTTTGATTCACCACCGTATCGGTGCTAATACTACAAACAGCCGCTTGGACCGAGCTTGGCAACCAAAATGATCCAAGGATAAGAAAAACGAAGAGCAAAAGAAAACGTCTCATAGAGACAGTATACCATAAAAAAACACCGCTCGCATCAAGCAAGAATTCCGCAAAATTAGATACCTGAACAATACAAACCCCTCAAACACAAAACCCGCAAGATTGGATGCTCTGTGATGAGCTGGAGCGAAAAAGAACCGGAGGCGTACGCATTAGTACGGTGAGGATCTTTTTCGCGAAGCTCGCGCAGAGCGCCAATATCGCGGGTTTACTCTTACAAGAGAGCTTCTTTTGCTGCCTTTGCTACGCGGAACTTCACGACCGTCTTCGCAGGAATCTTGATCTCTGCACCCGTTGCTGGGTTGCGACCCATGCGAGCAGCACGCTTGACCTTCACGAGCTTACCGAGTCCAGGAAAGGTGAACTCGCCATTCTTTTTGACCTGCGCGTAGGCGGTCTTGGTGATAAGATCGATCATCGCCATCACTTCTTTTTTGGTGTGGCCAGACTTGGCAGCCAACTCGGTCATGAGTTGGGACTTGGTCATTTTGGACATAGGTGCGGAAACCCAGGGATAAACAGGTTAGTAAGGAGAACGTTCAGATTTGAGTGGGATACGCTGAGCTGGACCGAGAAAGACTCGCAAACGTACATCGAGGTACGTTGAGAATCTTTCTCGGGAAGCTCTCGTAGCTCGCCAAATATGAGCGTTCTTGAGAGTAAAAATGGGTTTGCGAGGTTCAGTATGCACACCGCGTAAGAGATACGCAAGAGCATCAAGCGCTTTTTTGCTCGCTATTGTTGCATTTTCGCGACACGATCAATCATTTGTGCTTGATTTACCAGAACTTTTAGCAAGGGAACATCTACTTCTGAGATATATTGCTTAGGAAGAATCAATAAAAGATACGCCTTGGTGTCGGGAGTGTAGGCATCGGAAGGAACCGCGAGCACATCGAGACCTTCATCCGTAGCAAGAAACGCATGCGACACTTTTTGCTCATCAAGAGCCCGCAACTCTCTATTCGCTATATGGAATACTTGCTTCTCGCGAGAATCTACCTGAATCTCTTGCACGGTACGCAGCGAGGCGCGATCCAACATGCGCAACAACCCAGACTCGGCGCCCGTTGCCGCCAGCGCTCCTTGCACAACTCCTTGCAATAGCTCTTTTGGGAGCTGCTTTTTGTCTAAAAAATGGGCGGAGGCCTCATTTGCCAACCGCTTAATTAACTCCATCTTGCGATTTACAGAACCAATGTAGGTATAGGAGTCGAGCAGCTCCGCTTTGATACGCTCTACATCACCTTCGATAACCTTTGCCTCTTTTTCACGATTCTCCATGAGGCGCTCGTAAAAGGTAAACGTGAGGATACCCGCGAGACCAAACAGGAAAATCGTGATCTGTTCGAGCATTTCTTCGCTTAAACCAAAGGATCCCTGCGTGTAAAGCGAAGGAGAAATCACCGCCAGAACAAAGAACGCTAGGTATAAAAGCGAAATCCACTCCAAGCGATGCGTCTTCTCCATATTGCCTGCTAGCGTAGCGTATCTTCGGCTAAAATACCACCACCGAGACAGTACCCCCCTTGATACACCGCCGCCGATTGACCCGCCGCCGGAGCCCAGACCGGCTCCGCCAATACACCTCGATACATCCCGTCACGAATCCGCTCCAGTCTCGCGGGCACTGCTCGTTGACGGTAGCGGATCATCACCTCGCCCTCGATCACCTCAGCCTCTTCTGCGGAAGCATCTAGCCAATGCATCTCCTCGATCACGATCTCGCGCCGGAATAAAAGCGGGTGATCCGCCTCAGGAACCATCACCAACGCATTCCGTGCACGATCTTTTTGCGCTACGTACCATGCCCTTTGCCCTACTGATACATGCAGCCCATGGCGCTGCCCAATGGTATACGCATCGATACCGTCGTGCGTACCGATCGTGCTGCCCTCCTCGTCCAGAATAGGCCCCGGAACCGGAGGAAGACGCTTGCGCAAAAACTCATGAAAATCGAGCTTGCCCACAAAACAAATCCCCTGACTGTCTGGCTTACGCGCGACAGAAAGACCAAACTCCTCGGCAAGCACACGAACATCAGCCTTCTCGAATCCACCAACAGGAAACAGGGTGCGCTGCAATGCCTCGCGAGACATGCGCTGCAAAAAATACGTTTGATCTTTTTGCGCATCAACCGCTTTTGCAAGATGGACGCCATTCGCATCACGAACGCTTTGGGCATAATGCCCTGTCGCAACCCCATCAAACCCAGCACGCATCGCCGCTTCGTAAAACAATCCAAACTTGATTTCTTGATTGCACAAAATATCCGGATTGGGCGTTCGTCCGGCTTGGTATTCCCGAAACATCCGATCAAGCACGCGCGCTCGATACTCCTCCTCAAAATCAAAGGTGAGAAGCGAAATCCCAAGCTTTGCCGCAACGCGCAACGCATCACGACGCTCAGCCTTCCATTGGCACTCCCCCGTCCAAAGATCCTTGCTATCCGACCAGTTTTTGATGAATCCCCCCACCACTTGATACCCCTGCTTGAGGAGCAAGGCTGCCGCAACGCTCGAATCCACCCCTCCCGACATCCCCACTAAAATCTTACTCCCCACCGGAAGAACCGCGCTCATACACCAGCTGGTTGGCGTTTTTTTGCCTTACTCGCCTGAATCGCGGCCTGTCCTTGAAGCAGCGCGTCACCCTCTTGCACGGCGAGCTGCCCACAGGCGGCATCGATATCTTCACCAAACGTAATGCGATGCGTCGCTGGAATGCCGAGCTCGTGCAGCTCTTGCAAAAAGGCGTGGCGACGATCTTTCGGAGTTCCTTCAAACGCTTGCGTATTGTGATATTTGATCAAATTGATATGCACCAAGCGCAGATTATTCCCAAAGAGTCTCTTGATCGCGCGAGCATCTTCTGGGCGATCATTCACCCCAGAAAGCAAGAGGTATTCAAACATCACCTTACGATTCGTCTTCTCCATATAGATGCGCACCGCGTCCATCAGTTTGGCAAGCGGATACGCTTTGTTTACGGGCATGATCTTGGAGCGGACCTCATCGATTGCTGAGTGCAAAGAGATCGCCAAATTCACCTGAAATTGCTCATCCGCCAACCGCAAAATACCTGGAACAATACCACAGGTCGACACACTCATATGACGAGCACCGATATTCATTCCATGCGGGTCATTTAAGAGACGTAATGCGCCGATCGCCTCGTCGTAATTATGCAACGGCTCACCCATGCCCATAAGCACAACATTTGTGACGCGATCATCACGTTCGCGAAGTAAACGCGCATAATACAGTACCTGCTCCGCGATTTCGTCACGCGTCAGATTGCGCGTCAACCCCATGGTGCCCGTGGCGCAAAACGCACACGCCATCGCGCAGCCAACCTGCGACGATACACACACGGTGTTACGCTCATCTTGATGCTGCATGAGTACCGCTTCGATCTTTTTCCCATCCGCGCACGCGAGCAGCGCCTTGATGGTTTCGCCCTGATCTCCTTCTTGCTGACGAACGAGTGTGAGCGCATCCCAAGGAATCTGTTCTGCTAGTTCTGCGCGCAGGCCTTTTGAAAGAGTGGTGACTTCCTCCCACGAACGACGCTGATCCACGTAAAAAGCCCGCTTCAACTGCTGTAAGCGGTACATCGGCTCATTCCGTTCACGGAAGAGCTTTTCAACGTCGAGAAAACGCATGGGAAGACCAGGTAGCCTGAGCAAGGGCCTTTGCCGCCGCCTGTGAGCGCTCCTTTGTGGGGGCGCCAAACACGACTACCAAGACATCTTTGCCATTTATGGGCGTTCCGTCAACATTTGTGGGACGCATCCATGCGACAAAACTATGCCCCGCTTCAGGCAAATACCCCGTTTTTCCAGCGATAACCCATACATCTGGGTCGGTTTTAAGGAGGTCATTCGTACTCGAAATCACCCGATTGTGCGGCTTAGGCGACACGACCTTCACTGTATGCATAGCGGTACTTGCCGCTTTTTGAAGCGGTCGAAAGGCGAAAGCAGCATCGCTTAAATAAGCCATCTCTTTTGCCGTAGACCTATTCTCCGGACTCATTCCTGACGCGTCTACAAAGGTCGTATGCTTGAGTTTGAGACGCTTTGCCTGCGCGTTCATGGCGCGAGTGTACTGCGCTGGAGACATGCCCAAGTTACGAGCTAGTGCCATCGCCGCGTTGTTAGCACTCGCGGTGATACTGGCATACCACAGATCTTCAAACGTAATGCGCGTACCGCTATTCACACGCAAACGCCCTCCGCCCACCTCATCCTTCGACGAAAGACTCACAACGCGCTTCCACGGAACCGTCTTTTGTCCCGCCCAAAGCATCGCTGAAGCGAGTTTTGTAAGGCTTGCTACCGACCACGAAGCGTCGGCGTTGTACGCATACAGCTCGCGACGGGTTTTTGGCGTCATGACATAGGCTGACGTAATGCCGAACGGCACGGGGTCAAACACCACCCCAACAGACGACGTCGCAACCACAGTCGGAACCGTCGAAGAGACGCTCGCGACAGGCGTGGACACGGTTGTGCTCACCGTTGTAGGAAGAGCGCTCGTGCTCGTGGCTGCGCGCACCATCGAGAGTGGCCACGCCCCCAGCAGAACGATTAGTATGGCAAGCGCGATTCGTTTTGGCATAGAAAAAGAAGAAAAATACACCTCAAACCGTATAAGACTCTACTAGCGCTGAATGATGACTGGTGTACCGATGGGCGACCACTCATACAACCGCTTCGCTACACCCACTCCGACACGAATACAGCCACCGCTCACCGGCGTACCGAGATGCGACTCCCCTTCTTTTTTCCCTCCCGGCCATTCAGGCAGCTCATGGATGCCATAGACCGTCCCTTTAAACGCCATCCAGTTCGGCATCCAGAGCTTCGCGCGATTTGACCACGCGCGAGGATGTTTCGAGAGGACGGTAAAGGTTCCCACAGGTGTCGGCGTAGAGGCTTTTCCTGACGAGATGCGATGCTCTTCGATCACTACCCCGCCCAACTCCTGCCGAAGCTTTTGCTCGGACAGATCTACCAACAGGCGCTTTGGGAGTTTTTTAGGCTCGGCAGAGACAGGTGAATACCCATTCGCTACCTCAAGACCGTCGCGAAACCCATCGCCATCGGTGTCAGGATTCTGGGAATCACTCCCAAACGCTCGTTCAAGCGCATCAGTCAGTCCGTCGCCATCCGCATCAGGAGCAGCGGCATGGATCGGCGAAGCGACGAGGAGAAGCCCCGCGCCAACGAGGAGAAGCACCCCTAAGACGGAAGGGCGCATATCTAAAACTGGATCGTTTCCCCCGGCTGAATGACGCGCGAAGCGGTCGGCATTGCCTCGATCACTGGCTCTTGCGAAGCGGTTGGCGCTGACGAGCTTGCTGGCGGCGTTGACGGAACAGGATCTGGCGTTTTTTCTGGGCGAGGCACCTCTATGGGCGGAATCTGCAAACGCACTGGCGCCGAAGCTACCGGAGTAGAGGTATCGCGTCGGCTGGACGAGCGATCACCTCGAGAACGGTCTCGATCGCGATCTTGTCCAGAACGGGAGGACGCGTTCGAACGAGATGCATCACGAGCGTCACGATCCTCACGAGGTTCTCGTGTCGCAAAACGAGCGGTCGTTGGCGATGACGAGGCCTTGGGCGCTTCCGCCGCTTTTTGCTCACGAGCGACACGTTCTAATCGCAAAATCTCACGACATTCTGGATCGTAAATCGGCTTACTTGGATCTAATTGGACCGCCAGAGCAAACTCTTTTCCGCAACGACCGCACACGTGCTTAAAGCTTGGCTTTTTCCGCATTTTTTCTGCTTCGCGGTTTGCCTTATTCGCTTCTTGAATGGCCGCTAATCGCTCGGGACGAATAACGAGCTTTGGCGCCGCGGTGGACACGCGCTCCGTTGTATCGATACGCGCCTCGAGCTCTTCTTCGGTTTGAATAGCGGGATAGGCAACGGCTGCGCCTTCTCCCGTCACGGCCTCTGAAGAGGTGACGACGGGTTTTGAAGCACTTGGCGTTGCTGTATGCATCATTTCCATCCCCGCCCACTTGAGAATTTTTTGTTCGATTACGTGCCGAGGCTCTGCGTATCGCTCACGACTAACCTTTAAGACTTTTTCTTCGCTCTGCGTACGTTGTGCGATCGGCGGCAAGGTATTCGCGGAAAATGGCTGCGTAGAAACGCCATCCACCATCAACTTGAGATACATCTGGAACTTGGCGAGGTTTACCAAGTCTTCTGGCGTAAACGTGGGCGCAAACTCCGTTTCGAGCATTTCCGCGTCGGTCGGTCCTACGCGCATCGCAATCATCGTACCCACGTTTCCTAGCACAGCCGCTTGCACCTTCTCATCCAACTGCTCCATGTATTGGTGCGCCACCACCAGATTCAGGCGATATTTGCGCGCTTCCGACAAGATCGTTGCGAAGGATTCGTTGGCAAAGTTTTGAAACTCGTCTACGTAGAGATAAAAATCTCGCCGCTCTTGCTCAGAAACGTTTTGCCGCTCTTGAGCGCAAAGCTGAATCTTGGTGACAATCATCCCTCCAAGAAGCCGCATCCCATCTTCACCGACACGCCCCTTTGACAGGTTCACGATCAAAATCTTCCCCTCATCCATGATACGACGGATATCAATAGTGGATCGCACCTGCGCGACAATATTACGAATGATACTCGACGAGAGAAACTGTCCCACCTTGTTTTGGACCGGCGCAATCGCTTCGGTCGCGTACTTTTCGGACCACGAGGTAAACTCTGCAACCCAAAACGTCTTCACGACAGGGTCTTGAATCTTGTCTATAATCTTTTCGCGATACTCTTTATCGACGAGCAATCGGTTGATCCCCATGAGCGTCGCTCCTGGATAATCAAGTAGCGCGGACACACAGTTTTGGAGAATATACTCCATACGCGCACTCCACACGTCTGGCCAAATCTTTTTAAAGACGCCCATCAATCCATCGCGTACCAAGTGTTTACGATCGTCTGACGGCGTTTCCAGAATATTAAACCCGAAGGGAAAAGCCGTATCTGCAGGATTAAAATACACGACATCGTTAATACGATCCGACGGAATAAAGTCAATGAATTTTTCGGCTGTATCACCGTGTGGATCTATATAACAACACCCATGCCCCGCATACACATCGGACATGAACATGTTTTCCATCAGCGTCGTTTTGCCCATGCCCGTTTTCCCGATGATATACATGTGCCGACGGCGGTCATCTGTGCGAATACCGAAACGCTTGCCGGTATTCCGAAAATTCACCTGTCCAAACAGAGTGATTTCGCGTTCGTGCTCGTGACCGTTTGGATAGATGACTGGCATACCTATTCAGCAAAAGGAATATTCGCAGGTGGTTCAGACTTTTTGGACTCCGTCCGTCGCAAGAGCGGTGCTTTAACCTGCGTAAGGATCGGAAAGTGCCACAACGTCGCAAGCTCTTCCACCGATAGAAAAAAGGCATTGAGCCCAACCCCGTCAGAACGATCTCTAAACGCTCGAACGAGGCGCGTTTTACGAGCATCATTGCGTTCCGCCTTAAAAAACCACCAATCATTATTCATGCCAATCTTTTTGCTATCAGGACGAAGGGATTGCATGTTAAACGTATTAAACTGACGAATCGATCCCAAAAATGGCGTCACCACTCTTGGTTTAGACATCGCTTCTTTTTTTGCGAGATAGATCACCCGCATCTTACACATAAACCCAATCTTGGACGTTTTGCGTTCGATATATTCCAACACGAGTTTTTCCCCCGGAGAAAGCAGCGTGATCTTTGGTGGACCATCTTTCTTTTTCTCGTCTTTCTTTTTTTCTCCCATCGGTAAAAAGATCCCGATAATCCCCTCGAGAATCTCCACAGGCAAAGCAAAGATCTGCGCCAGCAAGCTTGGGTCTTTAGACTTGGACTCCCCCTTGATCTTCTCGATTTCTTGTTTTGCGCGTTCTTGCGCCTCTTTTTGGTCGGTAGGCGTCAAAATCACCTGATACCACACCTGCTCACCAGGCCCGATGCGCGAAAAATTCTCAAGCATCGCCGCGAGAGGGTCTTTCATCTCACCCGACACCTGATCCGTAAAATCGGCATAGGTCTTGATGGGGTACGCGTCGGATTTTGTCGGCGTCAGCTCCGTTCCCCATAGATCATACACTTCGTCCGGAAACTTGGTGGGCGCCATCACGGTATAATCTTCAACGACATCAATATCCGCATCAGGATACTGGGCATAGATCGCGGCCTCGACCAAATCCTTCAACCGTTTTTCGATATACAAGCGATACGATACATCGCCCTCAAGAGAAACGATTTCAATAGAAAGCGGCGATTGATGCTCGCCCTTGAACCATTTTTCTGTCCAGTTTGGCGCGGCGGCCGCTCCCGCGAAGACGGAGAAGATATTCTCGACTGCCTTGACCGTTTGCTCGGTGGTACGAGGCACGGTTACACGCAACATGATAAAGGTTTTGCGCGCGGCGGCCTGCCCCTGCTTGTGCTCAAGCCATAACTCTCGAGCGATCCACAAAGCAATCCACAAAAAGAGAATCCATCCTCCAGAACGAAAGAGGATCCACATGCCATAGAATGGGTCGTCACCCATGGCGAGAAGGAACGCGGTGAAATCAAACATGCTATCACCAAGGATAGCATGTTTTTCGATCTCTCAAAAGCCCTCTTTTACGCCTTCTTTTGACGAGCCTGCGCCCACTCGTTCCAGCTGACCAACAAGGTCGAAGCAATGAAGAGCGAGGAGTACGTACCAACACCGATACCAATAATCATCGCCAGACTGAACTCATGCAAGGAAGCCCCTCCAAAGAAGAAGATCGCAAGCAAAGCGAAGAGGGTCGTTGCTGACGTGTAGAAGGAACGGCGATACGTCTGCGCCAGCGAGTAATCCATAATCTCGGCAAACGTCCCCTTGATTTTTGGGAGGTTTTCACGAACGCGGTCCATCACCACAATCGTATCCGTGATGGAATATCCAAGAATCGTGAGCATCGCCGCGATAAAGGGCGTTCCCACCTCTACCCCACGATAGTGACCAAGCGCCGCAAAGACTCCCAGCGGGACAAGCACGTCATGCAAGGCCGCTACCATCGTCACGACGCCATACTTCCACGAAGCAACCGGCGCCGACACTTTGCGAAAGGTGTACGCAATGTAGAGCACGATCAAGATCAACGCGAGAATAATTCCCTGCAAAGACTTGGCCCGCAATTCATCACCAATCACCGGACCAACCGTCTCAAAACGCTGTTCCTCGACAGACGCGTTGTTTGCGCGAAGTGCCTCGAGAACCTTGCCATACTGCTCTTGCGTGAGCTCCTTTGAACGAATATACATCTCCGTCTCCCCCACGGGTTGCACAACCGGCTGACCAAGATCAAGGCCCTCAATGCCGCGCAGGGTGGTAAGAACCTGTTCTACAGATGGACGCGTCTCAAAACGCACCGCCATGAGCGAACCACCCGTAAAATCAATACCGAAACGCAGGCCCCATGTCGCCAAAGCTCCAATCGAAGCGGCGATCATAAGCCCCGAAAGAGCATACCAAACCGACCGATAGCGTGTAGCAGAAAACGTCATACTAGTTCTTGGAGAGTTCACGAGATTTGAGGAACAACCATTCCCAACGAGTGAGTGCGGTTTTTGCCAAAAAGCGCAACCAGACACGACACGTCACCACCGCCGTAAAGAGGGACAGAAGAATACCGATCGCGAGCGTTAGACTAAACCCGCGAATCACCGAAGACGAGAACCAGTACAACAGCGCACACGAAATCAGCACAGTGACGTGTCCATCGCGAATCGATGGCCATGCGCGAGTAAAGGCTTCCTCCAGAGCCGTCGGAATACTCTTCCCAAGAGCAAGCTCTTCACGAAACCGCTCAAAGGCAAGGATGTTCGCGTCTACCGCAATACCCAGCGAGAGAATGAATCCGGCAATGCCCGCAAGGGTTAATGTGACCGGAATATATTTGAAGATCGCCAGAGACAAGATCGCGTAGAGTGTAAGCGCCGCAACAGCGACTAATCCTGGAACGCGATAGACTAGGAGCAGGAACAGAGCAACGAAGGCAAAGCCAATCAGTCCCGCCCGAAGCGATGCCGCAAGCGAGTCCGCTCCAAGACTTGGACCGATCGTTTGCTGAGCGATCAGCTCAACCGGCACAGGAAGCGCTCCGGCTTGCAAGCTACGGGCAAGTTCACGAGCCTCCTCGAGTGAGCCGGAGCCTGTGATCACCGCCTGACCACCTGGAATCTCGCTCTGGACAACCGGCGCCGAAATCAACTGACCGTCGATAAAGATACCGACACGCTTACCGATATTCGCCCGCGTGATCTGCGAAAAGAGCTCGCGACCTTCGTCGTTAAACTGCAACGCCACCACGACCGCGCCTGTTTGTGGATCAAAGTCGACGCGCGCCGAAGCGAGTTGCTTACCCGTAAGTGCCGTCGCCTTCCATCCATCCGCCGGTGGAAGAATATCTTCCTTTGTGAGCTTTTCAAAACGTACCACCTGTGCACGCACATCCTCTACCGAACGCTCATCTGTTTTATAGATAATGTGGTAGCCAAACGGCGTTTCGACAACGTCGGAAATAGCTCCTTTGGCGAGAGCGAAGAACGGCCCTGCGAATTCAGGCACAAAGCGTTGCGCGTTTGGATCCGTTTCGAGAGGCGATTCTTCCGTCCAATCAAGCTCCCCCGAGGTCGAGCTTGCGTACGGTTCCATGGAACGTGTCTTCGCCAGCTCCACAAAGGTTTGCGGAGTTACCGTAGCACGCAATCCATCAATCGTGGCTTTTGCTTCTTCCTTGGTGAGATCGGAGGCTATGCCCTCAATCCCCTTCCAGGAAATCAAGATATGATGACCTTTCGCTTCTTTTGTGACCACCTTCTTTTCTTCGATGTTTGCGACAAGATACGCATCCGCCGTTTCAATCACGCGAGGGGCGACACCCACCGCTTCACCGCGAAGAGCAAGATATTCCTCTTTACGAGCAAGATCTTCTCGCAAGAACACCGAAGGAAGCGTCGTGATACTTGGTTGAGCTTCTTTTGCCACGTTCAAAAATGATGCTCCTGGAGCGCGAGCCGCCTGAAGCAATGCTTCTGCCTTGGCTTTTGCCGCTTCGTTTTCGACACGAATACGAGTCGCCTCATCAAGTGTTAATTCACGAGCAGGCTCTACACTCTCTTCTTTAAACTCCAAGATCGGTGTTTCTCCAATCTTTTTAATTGCTTCTTGCACGTTACTTACCCCAGCAAGCTCAACACTGACGCGCCAAGCATCACCCGCTTGCGTGGTTTGAATCACTGGCTCAGCAACGCCAAGTGCGTTAATACGACGCTCAATAACATCACGTACACCGTTCAAAGCCTCTTGACGCTCTGCGAGAGGGATCTTGGATACATCCGCCTCGTACTCCAAACGAGATCCGCCCTGTAAATCCAATCCAAGCACAAAGGACTTGGATGATTGCTTATCGGACCAGTCATAGCCAAGCACGGATCCTGCCGTCCGAATCACCCAGTTCATTGGCTGGGGAAGAATATACACCGTAGCCAATACACCCAACAAAAGGAGCCCCAACGCCCGTCGTTGCGTGGAAGTTTTTGAGACGGTAGAAACAGTTTTCATACAAGAGACACCATGAGAAGAAAAACAAAACGGAAAAACAGCACATTAGCCAGGCAACTGTTGCGTCATTTTTGGCGGCAACGTGCGCATAATCCACCACTGCTGCACCACCGACAGCAAGCTCATCACCAACCAGTACAGCGTGAGACCAGCAGGAAGCTTGATACCGATCACCACCGTCAGGATGGGCATCATGTACATCATCTGCTTATTCATAATCGCTGCCATACTTTCATCTTGCGCCCCTTGCGTATCGGCCACCTCTTTTGGAGGTTGCGCCACCGCCTTTGGGGTAGACTTCAACATTTGACGCCCCTGCACAAACTGGATCAACCCAGCGACAATAGCCAAGAGGACATTGGGACGAGTAAGCTCCACGAGACCGAGAAACTGGGTCTGAATCACGCCCGGATTTTGAACAAACCCGTACAAGAGCGATCCATCAATGGCGCCAAGTCCGCGCGATAACGCTTGATAGAGCCCGATAAAAATCGGGATCTGAATCAAGAGCGGAAGACATGACGAGGCAGGGTTCACTTTTTCACGAGCGTAGAGCGCCATGAGTTCGCGCCCCTGCGCTTCTTTGTCATCCTTCAAACGAGAGCGAATTTCTTCGATCTTCGGCTGAATCGCCTGAAGCGCGCGTTGCTGCTTAATCTGCAACGTCATGAATGGCCAGAGCACCGCCTTGACCACCACCGTCATCAAAATAATGGCCAGCCCAATATCTTGACCCGGTAGAACGTTATACAACCCAATCAACAGGTTAAAGAATGGCTTGAGAATGAGAAGTTCAAACATACAAGAGATTATGAGACGAGGCCGACATCTTTGGCGTCCGCTTGCGCTGCACTCTCAGGAGCGTCTTCTTGCGCGACCGCTTCTTGGACGTCTTCGACACCCGCTTCTTCTTTTGCCTCCCCGCTCTCGATAGCGACCGGTTCAGGGGCGCCGTCTTCGCGGATCGTGATCTTCCATCCTGTGAGACGCGCTGCCAAACGCACGTTTTGCCCTCCCTTGCCAATGGCGAGCGAAAGCTGATCCGAAGCCACCAATACCGTCGCGAGATGCTCCCCTTCATCCAAGCTCACGCTCATGATCTTCGCTGGAGCTAAGGCCGCTTCGATAAACTTCGCCGCGTCCTCGTTCCATTCGATGATATCCACCTTTTCACCGCCCAGTTCGCGAATAATCGTCTGAATACGCACGCCACGCTGACCGATACACGAACCGATCGGGTCGATGGCGCTGTCTCCCGTGGTTACGGCAAGCTTCGAGCGACTGCCCGCTTCACGCGCAATATCACGAATTTCAACCACGCCGTTGGCGATTTCGGGAATTTCTTGTGCGAATAATGCTGCTACCACCTGTGGACTGCTGCGCGACAAGCGAATTTCTGGGCCCTTTGTCGTGAGTGCCACCTCGCGAAGCAGCGCTTTGATGCGCGTGCCTGGGTAATAGCGCTCGGTTTCGATCTGATCCTCCGGAAGGAGTACGCCCGTTGTACGACCAAGGTCAATCAATACCACACGGCCTTCACGACGTTGCACCGTCACGTTCATGAGCTCGCCTTCGCGGCCTTTAAAGTCGTTATAGATCACGCCACGTTCTGCTTCGCGCAAACGTTGCAAGATCACCTGCTTGGCCGTTTGAGCCGCGGTACGACCAAATGCCGCAGGAATACCGAGTTCCACACGAATTTCTTCGCCAACTTGCGCATCTGGCTTGACGTCGCGTGCGTCCGTCAACATGATCATCGTCTTTGGATTGAACGCGAATTCCTGAGCAAACTGCTCCGCAGAAAGCGCCGCCGCTTCAGCTGTTACGCGATCATCACGCTTTTTTGGAGCCGTTGCCGCATCAAAACGTGAAAAATAATCCTCTGGCAAGACCATGTTTTCTACCACCTGCTTGCTATCAAATACACGAATACCACCGGTTGAACCGTCGTATTTTTCGGGATCAAAAACAACTTTAATATTTTGATTCTTGTTGCCGAAGTCTTTGCGATACGCATTTGCCAGCGCCGCCTCGACCGTTTCAAGAACCGATTCGTACGAAATATTTTTTTCTTCAGCGATTTGCTTCATCGCTAAGGTGATAGGACTAGCCATAGGAAGGGGAACCTCTTTTATTGTATTAGGACCAGTATTCTTGTGAAAAACAGGAATGCTTGGGTACAAAGGCGACCCGTTCTTCTGGAACGGATCGCGCAAAAAGCCTACTCCTTCCGCCTACACTCGTCAAAGTCCCAACGTCTTGAGGGTTTTTAGCACCTCTTCTTGTTCACGGGTAAGCTTCTTGGGAACTTCTGCAACAAACGTTGCTACGTGCTCCCCTCGATCGCCTTTTCGACCCGTCGGCACCCCTTTTCCAGCGAGACGCGTCTGCGTTCCCGAAGGTGTTCGCTCACGAATATTCACCTCAACAGGACCATCGATCGTCTCGACCATCACCGAACCACCTAACGCCAACGTTGAAAAGGGCACCTCTACCCGTGAAAGAATGGTGGTACCTTGGCGCGTAAAGCGCTCATCTTGCTTCACGTGTACGCGCACAAACAGGTCGCCTGATACTCCCCCGTGTGGTGCCGCCTCCCCCTGCCCCTCAATACGTAACGTATCCCCAGCGCTTACCCCCGCTGGAATCTGAAACGAAATCTTCGCCGACACGCGATCTACGCCCAAGCCCTTACACGTGGCACACGCTTTTTCTGGAATCTTGCCACGACCTTCACACGCCCCACAAGCACTTGCGACTTGCATCACACCAAACATGGTTCGTTGTGCCTGTCGGACCTGTCCCGAGCCTTTACACGTTCCACACTCGACCAGCTTTGAACCGCTCGCCACACCATTTCCAGAACACGACGAACAGGTGCTTGGACGCACAATCTCAATCGTTTTTTCGACACCAAACACCGACTCTTTAAAGCTGAGCTCGACATCTACTTGGATATCTTGCCCTCGTGCGCGCTTCGCTCGACGAGATCCACCTCCGCCAAAACCGAACATCTCGCCCAAGACATCACCTAAGCCACCAAGATCGTCCATGTTAACTTGGAATCCTCCAAAGCCGTTCTGAAAACCGCTTGGATCAAACCCGCCGAATCCACCAAACCCTCCCTGACCAGCTCCGCCCTGTTCGAATGCCGCAGAACCAAACTGATCGTACGTTGCACGCTTTTGCGTATCGCCCAACACCTGATACGCCTCGTTCACATCTTTAAACTTCTGCTCGTTCCCCCCTTTGTCCGGATGATGCTCGTGCGCTAAACGACGGAACGCTTTTTTGATTTCGTCCGCGCTGGCCGTTTTTGGCACGCCAAGAATGGAATAGTAGTCTTTTGCCATGCGAAAACATCACGAGCTTTTACGCCTGTTGGACCACCACAAAATCGTTGGCCGCTGCTTCTTGCCCATCTACCAACACACGCACTTCGTAATGACCAAGCGCCTTAATCGGAAACAGGTGGAAGTTTAAGAGCCCCGAAATCTTTTGCGCAGGATCGGTGGTTGGTTCTACGGTAAAACCCTGGTCGAACAAACTCTTTGCAGACTCACGATGCGTCATCTGTACTTGCACTTGTCGCGCTTGAGAGAGCTCAGCGTCACGAATCTCGAAGCTGACGCTCAACGCCGGAAGCGTGAGAGGAGCTTCTTCGGAAGGCACGTCTTTCGTAACGATACGTTCGATGATCTTGTGCAGAATAAACTGACCAGACTCAGTACGTGCCGCACCTTCGCTACACAAAAGAAAGAGGGTTTTCATAGGAACTAGGCTCCTGTTTCAGGAGAGGAAGAGGAAGAATCGTTAGAGGTATTTGTTTGCGAGGCATCTCCCGCTGGAGGAGCCGTTTCCGTATCTGGACGCGTTTGATAGAGCGCAGCACCGACTTTTTGCGCTTCTGTCGCGAGCTCGTCCGCCGCTTTTTTGATCGCTTCCAAGTCAGTACCTTCTTTGACCTGCTTGAGCGCTTCCATCTTTGCTTCGATAGCCTGCTTGTCTTCTGGTTGTACTTTTCCTTCGTGCTCTTTGAGCATCTTCTCGGTCGTGTAGATCATGGTTTCCGCCATGTTCTTCACTTCAATCGCTTCACGCTTCTTTTTGTCTTCCTCGGCATGAAGCTCGGCCTCTTTACGCATGCGCTCCACCTCTTCTTTTGAAAGATTGGTCGATGCCGTAATGGTGATCGTCTGCTCTTTTCCGGAAGCCTTGTCTTTTGCCTTCACGTTCAAAATGCCGTTCGCATCAAGATCAAACGACACTTCTACCTGAGGAACGCCGCGTGGCGCAGGAGGAATGCCCGAGAGCGTAAAGCGCCCCAACGAGCGGTTATCCGCCGCCATTTCGCGCTCACCTTGCAAGACGTGCACTTCTACGGACGTTTGCCCGTCTGCTGCTGTCGAGAAAATCTGCGATTTGGACGTAGGAATCGTCGTGTTGCGTTCGATCACTTTTGTCATCACCCCACCAAGCGTCTCAATACCAAACGACAATGGCGTGACATCCAACAGCAGCAACTCACCCTTGATATCTCCCTGCAAATTTCCTGCCTGAATCGCCGCACCAAGCGCGACGACTTCGTCTGGGTTCACCGAGGCGTTCACTTTTTTACCAAAGAATTTTTCCACCGTCTGCTGAACGAGCGGCATGCGCGTCATTCCACCCACCATGATCACCTCTTGCACATCGCCAAGCGAAAGTTTTGCATCCGCAAGCGCTTTTTTACATGGCTCGAGCGTTTTTTCGACCAAATCTCCCACGAGCTGCTCCAATTTTGCGCGAGACAACTTCAAGAGCAAGTGCTTTGGACCTGAAGCATCGACACTGATAAATGGCTGGTTAATTTCTGTCTCGTTCGCGCTCGAAAGCTCGATCTTGGCTTTTTCCGCCGCATCTTTCACACGTTGAAGAGCGAGTGGATCTTTTGCAAGGTCTACACCTTCGGTCTTTTTGAACTCTTCTACCACCCACGCAATGATGCGCTGATCAAAGTCATCACCGCCCAAGTGCGTATCACCGTTGGTTGCGCGAACCTCGATCGTGTTCTGATCCGTCGTTGCGTCATACGCGACTTCGAGCACCGACACGTCAAACGTTCCTCCGCCGAGGTCATACACCACGATCTTTTCGTCCTTTTTGCGATCAAATCCGTACGCAAGAGCGGCGGCCGTTGGCTCGTTGATAATACGACGAACCGTAAGACCCGCAATTTCTCCGGCGATCTTGGTTGCCTGACGCTGTGAGTCATCAAAATAGGCTGGCACGGTAATCACCGCTTCGGTAATCACTTCGCCCGTTTTTGCTTCTGCGTCTGCCTTGAGTTTTTGCAGCACCATCGCGGAGATCTCTTCTGGCGTGTATTCCTTGCCCGCCATGAGGACTTTTACCGCATCACCAGACGCGACCACTTTGTACGGAAGCCACTGTTGATCGCGCTTGACCTCGATGTCATCAGCGCGACGACCAATTAAGCGCTTGACCGAGAACAACGTATTTTCGGCGTTCACCATTCCCTGACGCTTCGCAATTTGTCCCACCAATCGCTCACCTGACTTGGAAATAGCCACAACCGACGGCGTGGTACGCGCTCCTTCGGCGTTTTCTAACACCTTTGGCTGACCGCCTTCGACGATCGCCATACAGGAGTTGGTGGTTCCAAGGTCAATACCGAGAATTTTTCCCATAGAAGTAGAAGATAAAGAGAGAGAAGAGAGAGTTTATGAGGCTTTGATATCCAGTTTTATCGCCGTCCCTGTCGATGAGCGCTTGGGAAACGAAATCTTGATGATTCCCTGCTCGTAGCGAGCATCTGCACGGTCTTCGATGACGGGCGTTGGCAACGGGATGCGACGAAACACCGCTCCATGTCGCACCTCTTTTCGATAGTACGTCGCTTCCTCGACCTCGGTGCGTCGCTCACTCATCGCTTTGATGGTGAGCACACCTCGATCAATCGAGAGCTCGATATTTTTTGGATCAATACCCGGCATAGGCGCTTCGACCACCACCGTTTCGCCAGATTCGTACACATCCACCGCGGGAATCAACCCCGTTTGTTGCTTTTGTGCCGAGGTGAGCGCCGAACGACTCTGTACTAGCGCATCCATGTCGTCGAACGGCTCAAACGCGAGCGGCGACCAATGAATCAGAGACATAAAACAGGTACTGAATATTACGAGGCTTTTGCCACCACGACACGAGCAGCTTGCAACACCTTCCCATGGAGCTTCCATCCCGGAGTGAGTACGCGGAGAATCGATCCTTCTGCTACTTCCGTTGAAATCTCCTGACTTACCGCCTCGTGCCATTGCGGGTCAAACGCGCCATCCGTTGGGATTGGTTCAAGACCCGCCTGCTGAGCAGCTTGCTCCCACAAGGTTTGAATCGCCTTCACCCCCACAAGCCACTGATCCCACGAGCGCTTCGCCTCTTCAGGAAGGGCTTCGGTCGAAGGAAGAAACCGCATCGCGTACGAAAATTGATCCAACGCGGGCAAAAGCTCTCGCAATAGCCGCTCATTCGCAAAGCGCGTGAGCGAAGAACGTTGCTCCTCCATATCGCGTTGCAAGTTTTTGTAGTCCGCCTGCGCGCGCTTCCATCCAGCGAGATACTCTTCGCATCGTTGCTCGAGGGAAGATTGCGCGCCGGACGAGACCTCGCTCTCGTTCATAGCAGGAGCTTCTTGCTCTGCAGGTTGTTGGTTTTGGGTGTCATCCATAGAAGAAAGCATTACAAAGTAAGTAGCGGAAGGATAAGCGAAAGAAGATCGTGCGTGCGTCGATACGGCATGCGAAGCGGGCCAAGTGCCCCAATACACACGCCATCAACCTCACCATACACCGTGGAGCAACTTGCTCCGAAGGGGCTTTCTGTCCCGATCAGGCGTTTGGGCGTAGACCCAGCCCCCTCGAGACGTTGGACCGCTTCATCTAAGCGATCGAGTACCTCGGAGAGTGAGACGACTCGTTGCCAATCACGAAACTCCGGCTGAGCAAAGAGCGCTGAAAGCCCCGTATAGTACAGATCATTCGGTCCAAAACGGACAAAACAGGCAACCCCGAGATCTTCGACCATGGCCTTGGCAAACGCCTTGGCGCGAGGGGCTCGATCTGGATACGCCTCACCGAGGCGGTGATACGTCTCACGATCTTGCTCGCTTGAGGACGTCACCCAAGGCGCCGTCAAGACCACTCGATAGCCTGCCTCTGTAGGAATACGTCCACCCGAGGTATGGGGCTGTTCAAGGAGTCCCAACTCGTCCAAATCCGCGAACCAGTTACGAATCGTCGCCGAACTCACGGAAAATCGCCCCGTATCCACCAACGTTTGGGACCCAACCGGCTGCGCCGTCTCTTGATAGACCTCAACAACCGCTTGGAGCAACTGCTCAAGGCGAGGATCGAGGGGAAAAGGGGTCGTCATGGGAGTTTGGCACTCTCTTCTTTCGAGTGCTAATGGTAGGATAGTCACCCGCGCAAGGTGTGTCAAGCAACCCCCACCCCTTCATAACCCAAACCACGAACTCATACTCTTTCCATTGACATAGTTTATGGTTTAGTGTAAACTATAAACTATAAATATTCTACCTATGCGGACCGACTCCCGTCAGCGTATTCTCGCGTTTTTGCAAGCAAACGGCCGCACCAGCGCCCATCTTCTAGCGCAGCATCTGAGTATTACTCCGCAGGCCGTGTTTCGACATCTGAAACACCTACAACAAGCTCAGATTATTAAAAAAATTGGCGCCTCTCCGAAGACCTACTACGAACTCGATACGCGCCCATCCCCTTCTACGGAAACATCGCTCGATCCAGCAACCCATACCCTTATAGAGCAGGAGTTTCTTCGTATTACACCCGACGGCCTTCTTGAGCAGGGCGTGCATGCCTTTGTGCATTGGTGCGAAAAACGACATCTTCCTGTCGAAAAAACAGCTCGAGACTACGTGGAGAGCATGCGAAAATTCGCTCGCTACAAAACACCCGATGGGCTGATTGACGGCCTGCCCAAATTTCAAAAAACATTCCCTCATACGTATCCAAACCATGTCTATTACTTGGATTTTTACAGTATTGAGCGATTCGGCAAGACAAAACTCGGCGAACTCTTGCTCTATGCAAAACAAAGTCAAAACGCTTCGATGATGAAACTCGTTGTACAAGAAGTTCGAGAGCGAATCCTTCGCCTTATTCAACGCTTCGAGATTGATGCTATCTGTTTTGCACCCCCTACCATCAAGCGCGAAGTCCAATTTATGAAAGTTCTTGAACGAGAATTGCACCTACCTATACGCGTTATTCCCGTCACAAAAATCAAAACCCCCATCATCGTTCCTCAAAAAACCCTCACAAAACTCGAAGATCGTATAGAAAATGCAAACACCACCATGCATATCGAGGCCACAGCACCAGCCAAACACGTTCTCGTTATTGACGATGCTATCGGTTCGGGGGCGACGCTCAATAGCCTTGCTCGACAACTAAAAGAGCGCGGCATTGCCACCGAAAGCGTAACCGGACTCGCTATCACTGGAAGTTTTAACGGCTTTGACGTGATTCAAGAAGTCTAACCACCCAAGAAGCGCCTATCGGTGCTTTTTGCATCTGAGAGCGCTCGTTCTACGCGAAAAACCTTGACAAAGGTCGAAAAACTTGCTTTACTTATGTCTTTCCTCTATTCTTATCGATAGATGCGGGTAAGAGATACTCTCTTTTCCCTCGTCATTGACACCGGGTCCGACCGGACCCATCGAAGGAGCCAGTCATGGCCAAGCTCTCCCGTCTGTTCATGGGCGCCTTGTTCATCGTCTTCGCGCTCCTCGTGGGCTGCGGTGGCGACCCCTCCAACCTCCCGACGGACACCCCGTCCGGGAGCCTCGACTCCGGCACGTGCCCCTCGGGCACCTGCGACGACGCCGGCCTCACGGTCGACGTCGCTTCCCCCGCGGAGGGCGTGAGCCCTCCGACGGACACCGGCAGCCCCGCGGTTGACGTGGTGGTGTGCGAACCTCGGTATAGCTGCTCGGACAGCTACGGACGAGATCCTGGCACATGCTGCCACGGTCAAGTCTGCCGACCCAACATCGCGAACCCGCACTGTGTGGGGGCAGCAAGCTGTCTCTGTCAGCTCCCCGAGAGCATGGAACAGATGTGCGGTCCCGGCTCGAGTCCCGACTGCCGAACCACGGTGGCCCGCCTGATGACGGAGCGCGGTTGCACACCCGGAAACAACCGGTGCTTGGTCAACCTCCCCGATCAAGACGCGCCGCACCCTCGTTGGTTCCTGGATCAGTTCGACTGGGAATTTGCCGGCCTTCCCCTGCAGCTCCGCCTCAACAGAGGGATGCGCACCCGCGCAGCACTCATGGCACACACCTACCGCTGGCCGAGTGGCGGTGGTGGTGGCGGATCCCTGAACTTCCGGTGTGAAGACGGCGATACCACCGGCGGCATCCAAACCTTCAACGGATTCTTCCAGACCTGCTTTCGGAGCAACTGGGATACTCGCCTGATGGCTGCGATGGGGGATGTGCGACACCTGATGGAGTGCTCGGGGCGCTCGTGCTACTGGAACCGGTCCAATGGTATGCGCGCCGTGCAGTTTTCTGCTCAGGTAGACTGGGACAGTGAACCCGATCCAGAAGCTTGGGCCGAAACCTGCGAGATCCGTCTGCGGGTGTGGCGACCCGGTCAGACCGAACCCTTCTTTGAAGAACGGGGCTTCGCCGCCAATTGCCGCCCCTTCGCCGACCAGCTCTAGAAGGCAGAGCAAGCGTGACGTGATCGACGCAATAACAGATCACCCTCACCCCGTGTTCTCGTGAGATCGCGAAAGCGGTCACCGAGAACCAGGGGTGTTTTTATTTGTGAAGGCAAAGCACAAATCAGACACCCTCTAAAGAGTAGAACCTTGCATCAGCACGCCCCATGCGCCTTGAAATCACAAACAAACACCCCCGCATCGTGCATCGATACGGGGGCGTTCTACTAAGGGTAGGGCTTTCACATTTGGATGGCGCCCTGCGTAGCTTTAGCAAAGAAGGGTGAGATGCGAAGCGCTGAAGCAAGAACCACCAGAAGCGCACTACTAAGCGCGGTGAGACTGGTTCGTAGCGACACTCGAGCAGGTCACCAAAGGCGGAAGCCCTAAGGCGTTACCGACGCGGTCGGAGCTGAAGCGATCCAGGAAACACGATCCATGGACGATAGTCACGAGCATCTGATCCTGCGCGAACAGCTCCTCCTTGCAATTGTAGATTTCCTTGCGGATAACTCTGTGAACACTCCATAGCTCCGTTCAGAGCCGTTGGGGAAGATCCCGCGGTATTCAACCGAGTCATGCTAGACCCATCGTTTCCAACAAGCGGAGA
Organism: Patescibacteria group bacterium; assembly: GCA_018061485.1. Lineage (GTDB taxonomy): Bacteria > Patescibacteriota > Patescibacteriia > 2-12-FULL-60-25 > 2-12-FULL-60-25 > JAGOUA01. The sequence continues at coordinate 22,972 of JAGOUA010000002.1, forward strand.
ATAACATCCTCCATAAGCATGCCGGACGTAAGAATTTGGAGCATCGCTCAGCATCTCACCGGTCTTTATGGTGCGACACTCACCCGAACACCAACCCCAGTTATCCTGCAAGAAGACTCTTGGCGTATAGCGACACGCGTTGTTTTGTGCGTCCCAACACCCTCCTGCTGGCGCGAGACCGGCTTGGATACACCGATCACCCGCCGCACAGTCGTTATCCGCTCGACAGAAGCGCGAAGGATCTTGTGAACAGCGCGCTTGTGTCGCCGTCGGCAACACCGTCGTCACAGCCACAGGACCACAGCTTGCACCCGTCACCGAAGAACCAAGCGCAAGATACGATCCAGCACCAAATCGCGCATCATAGGCCGCCTGGCAATCTGCGGTCACCGTACAGGTCGGTCGAGTATTGCCAAACGCGTCATAAATCAAGGAATCAGCACCGCCGAAATAACACGTCCCCGCACGAACTCCAATAGCTTCGTAATCCACAGACGCCCCACCGCTCGCAAGGTTCTGCCCCGTACAGCTTGGCAACGTCTGTTGGGCGTTAGCAGGACAGGTGTACACGTGCGAGAACTCGAACGGACTCGCTTCACACGCTTCGCCGCTATTGCCAAAGAAGCTGCGGAAGGTACAGGTGTCTTGCGTGCCATCAGTGCGACAATCGCTGTCCTGACCACACACGATGTGTGGTTTATCTTTACAACTTCCCATCGGACGACATGCCTGCGCCGACAACGGACAATCGCTATCCGATTGACAGGTCAACCCCGTAAAGCGACTCGTTGGTGAATAACATTCTTTTTGGACACTGCAGAACGGCTTACGGTTCTTGAGCTTGACGTCGTCGAAGGACTGCACAAACCCATCTCCCCAATCCACCGCCAAGCGTCGAAGCGCCATTTGCTCATGCGCCGCCCAGCCAAAGAACTTGATCGTCGAACGCTGCTGACCACCCACCACATTCAGAATGCCTTGCGTTACCCCATTAAAGCTGAACACGTCGAGCTCCTGCACCGGACAGCTTGCCCCCGTTGGACAGCTGGTCGCCGGTGCCGCGATCCGCGGCGGTCGAGGGGTGTAGTAATCGATGTATTGATAGCTTGATTCAGACACCCCTAGTAGACCAAGGTAAGACGGAGTGTAGTGACCAAGCGTCACATCCGTAGGAAGACGAGTGCCCGCCGAGCGAAGTGAGGCATCAACATCTCCTCGCTCACCCCTTGCATCCACTACCCGCATATCGTACGCCCTTAATCCACAGAATTCGTTACGCGGATCTGAGCACAGCTGAGTATCCGGCACATATCCTATTTCGGCAGTACAGCGATTATTGTCCGTGTTCTTATTGCGACGATTTTCTTGAACTTCACCAACATTCCAATAATCTACCGCTGTCTGGCCAGCACCACGCCCACCCGGAAGCACGCAGAAAGGCGATGGGATGCTATTTACAACCGATAATACCTCTGTCCGTGAAACCCCTGGCGCAAAATCAGCAACAGGCTCACATCTGTCAGACGCCCGACACACTCCCCCTGCGAGACAGCCGACCGTCCCCTCTCCTGTACATTGCCGAGAAGGATCATTGCTACACGTTCTACCCGAAGAAGAAACCACACCGCACGATTGTGCCTGCTCCCACTGAGTATATCGCCATGCATTACGAGTATTCTGCGTAACTACAAGACAGCTGCGACCAGCTCGATTACCGGCAGAGCTCGGACAGACCCCCGTTTGAGCCGCATACTGATACCCAGTTGTATATTGCTCACAAGCACCGACGGTATACCGAGCTCGCAACGGTGACTGCGTATCGCTAGCCGTTACACTTTGAAGCGAAACCACCTGCGCCCCTGGAAATCTATCCAATTCTGAAATCCTTGTTTCAATGGTGATTCCGGCTACCTCGGTACGTTCTATCGGTGTTGCAGATATCGTATACGTACGACCGAGCTCAGCGTCCAAGAAGGTACAGGGACCGTTTTCACATGTTCGACTCGTAACAGACCACTGATCATGCCTTGCAACCCTCACTGCACCCACTCTCCCATCAACATAATAATCGCTCGATGACTGATACCTGCCAGCATTCTTCCAAAAATGCTCTGCCGTAAAGGAGCAATCCGTATCCATGTAGCACTGCACGTCTGTCTCAGCGTTTACTACAGCCGGCCTTGAGACCGCGGCCGCCCAGGATACCCTACACCTACCCGGGGTAAGACCATTTCTCCCTACACAGGTACCGCTAACCTCAAGAGGACAATCTACTGATACACCCTCCGTCGGTCTTGTGCAATAAAGCGTTTCAGCTGGGATATTTCGAGAAGCAGAATCTGCGACAAGCCCCACTTGAACAACGCGAGGAGACCCTCCTGCTTGACCGGCGGATGAGGATCCTGGCTCTGGATACGTATCCAAGACCTCTGTTGTAGCGCTTAAGGAAGTAAGTCGAACAGCTCCAGAGGCGCAGCGGAAGGCCCCCAATTTTGCCGCGTCCTCAACACGTAGAGGGCCTCGAGTTTCGCCCGCCTTAATATACTGCCCTGATGAATTCACACTCCATCCTTCGGAAGCATTAATATTACACGCTGTCAGCAACGGAACTGGGGACCTAGCCGTCGTTCTTCTGTCAAGAGCAGCCGTGTGACACGTAGTTGATTCAGCGTTCCCACAGCTTGCTCCAGCGTTAATACCAGACAACGCGTTACAGGCAAATACGGATGTCGGAACAGTTGTATCGCAGCCAACGTCCGCGGACGAGACTCGACAATCCACACTTGGGCCCGCATTCTGAGTCGCACCGCTAGGCAAAGCGTCTGGTACGCACTTTCTCCCTTCAAACGGACCAGTTGCGCAGACTCTATCGTTATACCCAATAGCCTGCTCATTGTATTTATACACCCTATAGATACGAGCGAAGACGTTTGTGAGATACCCGTATTTATCCTTAGGCGCATTTTCCGTAACAGGTCCAAAATAAGTCGATCGACCAGAAGCAAGGAATACTGGCGGATTAAGCGCAGAAACGCCAGCGATTCTGCCGCCGCTTTGATACAGAGGATCGGCTCCGGCGGATCGAGTATTGAGCGCACTGGAGAATGGAGCAAACGTTTCATTGCGCTTGATATTTAGTACCGGAATTGTGTATTTTGATTCTTGCCATACACGGTCGGTAAAAGCAGCGTCTTGACCCGTTTCCGATGATCGTACTTCAGCAATCTCTTTACAAATATCAGCCGTACTCACCTTGATATTCATGTAGATGAAGCGATTATCCGTTACCGCTTGACCGGCGCAGGTAGAAACCCAAAAACCTGTTAATCGCCATGGACCGCGTATATCCCTCGACGTACGCTGACTAGGATCTCCAGATTGATTTGCGTCAGGAGACTGGAATACTGCTCGGATAGCGTAGTACGGCTTATCAGAGGCGCAAGACTCGTAATAGGGTGATCCGCTCAAGTCATTGAAGCTCGCCGTCGCGCCACGATCACCTGAGAAAGCCTCAAACTTTCGCTTATCCGTTGAACGATAGCCGATTTCCCAGGTTTTGAAGTAGCAGCTATCTCCAGGAGCTGGCTCCGCCTGCAAACCAATACCCGTACTATCTGATAAGTTGACACAGTCGCCTCGATACGGACTTCCGTCTGGAAGAGTCATTAACTTCTCTGATCCCCGAGTAAGATACGTAGAGATGTCTGGCTCAGCATAAAAAGCTTGCTGCCATCTTGCATCCTGTTGCTTAATTTCGTCGATATCAGAGTAGTCTCTAACAGTTACACCATCTACCCAATCCTCTTGATAGCCACACGCTAGACGACCAATACCATTAGGGTTTTTAAACGGCTTGATCTCGATAAAGCTAAAATTCTGCTCATTTACACCCTCTGCAAGACTGGCTAGCGTCTCAGATCCCTTAACGGCTAAAGCAAACTGCCTTGCTCGAATAGAGTAAAATGCTTCCGCGTAGTTCCTTCCCTCCCCTCTACCGGTAGCTACGAGGCGAAGAGCCCATGGATCCGCGTCATATCCCCCGTCATCCTGATGATCGTCGGCATCTTCACACTGAACCGCTGCCGTACTCCCACGCGGAAGAGCCGAATCAAAGTATGCTCCTCGCTCATTCCCATCAGCTCCAAAAACACCCGTATCATCAGACACAAAGTCATCATCATAATCCAATCTACTTACAGGTACACTCTTAAAATAAGCAGCGTCAAGATTAAAGGATACAGGATTCTTGGTTCGAGCCGTGCAGTAATACTGACCCGAGTTTTGCGGAGGAAAGTACCCGGCCGTATCGACATAGTGATACGGATCGTTCCGCCCACCGATCACCGGCGAAGGATTCCACGTCAAACAGCTGTAGACCTCCTCACCCAATGGACCACGTGCACGCGTTGTGTCGTATTCAAGACACGCCCCCTCGACGCCGCGAACAATTTCGGCGCGTTCAAACGCCACACATCGGCCACCGCCCGTCAGTGGACCACAGGACTGGGCGTTATTTGCCGCCTCAGCGATACGCGCTGATGTCGAAGTAGAATTCGAGACGTTAAACACTTCGGACGGCAGACACGCCTGACCATCACGAGGACCGCCAACACAGATTCCTGGAGGAACCGCTTGAGAATCGGCCGCAAAGAAGAGCGGGCTTCCGCTGCCTGAGTAGGTCACACGCTTATACGAACAGAAGCACTCTTCACCATAGGCGCAGGTATTCGCGCTCGAGAAACCAGCCTTATTCCCCTGTGGGCGAACGGGGTTCTTACTCATGTCCCACGAAGTCACTACGCTGGTTGGATACGGAGCGTCCGCCTCAGGATACGCGCGACACATCGTGCGTGGGTACGCCTGATCAAGCACCAAATCTTGCGTATCAGCCCCACTTACGCCCAATTTCGCTTGAAGTGCAGCAAACGACGTCGCCGCTTCAGCACTTGTGAATGGGAGATAACAGTTTAGCGGAACTCCTTCTCGAGCCTCATTCACGACATAATAGCCCATCATTCCCGTCCCCCTGTGACGACATAATCCGATGTCTCTTCTCGATAGGTTAATGTAGAGAGCAACGTTGGTATCTCGAGGCAACATCTCTGCCTCGTTTGCCTGCGTTGGAGCAAGAAGATGACGCGCACGATCTCCACGAGTAACACTCGAAACGTTCACCGGCGGCATGCTCACCGCCACAACAAGACGCTTATCCTTTGCGTTCGCCGCTTCGCCCGTCAGAAGATCCGCACTCACCGAACGCGAGACCAGGTCTGTTACCTGAAAACTCTGCGGAATCGTGTAACCAGCGTAATCACGTCCACCGATACCCGTTGGGCGACTGGTGTACGTAGCCGCATCAAAGAAGACCCCTTTCGCCAACACCGGCTCGGTACTGGTTGAGGCGCGGTTGACGTAGTTCGTACAGAACGATCCTCCGCTGGTTGCTTCGCCTGCCTTGTCACACAAGGCCACCTGCGTACACAGCTCTTTATAACGATTTGTCGCTGGATCGTACACCGTTTCTCCTGAAGCACACCCAAGCCACTGCGCGCAATCACGATCCATTTTTACCTTCACCACCAAGTTTGCGTCATTCAGAGACGTCTCGCCCACGCTTCCACCGAGAGACAATACGCTACCACTCACCAAGCTTCTACCCGTACTACTAACGATGCTTGATGTACCGCGAGACGCTGTACACCCTGGTTGAGACGCATCGCGCGCGCAGTCTACCGGCGTGACGGATTGGAGATTATTTTGTCGATAAGCAGCATCCGTGGCACGCGCGCTATACAGAAGCCGAGCATCAGACATGGCTCGCACAAGCACACAACCACGCGCTGGATCGACCTGACCGTTACAGGAACGCGTATCAATACGGTTGTCGTAGATAAAGTGGTACGAACGGCCCGTCGCCCCCGCCGCCGTATCCATCGGATCGCGGAACTCCGTACATTCGGCCTGTTCTACAGGACACGTACCCGCCCAGCCTGCATATCCAGGCGCTGGAACCGCATCCCCGGTACGGAGCATCAAGAAGATCTGTCCGCTCGCAAGGGCATTTGGATAACATGGGGTATTCTCTCCCTTCACAAACCATCCACCGTACGTACCGGCGGGCACACCCGCCACACCGCTCACCGGAACCTGCGTACGATATTCACACACATGATTTTGCGGATCTTTAAAGTACTCACGACCGGCTGCGGTGGTGAATTCTTCACAGAAGAGTTCTGATGGACGGCACAAGCCTTCGCCATACTTGGTGACGTCATCTTTTAGGTACACCGTTTCGTAACGATCTACCGAAGCGCGATCCTTCGAGAAGACCGGTTTACCAAAGGCGCGACAGCTCGCGTTTTCAGCGTTACATCGCTTAGATGGCTCGTCGATCAGATAGACATACCGGTCGCCAAGGGCACGCGTCACCGAAGGGCCTGCTCCATCTTGCAGAGTAAAGGTCTGATCGTACGGACTCGTAGAGTTACGCGTATCGATAAACTGCTTACAACCGATAGCCGCTGGACGACACAACTGGCTAAATTGACGGACTTGGACCGCCTGACCGGCACGATTTTGATATTCACGACACCCAACCATCGCTTGAGGCTCTGGAACGCCATAGGCGTTCTGATCACATTGCGCAGGGGTATTCCACGTATTGCGACGCACGAACGCCACATCGCGAATCTGCAAGACAGAGACTTCATCCAAGAAGAATGCCACCGGCGTTGCTGTTGGACCCGCCACCGTAAAGTTGAGACGCGACTTCGCTCCTACTTGCCCGTTAAAGAGTCCGAGGTTCACCTGCTGCCACTCGGTGGTGACACGCACCGTTCCCACGGACTGTGGATTCGTGTTCCCTTCTGTCGCGACTTGTACACCAAGCGATGTAGGCGCACTTCCTTTCATCCAAAACGACACACGATACAAGCCCGTGGCGGTACTTGGAAACGCCATCGAGATGGTCCGACTTTCCGCCGCAGGAGCGTCCACGCGATACGAACGATCGCCCACCAAAATAGACTCGGTGGATTGTGTTGCTCCCGTAATATCAGACGTAATATCTCCCGTCGCACGGAACACGCTCAAGGTATTTCCCGCCTCGGCACCTGCATACGCACGACACCCCGCCGCTTCTACGCGACACGAGCGACTCTCTGGCGCATAGGCTTGATACAGACAGGAGTTGTCGTTGGACTGATACACGCCGCCCGTCTTGGCACAGTCATCTTGATTCGACGCGCTCAAGCGGTACTGACGACAGTCTTCCGTGGACAACACGGTTTGCGAGTAGTAGCGGTAAAATACGCCGCCATCAGCGTTGTAGAATTGACGACAGTCTGGATCTGTCCCCGTACGCCAAGCGTCTTCGTTACAACCGTTTGGTGCTTTTTGCGAAAAGAGATCTCCTGAGCGTTTAACCACAATGCGAGGCGCGCTCGCTGTCGTGATCGCTGCTCCTTCCGGAGGGACGTCTCCCGGCTTGCTATCCGTGCGCTTTTTTAAGCTCCATGTACGCAACTGGTATCCCGTTGAATCCGAACCCTCCCACGTAAAGTAGGTATCCGTGTCAGAGGATGGCTGCTCACAAAACCGTAAGCTCGCGAAGGCCGCTTGAGACTCGCCTCCTTGCGCAGCACTGTCTGCAACCGTAAATACCTCACAACCCACCTCTTCTTGCGAACATTGTTGCGCTGTACTTGGAATAAAGTAGTCTGCACGAGGCTCGGAAGCGTCGTTAAAGTCTGGCGTCTCGCTCTTCACCAAGTCAAACGAAGAAGCAAGCTTGCGGTATTCAGCATACCCAACACACGCGGCTGGACAAAAGTCTCCCGAGCCAACCTGCGCCGCGAGCTCTGGAAAACCGCCCGATGTGTCGGTATACCCTTCACACCCCGCCTCAGACTGACGACACACCTTCGCGAAGTTCGCACACGATGGAGGATCTGTTTCAGCGCCTGTACACGCAAAATCATCTGGAGCGATCTTGATTGTGCTCGCTGCAAGGGTGGTATTCAGGCCGTTCACGTACGGAGCAGCCACCGATCCCTCTTCGAGCTGAACCGCATCCACCAGGGTATTTGCCCCTTGAATAACGATTTCTCCCGCGCGCGTCGAGGCATTTGCGGTAAACGAACACTGAATACGTGCCCAAGATGTGCCGTTCGCATTCTGTAACGCCGCGCCCAAGATATGGTCTGTGCTTGGACCAGACGCTCCAAAGATCTCACAGTCTCGCGTACGAAAATCTGTCGCGATCTGTGTTCGCGTGATTGGGGAAGTGCGAGCAATCGCATCGGCTCGCGTTGGATACTGACGAATACCGATCGATCCCTTTGGCGTTGCGCCGCTCTCATCCAATACGCGCACAAACCCGGACACCACATAGGTTCGCCCCGGCGTCATGTCGACGACTTGCGTAAAGCCAGACGTGAATCCACCAGCAAAATGCGCGGCGGTGGCGCCATCAGCGGTTGCTTCACCCGCTGGAACCGTCGCACGAAGAAAACCTCGATCCGTTCCAACGAGTGGCGACCACGCGTCCATCAACCCTTGATCCGTCGTTCGATCTTCAAAAGAGGGGTTTTTTATGACATTCAAAGAACTCTCACCCAAACGTGTCGCAAGAACGCGCGTACATCCTTCGCCCGAAGCCTCACAAGATTCGAGCGTGCTATCAAAGTACACACGATCTCCCGTAGTCGCCGTGCCGATCCAGGCATCCGATCGCCCACCAGACGTGTCGCGAGACGTTGCATACCACAAACATCCAACGTTATCTTGAGAACAACGTCCGTAGTCCAACGTATTGCGCAAGTATGACACCTGTTCGTTCGTGCGGCTGGTATACGCTCGGCAACTCGCAAAATTCGCCGAACACTCGTTTGCGCCAAAGCGATAGACGGTTTTTTCTGCGACACACTGACCATAGCCACCGATACACTCACCCGCGTCATTGCGACGAAGACAGGTCTGAATGTCCTGGCACTCTTCGCGACGCTGTGGCAAGCCGTTTCCTAAAGCTGTTTCGCCAAATCCCGTTAATGCACATTGCTGCGGCATCATGGTGAGCGCCCAGTTTGGATCGATCAACTTACACCACGGATGCGCGTTATCTTTTTCGCCGCGCTCGTTACATTGCGTAAAACCATCTACCACCTCGCCCAACGTGACACACCCTTCGCTTCCGCCACAGCGTTGGACGTTTTTTGGATCGTTTGCCGCAAACTCAAAACCCGCCGGCAAGATGCGCATCGCCCGCATTTTCTTGAGGTTCCCTGAGCAGTATCCATAGGTGTAGCACAATGGATCGCGTTCTTCACGCGTGTTGCTCGATGGATACAGCTTCCAATCCGCCTTGAGATACCCACGTTCGATCGCTTCACGAATCGTGAACATGCCAGAATCCCCGGAAGAGCGCAGCGCCTGACCGAGGCCTTCATCCATCGTACAGTTCCACGTTCCGCGCGCTTCTGGACACGACTGCAATTCCGTCAACACTTCGTACGAACGCTGCTGGAACAGACTTGGTGTACGCAAACTAATATTCGCTTTACGAAGATCCTCGCGATTTGGCGCAAGCAAATCATCTGGATTATTCACCGAAGCAAAGCGACGCGCCGAAAAATCAAACATGTCCAACCCTTCAGACATAATTCTCCCGAGCATCTTGGACGAAAGCGTGTTCACGAACACCGATCCGGTATACACCGCGATCATGTGCACCGAACGCAAGCTGAGAGCGCTCGAAAGAATGGCTTGATTGATTTGATGTTGCGTGGTTTTTGGCTGCTTCACAAACTGCTCGTTCACCTCTTCACGAATCGTCGCCGAAGGGGTGCGGATACGTCCCGAGACAATATCCCGCAACGACTGATAGCCCTGACCCTCTTTTCGATCTTGTGCCGCCGTTT
>JAGOUA010000031.1:0-3785 GCA_018061485.1 Patescibacteria group bacterium
CTACAGCCATGATCTCCTTTTCTCGCGTGAACACGATTCCAGGTATCCCTTCTGCGTGGTGGGGACTTCTTGGCCGTGAAATAAGTCGAACGCTTCGCTATCGTCGACCACGAACGGTTGGCGTACAAAGCCTCTCGTTACAAGAGATGCAGCATATCAATAAACAGTATCGAGCAAAAGATCGTCCAACGGACGTACTTTCGTTCACGTCAGAGGTGCAGGGTCGAGGCGAGGTGTGGGAAATGGGGGATATCTTGTTATGTCCCGACTACGCTCGTCACGAGGCAGAACGTCGGGGCGTGCCGTTCGCTGAAGAGATGGTTCGTTTGGTGATTCACGGCTGCTTGCATTTATCAGGTCTTGATCACGTGACCAAACGTGAAGAAGAACATATGTTTGGATTGCAAGAGCGATGTCTCGAGCGCTTTTTTGTATGCCTCAACCATTCGTAACAAGTGTCACCAGAGCAGTGCGCGGCCTCGTTCTAGGTTTTCAAACCGAGGCAAACATTCGTCGTGAATGCGTTGCTGGACTTGGTGTATTGGCATTGATATTGATTCTTCCACTCTCAACGGCCGAGATGCTGGCGGTGCTTTTTGTTACTGCGCTCGTGTTTGTGGTAGAATTTGTGAACACGGCCTTTGAACGTCTTTTGAACTTGATTAAACCTCAATTTCACGAAGAAGTTCGAGATATTAAAGACCTGTGCGCGGGAGCGGTGCTTATTGCCGCGCTTGTCGCTGCCGTGGTCGGGCTCCTTGTTTTCGGACCTTACGCCTCCTTCCTGATCCGTCACGTATGAAAGAACGACTTATTACCGGTATAGACTTAGGCAGTTCCGCCGTTCGTCTTGTTGCAGGACAGATTGTCATGGGACAAGACAAGCGGGAAACGCTCCACATTTTGGGTGCCACGGAAGTGCCGTCTCACGGCATCGCAAAGGGTCTGGTGAACTCTCTCGAAGAGGCCGTGACCTCGATTTCGCAGTGCTTGGAGCAGGCTGAACGTCAAATGGGGCTTCCGATCGCGGACGCATATGTTGGCGTGAGTGGAAGTTACATGACGGATCAGGTTCAGCGGGGGGTGATCGGCGTATCTCGTCCAGATGGGGAGATCCGTGGAGATGATGTGCAGCGCGCGCTAGATTCCGTTCGCGCCTTGGTGAATCCTTCGAACTACGAGATTCTTCACATTCTTCCGCGCGGGTTTACGGTGGATGGGCAGGCGGGCATCAAAGATCCGGTTGGTATGCAGGGGATTCGGTTAGAGGTGGACGCACACGTGATTCAAGGATCGGCAAGTCACGTTCGTAATGTCACGAAGGCGATTTTGCGTACCGGTATCGACATGAACGAACTCGTGTATTCACCGCTGTGTCTTGCTGAGGTGATGGCAACGAGTCGTCAAAAAGAAGTGGGTGTCGCGATCGTGAACATGGGCGCGTCAACCACGTCCCTTGCGGTGTATGAAGAAGGGGATTTGTTGCACTCAGCGGTGATCCCCATCGGTTCTGACCATGTCACATCGGATATCGCCATCGGTCTTCGTACGTCTTTAGAGATTGCCGATGTGCTAAAGCGACAGTACGTGAATGCGGCCGCGCAGCATGTGAATAAGTTTCAAGATATCGATCTGCAGTCGCTCGGCGCCTCAACCTCCGAAATTGTCTCTCTTCGTTTTATTTCTGATATTGCACAAGCGCGTGTCGAAGAGATGTTTGAGCGCGTCGAACAAGAGCTCAAAAAGATTGAACGCTCAGGTATGTTGCCGGCAGGGATTTTGTTAACGGGAGGAGGCTCTAAGTTGCAGGGTGTTCCAGAGGTGGCAAAAACCGTGCTGCGCTTGCCAGCGGTGGTTGCGCAAATACAGGTGCCGCCAACCGCTCTTGAAGATGTGCTGCAAGATCCAGCGTTCTCAACGGCGCTTGGATTGGTGCGTTGGGGTTTTGATGGAGAGCGCTCTGGAGATGAAGGTGGAAGGATAAAACTCGCGGGAACAGCAGGAAATGCGGTAAAAAGCTTCGGATCCCTGATCAAAAAGTTCTCTAAGTCCTTTATTCCCTAGTCTCATTCGCTTGACCCAGCGTATCAACGCCAGTATTGTGGCGGAAGTATCGTCCTATGGCTGAAATCAAACCCCAGATTGAGACCTTTGCGAAAATCAAAGTCGTCGGCGTCGGCGGCTCTGGTGGATCGTCCGTTAATCGCATGATCGCTTCGAAAATTCGAGGCGTGGAGTTTATTGCGATGAATACGGATGTTCAAGCCTTGCATGCATCTCAAGCGCAACAGAAGTTGCATATCGGAAAATCCGTGACGCGGGGGTTGGGCGCGGGAATGGACCCAGAGGTGGGGGCCAAAGCCGCAGAAGAATCACAAAATGAGATTCGCGAGCTCTTAAAGGGCGCGGATATGGTGTTTATCACCTGTGGGTTAGGTGGTGGAACGGGTTCCGGCGCGTCGCCCTCGATTGCTAGCATGGCTCGCGAAGTAGGTGCGTTAACGGTGGCAGTCGTTACAAAGCCGTTTGCCTTTGAAGGACCTGCTCGTCGCGCGATTGCTGATGCGGCGCACGAAAAACTCGCTGCCAATGTAGATACGATCATTACGATTCCTAACGACCGCATCATGCAGATGATCGACAAAAAAACGTCGTTACTTGAAGCATTTGAGACGGTTGATGATGTTTTACGTCAAGGTGTACAAGGGATTTCAGAGCTTATCACGCAACATGGGCACATTAACGTCGACTTTGCGGACGTTCGAGCGATCATGTCCAATCGCGGCTCTGCTCTTATGGGTATTGGTCTTGGCCATGGGGAGAATCGCGCCGCGGACGCTGCAAAAGCCGCGATCGCTTCGCCGTTATTAGAGGTGTCTATCGATGGCGCAAAGGGTATCTTGTTTGCGGTGACGGGTGGATCGAACCTCAGCCTGTACGAAGTCAATGAAGCGGCGAAGATTATTACAGAAAGCGCTGACCCAGATGTGAAGGTGATTTTTGGAACGGTGATTGACGAGTCCATGAAGGACGAGATCAAGATTACCGTTATTGCAACGGGGTTTGATGGTCGCATGGCGCCACCGCCTCGGTCTCGTCTCTCGTTTAGTGGGCCTGTTGTCTCCGCGCAGAATCCTGCGCCCGTAGAGCAAGCTCCAGTATCCCCACGACCAGCTCCTCCGCAGGCGGCTCCTACGTACGCCATGCCGCCACAGCCGGTTGTGACACAGCAGATGCAGCCAGAGCCTGTTCCAGAGCCTTTGGAGCGGGTTCCTTTGCAACAGCAACCCGTAAGAACCCCGTATCCGCCACAGCCGTCGTATGCGCAACAAGCGGCGCCAGCCTATGCGGTGCCAGCTGAGCCGATGCGTCAAGCAGCTCCCGCCCCTGTGCAGGAGTACCGTTCTGCGCCGACGTCTCAGGAGATGCGGCAAGATGAAGGGTTTGAACAGGAGGCTCCCGTGCAGCCCGCGCCTGTTGAGCAGGTGCGAACGGTTGTTCCGCCACCGCCTATTCGACAGGTTGTACAGCCTCAGCCAGCGCCAACGTATACGCCACCCGTGAAAAAAGCAGCGCCTACACCGCAGCAAAGTGAGGAAGAGGCGTTGGATATACCGGCCTTCATACGCAAAAAGATGATGTAGAGACTCGTTCTGTCGGCGATAGGCTAGCGCTTCACATCAAGTCATCCTCACCGCACCTATCAGTGCGCTTCCGGTGACTCTTGTTCCAGCGCGGCGCCTCTCATCCGACGCAACGAGTCTCTTTCTGGGGCGTGGTTGGTG
>JAGOUA010000031.1:3885-8126 GCA_018061485.1 Patescibacteria group bacterium
GGCGATAGGCTAGCGCTTCACATCAAGTCATCCTCACCGCACCTATCAGTGCGCTTCCGGTGACTCTTGTTCCAGCGCGGCGCCTCTCATCCGACGCAACGAGTCTCTTTCTGGGGCGTGGTTGGTGAATAGTGCACGCATCTCATGCAACAGAGCTTGTCTAGAGCGATGAGGTTGGTGAGTTGCTAAAGCTACGAAGAACACGTCGCATCAAGTGGTCAAGAAGGTATTTTTTCTTATGCGTTGTCCTGTTTGTGAAAAGGGAGAAACTCGCGTGATTGATTCACGTGTTTTGGGGAACGATGCATCGATTCGTCGGCGTCGACAATGTGATGCGTGCGAGTTTCGGTTTTCTACCCTCGAAGAGATGGAATTGCTCGATCTCACGGTCGTGAAGCGCGATGGTCGTCGTGAAGGATATGTTCGTGAAAAGCTTGAACGCGGCGTACGTCGAGCTCTTGAAAAACGGTCTTATACCGAAGCGTCGTTCCGTTCGTTGATGCAAACGATTGAGCTGGATTTACAGCGGGAACGTGCCTCAGAAGTGACTTCTGCGCGTATTGGTGAGGTGCTCATGAATAGGCTGAAGGCGTTTGATAAAGTGGCGTATATTCGTTTCGCTTCCGTCTATCGTTCGTTTGAAGATGTCGAAACATTCCAACAAGAGCTTGCTGAGCTCGCGCCGAAAAAACGCCTCACGAAAAAAGCCTCACCTAGTGCCCAAAAGTTGATTGACTAGCCGAAGTTTTTTATACTGAAAGAGTCTTTTGCTCTATGAATGCTTTTTCTTCATCCTCATCTGTCGCTCGGTCTTCTGTGGCGTTGCTAGCTGCCTTGGTTGGGGCAACCGCTGGCGGTGTCGCGGGCTATTGGATTCCTCGCGTGATGCAACCTGCGGAGGTGCAACGTCTCACCACGGCGACGCCTTCTTCTGGTGAGCTTTTTATTGCGGGAAGCGAAGAAGAGCAGGTTGTACGGGTGGTCAAACGTTCTTTACCATCTGTTGCGGCTATCCAGGTTACGCAAGAGGTTGTCGTACGTCCGCCAACAGACCCCTTTTTTCAAGATATTGATGAACTTTTAGCCCCGCCCCAGACGCGCCGTCAGCGTGTGGGTGGCGGATCGGGCTTTTTTGTCAGTACGGATGGGTTGTTCGTGACCAATCGCCATGTGGTAGAAGATACGTCAGCGCAGTATTCGGTGGTGTTGCAGAATGGAGAACGTCACACGGCGACCATTCTTGACGTGGATCCTGTCCTGGATTTGGCGATTTTGCGTATCGAAGGAGTCCAGAATATCGAACCACTTGCCTTGGGTGATAGTGAGGCGTTGCAAGTAGGGCAAACGGTCCTCGCCATCGGAAATGCACTCGCGGAATATCAAAATAGCGTCACAAAAGGCATTGTTTCGGGGATGAACCGCCGCATTATTGCGGGTGGTAATGGGAGTGGGGCGGAACTTATCGAAGAGGCTATTCAGACGGATGCAGCGATTAATCCAGGCAACTCTGGTGGTCCGCTCTTGAATCTTCGTGGTGAGGTGATTGGGGTGAATACGGCGGTTTCCTTAAATGGGCAGTCCTTGGGTTTTGCTATTCCAAGCAATGCGGTCAAGCGCGCTATTGAGAGTGTTCAAAAAACGGGGAAGATTGTCCGTCCATGGTTAGGTGTTCGGTATTTTATGATTAACGAAGAGTCGGCAGAACGTGATCGCTTGCCTGTTCAATACGGGGCATTGATTTCTCGGGGTTCCGCGCCTCGTGATCCTGCCGTGGTAAGCGGATCTCCGGCTGATAATGCGGGTATCAAGGAAGGGGATATCTTGCTTGAGATTGAGGGGCAAAAACTCACGGATGAACGCAGTCTCGCAACGGTGCTTGGGCGGTATTTTGCCGGAGACGAAATCGGTATCAAACTCTTACGCGATGGGCAAGAACAGACCGTGCGCGTCAAGCTTGATCAACGAACATCGGAACAAAAGCGATAATTCGTCAGAACGGTGCTGATCGGCGTATACTGATGGGGTCTATGGATATTTTTGCCAAACGAACCAAGGTGGTGTGTACGATCGGTCCTGCCTGTGCGAATGAAAAAACACTTATTGAGATGGTAAAGCGAGGAATGAACGTCTGTCGATTAAATTTTTCGCATGGTACCCATCAAAATCACGCAGAACTGATTGAGCTTATTCGTCATGTGGCAAAAAAAACGGGTGTTCATCTGGCTATTTTGCAAGATTTGCAGGGGCCGAAAATTCGCGTTGGTGAGTTGCCAAAAGAAGGGATGACGTTACCCACAGGATCTGAAATCTCGTTTACTGCGGGAGTCTCTCGCTTACCTCGCTGTATCTCAGTGAGCTATCCCACTCTCGCTCGCGACGT
Organism: Patescibacteria group bacterium; assembly: GCA_018061485.1. Lineage (GTDB taxonomy): Bacteria > Patescibacteriota > Patescibacteriia > 2-12-FULL-60-25 > 2-12-FULL-60-25 > JAGOUA01. Next base: position 6,266 of record JAGOUA010000031.1, read on the forward strand.
GAAGCCCGGAGACCGTCTGCTGTTCGATGACGGGCTGCTGTCTGCGCGCGTCAAGCGGTGTAAGGGTGAAGAAGTGCTTTGTGAGATGGACTTTGGAGGAACGCTGTATTCTCACAAGGGGATGAATCTTCCTGATACCAAGACCTCTATCTCTGCGATGAGTGAAAAAGATCGCAAAGATCTCGCCTTTGGCATCAAGCAAGGGGTGGATTTTGTCGCGCTTTCTTTTGTGCGTTCGGCGCAGGATGTGATCGAACTACGAGAGCTGCTAGGAAAACGCGGACATGGTCCGGACCGTATCCGTATTATTTCGAAAGTGGAAAAGCCCGAAGCGGTGGCGAGTCTTGAAGCGATTGTAGAGGCTTCAGATGGTATTATGGTTGCTCGTGGGGACCTTGGTATCGAAATCCCGGCTGAACGTGTGCCCATCGTCCAAAAAGAGCTTATTCGTCGCTGTTTAGAAGCGGCTAAGCCAGTGATTGTAGCAACGCAGATGCTCGACTCGATGATTCGTCAGCCTCGAGCCACGCGCGCCGAGGTGTCTGACGTCGCGAACGCCGTCATCGATCATACCGATGCGACCATGCTTTCGGGCGAATCCGCGACGGGAGCCTTTCCGCTAGAGGCGGTCGAAACTATGGCTCGGGTCATTCACGAGATGGAAGAAAGTCCGTATGATGACCTGCCTCCGCAGTTGCGCTTAGATCCGGAACATCCAGAAGAAGGGGTGACGAATGTAGCGACGATTCTTTCGCATGCGATGCGTGCCAAGGCGATTGTGTGCGCCACAGAATCTGGAGATATCGCTCGCTTGCTTTCGCGCCATCGGGTAGAGATGCCGATCTTCGCGTGCACCACGTCGCCCACGGTTGCGCGACAAACGATGCTCTCATGGGGAGTGATGCCCGTACTCGTTGATCGATGGAAAGAGCGGGAAGCATGGGACAAAGAAGCGCTCGCGCATCTCAAAAAAGAGGGTCATATCCAAAAAGGGGACGAGGTGATTGTGGTAGGAGGTGAGCCGGTGGATAGAATAGGCCACGTCCCTTGGATCGAAGTCCGCACCGTATAAAACCCTCACACGAGCGATAGGCTAGAGCTTCCCGAGAAAGATCCTCAACGTACCAAGATGTACGTTTCCGGTTCTTTCTCGGTCCAGCTCGTCGCCTCTCATCTCGTGTGAGGGTTTTGTGTTCTGACTCTGTATATATCATCCAATCTGGAGAGTTTTTCGTTGGCTCTGTTTACTCCGTCACCCCCCATCTCGTGTGAGGGTTTTGGTTGGCTCTGTTCGGAATAAACGGGTGACGCCAGAGACGGATCCCTTGATCGCGCGGAGCCTGTCGTGAGACGTGGCGAGCACGATCAAGGTGGCGACGGTGGCAGGACCCGTTTATTCATGCGTGAACGTATTAAGTGATGGGGTCGTCTGTCACAAAGCGAATCTCTTGATTTTCGGCGTCTACGGTCACGCGCATGCCTTCGTGAATCGTTCCATCAACAATCGCAAGGGCAAGTCTGTCGAGTACCAGCTCTTGCATGATGCGCTTGAGAGGACGCGCGCCAAACTGCGGATCGTACCCTCGTTTTGCGAGAAGCTCTTCCGCGGCTGGGGTAAACGTGAGGGTGATCTTCTTTTCTTGCAGACGTTTGGCGACAATGGTCGTTTGAAGGCCAATGATATTGGAGAGATGTTCTGGCGCAAGCGCATGAAACACCACGGTTTCATCGATACGGTTCAAGAATTCTGGACGGAAATGGTCGCGCAAACGCTCTTGAAGCTGTTTTTGAAGAGCTTCTCGCGGCGCCGCATCATCTTCGTGTTTTGCGAAGCCGATCTCTTTTCCGCGCTTACCCGCAT
>JAGOUA010000032.1 GCA_018061485.1 Patescibacteria group bacterium
GTCAATGGGCTACAAAAACTCTCCGCACATACCTTACGCAAGGGTTTGTCATTCATCCAAAACAGATCGCTAAAAACCACGAAGTATTCCTGCAAGCCGTAGAATCGGTGCGGAAGCTTCTTCCTTCTGGTGGACAGATAAAAGCGGAGGATGCGCTGGAATTAGTGAAGTTTTTTGCTAATACGTGGGTGTCGCTGGATGCGTATGATAAATCCACTCTTCCGCAAAAAGGCGTCAGTAAAAAACGGGTTCACATCACTGGGCATGAGTTATCGACTGCGATTGCTGCATTAAAACGTGATTTACTCAAAAAAGGAGAAGCGACAAATCTCTTTGCGCAAGAGCGATCTCGGGATGCTGTGGAAGGTATTGTTGGAAACGTCTTCCAGACGGTATTTGGAAAAGACGTCTATCCTACGCTGGAAGAAAAGGCGGCCCATCTTCTTTATTTTATCGTAAAAAATCATCCATTCAGCGATGGAAATAAACGCAGTGGAGCGTTCTCTTTTGTGTGGTTTTTAAGCAGGGTCGGGCTCTTGCGTACGGATCGTCTGACGCCTGAGGCGCTGACCACGCTCACGTTGCTTGTTGCCGAAAGCAATCCAAAAGAAAAAGAGCGAATGATCGGGTTGATTTTACTGATGTTGAAGCAATAGGTCGATATAGCCACGCCACCCGATGGGGTTTGTGAAAAAAAGCCCTAATCCCTATAGTGAATTTCTCCTTTTGTAGATAGAAGACAAGAGGGAGTAGTCTTAGCTCTTCACGAGCATATACCGTTTACGAAGCGCATCCGCGATCCGCGTTGCTCGTTCATCATTCTGCGCATCGAGTAGTCCAATAAGGGCGTTTGTCTCTTCGAGGACGAGGGCAACGGCTTGGCGTTCCAGTTCTCGGGTAAAGCGTTCTGGGATACGTGATGGAGGAACAGTAAAGAGCGAGGCCTCATCGACTCGCAGAAGTGGATTATCGAGCGAAGGAGGGAGTGGACGAAAGGTATTTGCAAAACGAAGACGCTTTTCGGCAAGGTCTGGGGTTATAGTTACGAGTCGTTTTGTCGCAATCCCGAGAGCGTCTTCAAGTGGATTGAGTTCGTCTTCTGTGATGCGTGTATCCTGCAAACGAAGAAGCATTGCGTGTAAAAACGTGGCCACCCATTGAGGAGAAGAATCTGGGTTTCTCAGGGTGTTCAAAAACGTCTCAACCACGTCTTTTGGCGTTCTTGGCATCGAAAGAGTCTTGGCTTCGCGTAGATGTTCTTTGAGGGTATCGGGATGAGCGAGGATGTCCGCACGCCGTCGCCCAAGAGTATTGGCAAGCGTGGCGATATCGAGACGTTCATGAAGGAGGGCGAACGTGGTGGACGAGAGCGCTGTCGCTGACGCGACGATGCGGCGTTCAGCGCCAAGAACGCGTTGGTACGCTTCGTTGAGGGCTGCATCATGGGCGAAAGCGGCGTGGAACTGACGTTCAAGTACTCGCGCTTCTTTACGAAGATGATCACGTGCTTCGCAGAGGGCAAAAAACTGTGCCGTTGCGGCTTCGTGTTTGAGTTCGGCGGTGGGTTTGGCGTGCGCGTGACGAAACCATATCTCTAACTGGGCTGCGCCGGGGGCGTCCTCCTGAATGATGGGGGGCATTTCCTTTACAAGGGCGAGATTTTCAAACGGTAGTCGCGACTCCCACGAAGCGAGGGCGTTGATCCGCGCTTCAAAGCTTGCACGTTCTTTTGTGAGACTCTCAAAAGCTTCTGTAGCGTGTTGCTTGTACCAAGTGTCGCGGGCCGTTATGTACGCGGCGCTCGCTCGGTCTCGTTCGAGGAGAGCGTTCGCGTAGGTCCGTTCTTGTGGCGATAGGTTCCATTCTGTGAGGGCCGCCTCGAAGAGGGTTTTTCGTGTTTGTGCAGGATGGATATTTTGCCGTAAAGAGCCTTCTTGCGGTTTGGGTGATGGTCGTTCTGTGGCGCTCGTGACGCGTTCAGTGCGTTGAGCAAGAAAGTCGTCCCCGCTCACGCGACGTGGTCCGGAGGGGGCGCCAGGGAAAGGGACGAGGGGAGTACCGGTTTCACGATGCGAGGGAAAAGAGCGAGGAATATGCATACAAAAAAGAGGGCTACGGTCAGTATACCGTGCAAGAAGCCATGCGTCTAAATTGTGCGAGTGATGGGTTTACGAGCGTGTTCTTCCGCGGAGAAACGCCTCTCCTGACATGGTGCTTCCGCCTTCAGGGCGTACTTCGTCCAGAATAAGGGTGCCTTGTTGGCATGGAACGGCGCAGGTGTTTGGGGTGGGCTCGCCCACATGAGCGCGCAAGACCTTGACCCGTGTACCGTGCACGGTAAGCGTCACGTTTGGCCAGGGGGTGTACGCGCGAACGAGTCGCTCAAGCGCATCGGCGGACAGGGTGAGGGGGTCCACGATGCCGGCCTCTTTTTTGAGGAGTTTGCAGGTGGTGGCCTGCGCATGATCTTGCTCGCGAGAGGCTAGTTCGCCAGCGAGGTACTTCGCGACAACGTCAGGCATGGCGTCTGCACCTAAGCGCGCGAGCTTGTCAGACAGGGTCTCGGTGGTGTCATGTGGGTCTATGCCAATGGCGTGCGTTGAGAGCATGGGGCCGTGATCCATGAGCGCATCCATCACCATGACGGTAACGCCCGTTTGCTCGTCACCCTGCTTAATCGCCTCCGCAATAGGAGAAGCGCCTCGATATTTGGGGAGCAGTGAGCCGTGTAGATTCAAAAAGCGTTGTGGAGCCATGTCTAACACCTCTTGGGAGAGAATTTGTCCGTAGCTCGCAACGATGGCCGTATCAAAGACGTAGGCCCGTAGAGCGGCAACAGCCTCTGGATGGCGCAGGCGTTCAGGTTGTAAGACGGGAATGCCGTTCGCGATAGCGATCTGCTTCACGGGGGGTGCGGTCAAGACCTGCTTACGCCCGACGGGCCGATCTGGTTGCGTCACGGCGACGACAACGGAAAACCGCACGTCCTTGAGTAGGGCTTCAAATAAGGGCACGGCAAACGACGAAGTCCCAAAAAATGCGACACAAATCATACAAGAAAGACCAAAAAGAGGTGATTAGAGCGAAGATGGGGCATGGTTGAGATTATGCGTCTCCTTCTTCATTTTATCGATAAACAAGACACCGTTCAGGTGGTCGATCTCGTGCTGAAACACGATGGCGGGAAAGGCGTGCAGGTCAAATTCTTGGGTACGTCCGTGGCGAGTTGTGGCGCGTACGCGAATACGCTTGTGACGGTCCACCATACCGTAGATACCGGGAACGCTTAAACAACCCTCTTCATCTTCGATCATCGCCTCGGAGACCTTCAGGATTTCTGGGTTGATGTAGCATTCAGTTTTGCCGTTCATCATCACGACGATCACGCGTTTATTGATGCCGACTTGGGGTGAAGCAATGCCCACGCCGTCTTTCACGATCATGGTATGGGTGAGCTTGTCCAGATATGCCTGAAATTCGGGCGTCGTGATCTCGGTGGGATCAACCTCAACAGACCGTTCGCGCAAGCTCGGTGCTGGGTGGGTAACAATCGAGAATAGATCCTTCATAATTGGCTTATATTAGCGTAAAAACGCGATAGGGTCAAGATCGATGATGGCGTCCTGCGCGTAGGGGGCGAAGAAGGCGATGAGGGCGGATTCTGTCACGGACGGCTGGAATAAGACGTGTAGAACGTACCGTGGCTTGGTTTTGGGACGGCCTTCGGCAAGAAAAGGGCCACGGAGGGACAAAAAGAGCGGGTGTTTGGCTGTGGTTCGCGTGAGTCGATCGGTGAGGCGGCCAGCCTCTGCTTCGCTTCCCTCGACGAGGAGCTTAACGAGTCGCACGCTTGGCGGATAGCGAAACAGGTTGCGAGCTTGGCGTTCTTCTTGCGCGCTTGTTCGTACGCCTTCGGGAGTGAGCCACGCAATCCACCGCTCGGTATCGTCGGGCGCGACTTGCAGGATGAGTTCTCCACTGACTTGCGCGACATGCGCCGCGAGTGCGCGATAGGCTCGACAAAGTTTTTCGCCTCGGCGAACGTCTTCGCTACCACCCCCAATCAAGGCGGGTTCCGTGACCAGTACCCGAGCGTTGAGCGGAAACGGCGTGTCGAGTTCTAGCGGTGAACCGGTACGCCATTCAGTATCAGGATGTTCTTCTCGTGCCCAGGCTTGTTTAATGAGCTCGATCCCTGCGGATGATCCCGTAAAGTCCTGCCCGCCACAGCGTGTGCACGCTTCAGGAAGGAGAGAGGCTTTTTTACAGAGGTCGCACCAAGCGTCTTGAGGACGTCGACGTAGTCCGGTTCCGCACACGGCACAGCTCACCAGTTCGTGACAGACGCGACATTGTGCACGTGCTCGTAAGCCGCGAATCGGATGGATCAAGACGCGTGGACGATCCGTGGGTTCGAGAAACGCCTCGAGAGCATCGAGTCCAATTCCAGGAACGGGACTTTTCCCCGCCCATTGTTTGAGGCAGAGTTTTGGATAGAGGGGGATATTTGCGGCGTCGCGCTGCACGTGGAGCGGAGGTGTTCGCCCAAATGTATGCAATGAGACGTACGTTTGTTGATGAAGCCAAGCGGCGACAAGGCGCGTATCAAAACGAGGGGTAGCATCATCCTGCTTATGGTCGTCGTTTTCTGGCTCGAGTAACAAAATCGTATCTGCGTATAAACCAAGCCACGCACCAATACGGGTGCTCACCAAGATGGGCGTTTGTCCCTCGAGAAACTCGATCCATGTGCGTGTCGCCGTGGTTTTTGGGTCATCACTCAACAAAACGGGCGCCTGAAGAGCTTGTGCTAACCGTTCAGCTTGTTGGGCAAAAGGTGTCAAAATCAAGCGTCGGCCTTCGTGGGGTTTGCGTGCTTCGGCGAGGAGGTGTTGCTCTGGATCAACCACCCAATGCGTATGCACATCTCCAGGAACGAGGCGCTTTGGTATCTGCGTGGTCCAAGGGGTGAGTTTTTTGGGAAGGAGTCGCAACCATGCTTTGGCGATCGTTGGTTGTGATTGAAACGTCCGCGCAGAGAGCCACTGCAAGAGCGCGATCCAAGATTCGCCCAAATGCGTGAGAGGGGCTTGCGTCTCGATCTCGCGTGCTTTACTCGCGAAAGGGGAGGTGTCCAGTAGGGCGGCCACCACGGCTTCAACGCGCTGTTGACGGAGCGGAACACGGATCACGTCGCCTACACGCAAAAACATCCCGTCAGGCAGGCGATAGTCGAAGCTTTCGACGCCTACGGGAGTTCGAGCAAGGGGAACGACGCGAACAAAGCGGTCAGGCATGAAGCGGTGGGGGATTACGCGACGCGAAAGCTGGCGGTCAGATATCCAACGCCGAGAGGGGCCTCGTAGACGTGCTCTTCTGGTTTGACGTGGCTTTCTTGGAGAGAGCCTAGCAGAATCGCGAGAGGTCGTTCACCACACGGGTGTTTTTCTGCGGGGAGCGCTTGAGAGGCGGCAAGCAGTGGTGCGAGCGAGGCGGTTTGTACGGCTTGTCGCACGGCTTGATCATATAAATGCGTGGCTTGGGTGGGTGAAGCGGCAGCCTCGGCACTTCCGTGGTGACACAAATCAGCGGACGCAATCACGGCGATGCGAGCTTCTTCGGACTGTAAGACTTTATAGAGTTCCGCGCCAAAGCGCGCTTGTTCTTCGAGCGCATGCTCGCTCGGTGCGAGCGGAACAAGAGACCAGTTGGTGAGATGCTTGGTGAGAGTCAGAAGAGGGACGGTGTACCCATAGTCCAAGAGCTCGCTGCTACGAAGCGTAAACGGAAGGTTGGCTTCACGTAGTGCGCGATGAAGACGGTCAATAAGGAGGTAGTTGACGCGGGCGGGGACGGTGGTTTCGTGATCGCCAAAATCTTGCATGTGCGCCGAAAAAGTAGGCGACATATTTGCGCTCCATGCATCAGGATAATGGGGCGCGTGTGGCGAAATCACGACGATCGTATCGGGGCGCGCCAGCACCAGACGTTCTTCGACCTGTTCGAGGGCAAGTCGCGTGGCGTGTAGCTGCTCCGAAGCGGCTTTTCCAACAGACGGAACCAAGAAGGGCGCATGTGGAACAAGAGCGGAGAAGACGATCATAAAGAAGAAAAAGGGGAAGAAGTGAGGCTCGCCTCGGGGGACGGTGCCTGAAGGTCTGATGATTCAAGCAGATCCGCGGAGGGTTTCCAAGAGGGGGCAAGGGGCTCTCCTGTAGGGTACTGCTCGAGAAGGCTTTCGGGAAGCGTCAGAACGTTGTTCCAAGCGTAGCCGAGGGTAAGAAAGAGCTCTTCGTTGGGAATGGGGCGTTTTTCGCCGTTGCTCATCACATATACCGCTGGATGCGTTGCACTGCGGACAAGCTCGCCGTTGCGCAGGGGGTACGGCGCCCCAATGGTTAAGCGATTAAGCTCCGTAGCAGAAAGGGTTCGCGCAGGTCGTCCACGAAAGTAGAGGGTGAGCAGCGATGGATGCAGAATCTTTTGACGAACGGTGTCCTCGACGTACCAGTAATCACCTCGTGGATCACGCGCGAGTAAACCCGTCGGATATTTGCTTGTCGCTGTCAGATCTGGACCGTTGGTGTATTCAGCGAGGTCTTCTTCACTCGCGTCGAGAAGTTCGTCTTCTTGAAAGCCGAGGCGTCGAAAAACGGTATTCGAGACGATACGGCGCTTGGTCGATCCGCTTAAGAGATACCGCGTCCCTGTTGGAAGCGCGACAAGGCTGTAGTTGGGGAATGGGACGGCTTTTCCTTCTGGATAGCTTGCTAGGTCAGTGATAGAGGCGGTGGGTAGGCGAGAGAGATCGGGAACAAGGCTTGCGGCGACACTCACGGAGAGAGGGCGCTTTTGCCCTTGCTTGATCAGGTACAGGGCTCCTGTCTCGCGCTCTCGCAGGATCGTTCCTTCGGCGAATGGTTGGGCAAACCAACGCTGCCAAATCGTCCAAAGCACGCGATTGCCGTGCAGGTGAGGCGTGTAGCTATACAACATAGCTGTGGCGTTATTTACGGGGGTGATAGGCACGCCGCTAATCAACACGGTTTTTCCGGGAGCGTGTCCACCGATCGTCATACCACGCGTATAGAGCTGGACCAAATACCGTTCGCGATGTTGCTTGGCGGCGTATTCAAGTTGGTTTGCAAACCCCCGAAACTCTTGCAGGCGAGGGTCATTCATCGAGCAGGCATCGCATACGGCGTACCCGGTTGCCCAGTCGAGCTGCTTTTGTGAAGGGTTTTGGTGCTCTACAAGGCTCTGCTCTTTTTGTAGAAGGACAAGCAGGTACTTGGGATTGACAGTATACGATCCAGCAACGCGCCACACGATGTCGGCTGGTCGACGCATCTGCCCATCAATGTCCGGAAGCATCAAACGCGCAAGAGCGCTTTTTTTGGAAACGAGAAACTGTTGAATGCGTTCCGCGTCCCAATCGCCGAGGGTAAACAAGTCTTCGTCGTTCAAGATGGCGTGTGGATTGAACACGGCCGGTGCACGTGTCAGAGTGGGAGGCTCTGCGGCAAGCGTAGAGAGAGGGGTAAGGCTGGAGAGGCTCACGCTGGCGAGCAGGACAGAAGAAAGAAAGCGTCTCATGACCTCCAGTGTAGCATACCGAC
>JAGOUA010000003.1:0-16019 GCA_018061485.1 Patescibacteria group bacterium
GCGTATGAGGCCTAAATTACGTGTATGGAACCGTCAGCACGATGAAGCGCAGCTACGAGCGTTTATCAAGCAAGAGCAAGATCGCCTCGCGAAGCCTGTCCTAGAGTCGTTCCAACGCAAAGAACGACCGAGCTCACGACACTTGCAAGATCTCTCTCTTATGGTGAACACGGGAGGGGTGTATAATCCTGATGAAGACGCTCGTTCCTAATATGCCTACCAACCCCCACGCCAAACCCGGTGTATCCGCGCAAAAGTTTTTAGATATCTCCGAGATCCGAGAAGATCTTGTGATCTTAAAAGATGGTACCCTGCGCTCCGTGATTGCCGTATCCAGCATCAACTTTGCCCTCAAGTCCATGGATGAGCAGAACGCGATTGTGCAAGCCTACATGCAGTTTTTGAACGGATTGGATTTTCCGATTCAGGTGGTGATTCAGTCGCGTAAGATGAATATCGATGGATACCTGCAGCGCTTACAAGAGAGCGAAAAAACCCAGAGAAACGATCTGTTACGCAAGCAGATTCAAGATTATCGCGATTTTATTAAGCAACTGGTTAAAATGGGGGATATCATGCAAAAGCGCTTTTTTGTGGTGGTACCGTATAATCCGATTGGTAAGACAGAAAATCCGGGACAAAAGACCTTTGGTGAGCGACTTGGGGATATCTTCTCGCCCAAGATCGGGATCAAGATGTCGGAAGAGCGCTTTCAAAAATATCGCTTCGAAATGGAGCTGCGTGTCAACCAGATTATTTCGGGATTATCGTCCATGTCCCTCAACGCGGTACAGATGGACACCCAAAGTCTTATCGAGTTATTTTACACGGTGTACAATCCGGATGTGTTTGATCTTCAGCGTCTCGCGAATCTTGGCGAGTTACAAATTGACGCGTAACGCCTCCTATGCCCTTTACCCCCCAACAGCAGCCTTCAGCCCTTGACCCAAAGCGCGTTCTCGCGACGGGTGTTTCGTTAGAAAAAGCGCCTACCAAAGAGGAGCTACGCAAGCGTCAAGAAGAAGAGCGTCAAGCGATCCAAGAAGAGCGCGTGTATCGCCAAGGCGTGGCAACGATCAAAGACCTGATCGCGCCTGCCTCGATGAAGATCGATCCGTCGTTCGTACAGTTGGGCGACGTGTATTGCCGCACGCTCTTTGTGGTGACGTATCCTCGCTATCTGTCGGTAGGATGGTCTTCGCCGCTCATCAACTTGAGTACGCAGCTGGATATCTCGATGTTTTTTTATCCGATTCCAGCCGATGTCATCTTGAAACAGCTCAAGCGTAAGGTGGGTATTCTTGAATCAGAAATCTCGTCGAACGCTGAGACGGGTAAACCTCGTGATCCGATTGCTGAAACAGCTCTTCGTGATATTGAAGGTCTTCGTGATGACCTGACGCAGGGAATTGAACACTTCTTTCAATTTGCGTTTTATTGCACGTTTTATTCGACGGATCGCGCTGAACTAGACCGCGTCACGGCAAGCGTCGAAAGCACGTTTGGTTCCATGCTTATTTACACCAAGCGGGCGTTTTATCAGGCGGAGCAGGGGTTCAACTCAACCATGCCGCTAGGGAATGATGAGTTGCAGATCTCGTTCAACATGAGTACGTCGCCGATCGCCTCGTCCTTTCCATTTACCTCCGCAGAACTGACATCGGATAATGGGATCTTGTATGGAATTAACCGCCATAATAACTCGCTGATCATTTTTGATCGCTTCTCGTTGCAAAACGCCAATGCGGTGATCTTTGCTACTTCCGGTGCAGGAAAAAGCTATGCGGTCAAGCTCGAGATTGTGCGCTCCATGATGATGGGCGTCGAGGTGATTGTTATTGACCCAGAAATGGAATATAAGCAGCTCTCCGATGCGGTGGGTGGTACGTATATCGGGATTTCGTTGGCATCGAAGGCAAAGATTAACCCATTTGATCTTCCTCGTCCTACGGGTGAGGCCTATCAAACCGATGACATTATTCGCAGTGCCGTCATCACGATTAAGGGGCTATTGCGCTTGATGCTGGGAAGTGTAACGCCGATGGAAGACTCACTCTTGGATCGTGCGTTACTGGAAACATACGCGAAAAAAGATATTACGAGCACGTCGAACCTTGCCGAGGTAGAGCCGCCAACATTGGGCGATTTTGAGGATATTCTCGAAGGAATGGAGGGGACGGCTGAACTGGTGATTAAACTGCGCAAATATACCGAAGGAACGTTTGCGGGACTGCTCAACTCGCCAACGACGGTGCAGGTGAATAACCAGCTCGTTGTTTTTTCCGTACGTGATCTCGAAGACGAGCTTCGTCCGCTCGCGATTTATACGATCATTAACTATATTTGGAACGTGGTGCGTTCTGAGCGGAAAAAACGCATTCTCGTGATCGACGAAGCGTGGTGGTTGATGCAATCGGAAGATTCCGCGAAGTTTATCTTCGCCTTGGTTAAGCGTTGTCGTAAGTATTTCCTTGGTATTACGACCATCACGCAAGACGTCAACGACTTCTTGTCGTCGCCCTATGGGCAGGCGATCGTGACGAACAGCTCCATGCAACTTCTCTTGAAACAGTCTCCCGCCTCCATTGACTTGATCGCGAGAACGTTCTTGCTGACGCAGTCCGAAAAATACCTCTTACTTGAATCGGGCGTAGGAGAAGGGATTTTCTTTGCGGGAGCAAAGCACGCGGCGGTTCAGGTGGTGGCTTCGTATACCGAAGATCAAATCGTCACAACCAATCCGCAACAGCTCTTGGACATGGAAGCAAAAAAACGCGCCGCCTCTTCTTCATAACTTTTTTCTCTTGTTAGTGTATGCAACAGCAAACGCGACGATGGGTGTTTATTGGGCTAGTACTTGTGGGCATCTTATCCATTGGTGGGGTGGTGTACTGGTTTTTCGTTCGTCCAAATACGCCTCAGGCGGTTGAGCCAGCTCCGGCGCCTAACACGGATGCGGGGACTTTGCCTCCTGCACAAGAACTCCCTCCTGCGCCAGCCTTCCAAGTGCCGACAACGCCTCCTCCCGCGCAAGATTCTGCCCAAGAACGGGAGCGAAAGGCGCGGGAGGCATTATTCCGTCAAGCGAGAGACGTGGTTTCTCGTGCGGGATCCTATTCAAATGCGGATGGGTTTGCAGCGATAGCGATGGTATACACCGAAGTAACGCCCGAAGTGCGCAGCTTTCTCGAAGGAGAACGTACGCGCCTTCAGCGTGAATACGCCTCGCTGGCACAGCCATACTCGCAAACCACGCGAGCGCTCAGCGCAAGACTGACGCAAGAAGTGGCCGTACTCACCGCGCAGGAGGTTGACATTTTGGTCGAAGTACAGCAACGGAGAGAAGAAGGGGGTCAATCTTCCGTCACGCAACGTCAGGCAACGGCTCGTTTTGTGCGACAGGGGTCTGTATGGGTCATGAGTCGGTTGACGTGGCAAGAGGCCTCTCTCTAAGTCCTTATAATAGAAATGCGTATGGCTACAACCTCCTTTCTCGAGGGGGTGTTTCCTGTTCGTTGTGTGGGGTGTGATCTTCCCTTTGTTTGGCTGTGCGCTTCTTGTGAGGGGTCCTGTGTCTTCCTACACGAGGCATGTCCAGTTGGTCGTTCTACGGCGACTCTTTCGCGCATCTTTGCGTGTTCGTGGTATGCCCATCCTGTCTGGCAGCGGCTGATTCGCGCGATCAAGTTTGAACAGATTCATGAGCTTACGCCGATACTCATCCGGTTGGTGACGCGGTGGCGGGATGCGCATACGGAGTGGTCGTGGGGAACGGGCGCTGGATATACCTTGGTAGGTATTCCAACAAACCCACGCCATATCCAAGAACGAGGACGAGATCATGCGATGGTGTGGTATCAGGTGATGCAGTCTCTTTTACCAGAAGCCGTATCTTGCTTTGGATTGGTGCGTCGCGAGGAGTCTTCTGAGGCTCATGCTAGACTCACCTTGGAAGCTTCACGTCTCGCGGCGGCTCGGGAGGTATTTACCGTTGCGGGGCCTGTTCCTGAGCGAGTGATTCTGTGTGACGACGTATACACCACGGGCGCCACCATGCAAACGCTTGCCCGCCAGTTCGTCCAGCGAGGAGCTCGTGAGGTAGGAGGCTTGGTAGCTGCGTGGGCAGGTGGGGGAGCTTCGTTGGGGGAACGTCGTTCCGTTGCGAATACGGGGGAAATAGTGTATGAATGAGGCATGCATCAAGTCCTCTTGTTTTATCGGTACTGTACGATCGACGATCCGCATGAACTCGCCGCAACCCTTCGTCAAAAAGCGGCTAATTTGGGTCTTCGTGGACGCGTGCTTGTGGCGAGTGAGGGGATAAATGCCACGCTCGAGGGAGATTTGCCATCTACCGAGGCCTTTGCGACGTGGGTACGCCAAGACGCGCGCTTTGCGGATATGGGGATTAAGCGCAGTGCGACAGGGGGAGATTCGTTTCCAAAGCTCTCGGTAAAAGTGCGTAACGAGATCGTTGGAACGCACTTCCCCCAAGATGTTGACCCACGAAAAGAGACGGCGCCACGTGTCTCGCCCGAAGAACTCCGTTCCCTCTATGAACAAGGGGAGGATTTTGTGGTGGTGGATATGCGCAACTCCTACGAATACGCTTCGGGGCATTTTCGCAACTCGGTTGATCCGGGAATGAAAGCGTCTCGAGATCTTCCGCAGGTTCTTGCCAAGCTTGAACCCTACAAAGGGAAAAAGATCGTGACGGTGTGCACGGGTGGTGTGCGTTGTGAAAAAATGTCGGCCTATTTATTACGACACGGATTTACCAACGTCTACCAGCTCGAAGAGGGGATTCATGCCTACATGGAGCGCTTTCCTGGAAAAGACTTTTTAGGAACGTTGTACACATTTGATGGAAGAATTCGCATGGATTTTGGTGGTGAGCGTCAAGTTATTGGCGTGTGTGCTTCGTGTGGCGCAGCGACCGAAGACTATGGAAATTGCGCGTATGATGAGTGTCATCTCCATACCCTGCTTTGCCAATCGTGTCAGCAGGCGCGTGCATCGGTCTACTGTTCGGCGCTGTGTCGGTTGGGGCATCTTGGGTGGCGAGCTAAGCAGCGTACTAAGCGCGCTTGGAAGCCGGTGCAAAGGCTCTTGCGTCAACAAGAAAAACGCCTGCGTCGTCGATATGATCGTACCCTCTGGCGAGTGAGGCGCGGGATCGGTATGCTGTAAGCATGCTTCTTGAACTCACGGCTCCCGTCTTTATCGCTGGTGTCCTGACCTTTTTAGCCCCCTGCACGCTCCCTCTCGTCCCGAGCTTTTTGGTGTTTATCGGAGGGTCTTCCGCGCATCAAGCACAAACAGATCGTCAGTGGCGATGGCGTCTACTGCGCAACGCGTTGCTGTATGTCGCGGGGTTTAGTCTCGTTTTTATTGCGCTGGGAGTGGGGTTAGGGTTACTAGCACAGTACGGTCTTGCGCATCTGCGTTTTACGCTTGAGCGGTTGAGCGGTCTACTGATCGTGTTCTTTGGGTTGTCGATGCTTGGGGTATTTGAGGGGCGTTGGTTTGCGTGGATGCAGCGCGATACGCGCTTTACTCTTCCGTCTTCGTTGACACCAGGACGGCCCTTGAGCGCGTTTGTATTCGGGGCGGCGTTTGCGTTTGGATGGTCTCCCTGCATTGGTCCTATTTTGGGATCGGTGCTCTTGCTCGCCTCGTCTTCGGGGACGGTGCTTCAGGGGGCTCTGCTGCTAGGCGTGTTTTCGTTGGGGCTTGGTCTGCCGTTTTTGCTCATGGCTGCAGGAGTTGGTCAGGCGACGCGAGTGATTCGTGGGCTCCAGCGGTATCTTCCTCTGATCTCGCGCGTCGGAGGAGGGTTGTTGGTGGTGCTAGGCGTGCTTCTTCTGACGGGAAACATGGGGCTGCTGACGCGAATAGTCATGCCCTTGTTTTCGTGGATCGATCAGGAGCGATTACTCGACTTCTTTTGATGATGATGCAAGATGTCGCTCTAAGTACTTCAAGTGTCGCTTGCGCTGTCGTTCAAAGGGGAGCTTCGCGAGCCCGTATTCTTCGAGAAGCATGGCCGTGTGATTTCCTCCTAAAAAGTGAGGAAGAATAACATAGGCAGCACCAGCATCATACAGGCGCTGTGCTTGTTCTGGGGTATGAGCGCTGACAATAACCAGTGTATGAGGAAGGCGGGATTTTTGGGCTTTTTGCAACAATAGGAGGTTAATCTCCATATCCGGAATGGTCGAGATGATGACTTTTGCGGAAGCCAGATCTAGCTCGTCTAAAAACTCGTTGTCATGGGCATCTCCATAGCGGCAGGGGATCTCCCGCTGTTGTAACCGCTCGATAACGGATGGATCGAAGTCCACCACCAGCGAACGGAGACGCTTATTCGCGAGTGGACGGAGAAACTCATTCCCCACGCGATGACATCCGAAGACAAAGGCATCATACCGTTCACGACGTTGACGATCGGGAATAGGGTGGGCGCGTTCAAAGAGGCTGAGAACGGGAGCGAGAAACGTGTACAGTTGATCTGCGTGCAAAATCATGAGAGTTGATCCAGCGATCGTGACAATGCCCACGATCGTCGCGAGAGAGACGACTTCTTGGGAAATATAGCCTTTTTGTGCCACGAGCATGAGCAGGATCAGAGAGAACTCGCTGATTTGCGCTACCGTAAGACCGGCGAAGAAGGCGGTTTTTTTGGAATAGCGTAGCCAGCCCATGATCGCGATGACGATCAGCGGATTACCAATCAGGATGAAGGCCGAGAGGATGGCCGCGTGGGGAAGATGTTCGCCGATGGATGTCCAAGTGAGATGCGATCCCAAGAGGACAAAAAACATGATGAGAAAAAAGTCCCGGATCAGGCGCATTTTGGCGGTGATTTCAAAGCGATAGGGGGATGTGGCAAGGGCGACACCAGCGGCAAGTCCACCTATTTCGATGGACAGGCCAAGATGGTAACAGAGGGCTGCGATACCGACGCCCCAACCGAGAGAAAAAAGAAAAAGAAATTCTTGCGACTGCGCAAACAGGCGAGACAGTCGAGGAAGGATGGTACGAGCGACGAGCGTCATGACCAGGGCCATCCCTCCCAAGAGGGCCAGGGTTTTGACGATGGCTTGAAGCAGGGTCCCATCGCTACCGAGTGTTGAGGCGAGAATCAGGATGATGGTGGCGACAAGGTCTTGTACCAGTAAAAACCCCACCGAAATTTTTCCATACAGCGTGTGCTCGTCCCCTCGATCGCCGAGGAGCTTCATGATGATAATGGTGCTGCTAAACGTGAGGGCAACGGCCAAAAAGAGGCTCGTCATCCAGGAGTAGCCGAGGAGCATGCCAAGGCCGAAGCCAAACAAGGTTGTGAATAGGATCTGACTAAGTCCCGTTGCTAGGGCGACTTTCCCTACCTCTCGAATAACATGCGGGCTTAAACTGAGTCCCACCACAAAAAGCAGAGCCGTGATACCTAGCTGCGAGAAGGTTTCTATGACGCTTGTGTGTTGCAGCATGTTGAATACTGCCGGACCCGCAAGAATGCCCGTCAAAATATGTCCCAAGAGCAATGGGAGGCGAAGCCATTGCATGACAAGAGCGATGACGGTGGCGAGAGCGAGAAGAAGGCTGATATCAAAGAACGCTTGCATAGATGTGACTAGTGTAGCATGGAGCGTATTTCTCGACGATAAGAGTGTTCTCTTGAGATGAGCGATCGGGTATACTGCGGTGTATGCGTCTCTCTGCACGACAAAAACGCGCCCGACTTTTGACGGATGCGGTGATTATTGTAGGAAGTATCGTTGTAGCTACGGCATTGGTCCAGACGGGCGTCATTCATGCGGCGGTGCATGGGGTGCGCGATTTGGCGTATGCGGGAAGTTTTTTGGCAGGGCTCTTTTTTACATCGCTTTTCACGATTGCGCCTTCTATTGCCACGCTTGGCGTTCTCGCGCAAGAACAGGCGCCAATCAGCGTGGCGGTGTTTGGTGGGCTTGGAGCCATGTGTGGAGATCTGATTCTGTACCTGTTTGTCCGCGATCGAGTGTCAGAGGATTTTGCGTACTTACTACGGTCTCCTCGAGCGAAGCGGTGGAAAGCGGTGGTCGCTTCCCGTGTTCCGCGTGTTCTGTGGCCCATGTTTGGAGCGATGATCATCGCTTCGCCTTTGCCAGACGAGATCGGTGTGGCGATGATGTGGCTCTCAAAAATGCGTCTAGGGATCTTTTTACCGGTGACCTTCTTCGCGAATGGGTTGGGGATTTATGGGGTGGCGTTAGTAGCACGGGCTTTACACGGATAGGTTCTACGCCTTATTCCACGGCATCTTTGCTAGCATAAAAGCCATGCCACACCATCCTGTTGCGCCGGCAACGGTGAGCCCTCCGCCCACAAACAAGGCGATGCCTAAAAACCAGGGCGATACGAGCCCGGCGAGGGCGAAACTCAGAAGAATCAGTGCGCCAGCCGCGAGCAGGACTTGGCGCATCAAAGGAATGCCGCTTGTTTTGAGCGATGTTGTTGGGTGACCAGCGGCTTCCCAAGCGATCAGACCGCCTTCCACGTTGATAAGTTCTGCGGTGATGCCAGCTTGTCGCAACAAATCGATAGCTTGCTGACTACGTCTTCCTGAGCGGCAATGGACGTAGATGGTGGTTTTATCGGTGAGTTCATCCAGTCGTGAAGAGAGTTCGCTTAGAGGAATGTTTTTGACACCAGCGATGTGTTTCTCTCGATATTCTTGCGGAGTACACACGTTGATAAAAGCAACAGACGGATCAGAGGATTGCGAAGAAGCGAGGACGGTCTTAAATGCTTCCGTGGAAAGATGAGTCATATAGAAAAAGCATGCGACATAAGGCCTGTCTTGTCTAGCGATGCGGCGCCGTCTGTAGAATTCCTAAACAAACATCCCGCGGTTAGCGGGATGTCGTCGATTCAGGCTTCTTCTCGAGATAGGTAAGACGTTCTTGCGTGGCAAGGCGCTCGTCATCCAAGAATTGAATTTCGTAGTCACTGAGGGCTGTTTTATCATGCAACGCTTGAAGGACATGCTCAAGATACTCTTTTGCGGTTTGATGGCTGAGTTCACCTCGTTTTTCTGCTTGATACACCGCAAAGGTGACTTCGTCCTGATGCTGGTTGATAAACACAAAGCCGCGTTGAACGACAAAGTGTTCGGTATGGTCGGGAGTTTCTACGCGAATGGGCGAAAAGCGGATCGTGCCCTGGAGGGAGGCGTGTCCAGGCAAGATACGGAGAGCCCCGAGCTCGGTAAACGCGTCGACAGACTGTACGTTTTCGCGAAAGAGCGCTTCGCCGTCCGGCGTACGAATAAACACCTTCATACGTTAGGTTTGCTTGCTCTGTTCGTAGCGAGTGATCACGTCATCGATGCCGCCCGCCATGTAGAAGTGCTGCTCTGGAATGTGATCGTAGGTTCCTTCCAGAATACCCTTAAAGCCACGAACCGCTTCTTGACGTGGAACAAGCTGACCAGGAGTACCCGTAAACTGTTCAGCGACAAAGAAGTTCTGCGTCAAAAAGCGTTGAATCTTACGAGCACGCGACACGGTAAGCTTGTCGTTTTCTGAGAGTTCGTCCATGCCCAAGATCGCAATCACGTCCTGAAGCTCCTTATAGCGCTGTAGCGTGCGTTGAACGCCGTTCGCCACCTCGTAGTGCTCAACGCCCACAATGTCCTCTTTGAGGGCTGTAGAGGTCGAATCCAGAGGATCAACGGCGGGATACAATCCCATAGAGGCTTGCTTACGCGAAAGCACGATGGTTGCGTCCAAGTGGGCGAAGGTGGTGGCAGGAGCTGGGTCAGTTACGTCGTCTGCCGGCACGTACACCGCTTGCACCGAGGTAATAGACCCTTTTTTGGTAGATGTAATACGCTCTTGAAGCTGAGCCATGTCTGTCGCGAGCGTTGGCTGATAGCCCACCGCCGATGGCAAGCGTCCAAGAAGCGCCGAGACTTCTGCTCCCGCTTGCGTAAAGCGGAAGATGTTGTCGACGAACATCAAGATATCTTTTCCTGCATCACGAAAGGTTTCGGCCATGGTAAGACCGGTAAACGCCACGCGCATACGCGCTCCCGGTGGTTCGTTCATCTGACCGAATACCATCGCGACTTTGTCCATAACGCCAGAATCGCGCATTTCGTGGATCAAGTCGTTGCCTTCACGCGTGCGCTCGCCAACGCCAGCAAACACCGAGTAGCCTCCGTGCGCCATAGCCACGTTGTGGATCAACTCTTGCATGATGACGGTTTTTCCCACGCCTGCACCGCCGAAAAGGGCGATTTTTCCTCCCTTGATAAAGGGTACCAGCAGGTCAATCACCTTGATGCCCGTTTCAAACACTTCCGCTTTTCCGCTTTGCTCGGCAAAAGAGGGTGGTGCTGCGTGAATGGAGCGACGCTCTGCTTGAGCGCCCTCGAGAGCTGGAAGACCGTCGATCGGCTCACCAATCACGTTAAAGACGCGGCCAAGAACCGCCTCGCCCACGGGGGCGGTGATAGGAGACAGGGTATCCTCAACGGCTTGACCGGAGTAGATACCGTCTGTTGAAGCCATGGCCACGGTACGCACAACGCCAGAACCAAGGTGCGCTTGAACTTCAAGGACGAGCTTTGGGCTGACCCCCTGTACGATCAGGGCACTGTATCGTTCTGGAACGTGGTCGGAAAACGCGACGTCGACAACCACGCCAACCGCTCGAACGATATGTCCGACGGGGCGCGCGTCCGATGTTTTGTGAGAGGAAGATTTGGGAGACATAGTCAATAGGGGTTAGTCAATGGCGGCGGTTCCACCGGCAAGCTCAGCAAGTTGTTGCGTGATCGCGCCTTGGCGGACTTTGTGATACTCGTGAGTGAATTCTTGCAAGCGTTTGTCGGCTGCTTCCGTAGCGTTTTTCATGGCGACCATACGGCTTGAGTATTCACACGCTTTCAGCTCGTAGAAGGCTTGGAGAAACACGCTTTGCACAAGTTGTCGTACAAACGCATCCATCACTTCTTCACGCGAAGGTTCGAGTAGGACGGGAGCCGTGTCTTCTTCGAGCATCGGGTGCTTTGGTTGAGCTAAGAGCGGTACCCCTACCATGCTTTCCGGATCTTTCCAGCCGAGGTGGGATTCCACCATCGACGGACTAAACGGCAGGTAGCGCTTGGTGGTTGGATAAAACACGAATGGGTTGACGTAGTGGGGAGAGATGAGAATGATTTCGCGGCATTCTTTTCGCGTCCAGAACCCCACGATTTTCTCGATCAGCTTGAGCGAAGAGAGTGGATCGAGCGCCTCGCGAATCCCCTCGAACTTTTTCACAGGAGGGAATCCCGCGTACTGAGCGGCTTCCGCACTCTTACGACCAATGGTGATCAAGAGGCGTTTTTCTGGAGGGAGCGCGTTCCATTCTTCAGATCGCCACAAGTGACGCAAGAGCTGTTGGTTGAGAGATCCGCACAAGCCTTTGTCCGACGTGATAATCACAAACAAGGTCGGAAGAGACGGGTCTCGAACCTCGCCCCAAGGAAGCTCCTCGACGTTCGCTTGATGCGGCAAAAACTCACGCAAAAGACCCCAGGCATAGGTGCGGGCGCCGAGCGCTTTTCGTTGAAACGTGCGCATACGGCTGGCCGCAACCAGTTCCATGGCCTTGGTGATCTTGCGGGTGTTTTGCACCGCCTCGATCTTCTTTTTGATTTCGACAAGAAAAGCCACAGCGCAAAAGAGGGTTACGCTCGAGACGCCTTCGCGAAGAAGGTTTTGAGCACGTGTTCAATGTCGGCGGCAATATCATCCGAAAGCGCGCGTTCTGCCTCGATACGCTCGACGAGGGTTTTGGCTCGGCTAGCGGTATCACGTAGAAAGTCTTGCAAAAGAGGTGCGACTTGCTCGCGAGGAATCGCGTCAAGAAAACCACCTGTTGCGGCACGAAGCACTAAGATCTCTTGCCAGAGCGCGTAGGGTTGATGCGCTTTTTGCTTGAGGGATTCCACGACGCGTTCACCGCGAGTGAGTTGCTGCTTGGTGGTAGTATCGAGTTCGCTCGCAAATTGCGAGAAGGCGGCCAGTTCGTAGTACTGGGCAAGATCGAGCTTTACAGTTCCGGAAGACTTTTTCATGATCTTGGTTTGCGCCGCGGATCCCACGCGTGAAACCGAAATACCGACGTTCATCGCTGGACGAATACCTTGGTTAAAGAGCGTGCTCTCCAAAAAGATCTGTCCGTCCGTAATCGAGATGACGTTGGTTGGGATGTATGCCGAAACGTCGTTCGCTTGCGTTTCAACGATAGGGAGCGCCGTCAGCGAACCACCGCCTTGTTCCTGACTGAGTTTCGCGGCGCGTTCAAGGAGGCGCGAGTGAATGTAAAACACATCGCCTGGGTACGCTTCACGTCCTGGAGGTTTGCGCAAAAGCAGCGACATTTCGCGATACGCAACGGCGTGTTTAGACAGGTCGTCGTAAATAACGAGTGCATCTTGGCCTTTACGCATAAAATATTCGCCAATCGCCGCTCCTGCGTATGGCGCAAGAAACTGCATGATCGCCGATGTCGAAGCACCCGCGTTCACCACCACGGTGTAATCCATGGCGCCATGTTCTTGGAGTGTACGCACCACTTGCGCGGTTTTGGATTCACGTTGGCCAACAGCGACGTAAATACAGACCATGTTTTGGCCGCGTTGGCTTAAAATGGTGTCGATAGCGACGGTTGTTTTTCCGGTTTGACGGTCGCCGATAATCAGCTCGCGCTGACCGCGTCCGATAGGGATAAGCGCGTCGATCGCAACGATACCGGTTTGGACCGGTTGGTTGACGGACGAGCGCTCCATAACGGACGGTGCCATCGCTTCGAGCGGCATAGATACGCCTTTTTTGAAGGCGGGACCTTCGTCAAGCGCGTTTCCAAGCGGGTCAACGACGCGACCAAGACGGGATTCGTCCACCGAAATCGCCAAAAAGCGGTTGGTGGATTGTACCGCCATACCTTCACGAACGCCTTGAGAGGACTCGAGCAATACGGCATACGCGGCATCGCGATCAATTTGCATCACGAGCGCGTTAATGGAGGTGTCCACCACGTGTAATACCTCGCCCATCTTGAGGCCGGGAAGGCCGTCGATGTGCAAAACGCCGTCTTTCACGGACTGAATCATGCCCGTGCCTTTTGCTCCCTCGCTAGAGACAGGGTGCTCTTCTGTGCGTCGAAGTGCCGCATCAAGAGCGGAGAAAAAAGAGGTGAGTGAGTCTTGAGACATAGCAGATCAGTGAGCGAATAAGCGACCAAGAAGATGTTTAGCGGTTCCTGTCCAACTGCGATCGACAAGCGTTCCTTGATGAAAGAGGCGAAACCCACCGCCCAGGGAAGCCTCTACGCGAAAGAGGGGAACGGCTTGAGCGTCGTGCGCTTGCAACGCTTCTCGCATATGAGCGCGTTCTTTTGCTTCGAGAAGAACAGGGGTCTGAACAAAGGCGAAGTGGCGAGGCGTGTGCGCTCGTACGAACGGCTGCAGTTCTTCGAGAAGATCTGGGTCTTGGTCGTACAAAGCGATGGTTTCGCACAGGCTTTCCGCGCAAGCTCGCCAAAACGCGTTGCTTCGGAGGTCTTTTGGTAGGCGCGGCGAAGCAAGATGTGGCGTTGCTTGACGCATGTTTTGCAGAAAAGCAGTTGCCTCCACGGTGCAGGCATACGCGCGAAGCGCCTGTGGAAGATCTGACGTTGCCAGAGCCGCCTGACGGGCCGATGGCGTCGCGTCAAAAAACGTTGGGTGCTGAGCGAGGCTCGCAAGCAGGGAGTGCGTCCATGCGGCAATCACGCGAGAAAGGGACATAAGAGCGATTAGCGTTTATCCCACGCGGTTTGCACGCTGGCGCGCACGACGTCTTGTGGAAGGCCTTTTTCGAGTACCTGAAGCACAACGCGTTCGATACGTTCACGAATAGCCTGTTCTGTATCTTGCATCACGCGGGCTTTAATCGCCTCAGTTTGTGCAAGAGCCTCCGCAAGCATCGCCTCTCGACGAGCGGTAGCTTCTTCAAGAAGGGTTTTCGCCTCGGTTTCGGCTTCTGCTTTCAACGAAGCAAGCTCCGCGCGAAGGCGCTTGGTTTCTTCAAGAGCGCTTGCTTTTTGTTTTTGTGCTTCTTCTTGAAAAGACTTACGAAGTAGTTCTGCTTCGCTCAAGTTGCGTCGAATGGTGTCGCGTCGTTCATCCAAAAACTGAAGAACCGGCCTATACAGCAGCTTAGTCAAGATGCCGACAAGCAAGAGCGTGTTCAGCGCATACAGAACGATGCTCCATCCATCGATTCCTAATTTCTGGAGAGCATCCATAAGAGCGGCAAGTAGTCGGTGAAAATTAGACCACGAACAAGATGATGAGCGAGATCACGAGCGCGTAAATACCCGTGGATTCACAAATAGCCATGGCAACGATCATGTTTGGGAACATTTTTTCAGTCACGGCTGGGTTGCGACCCATAGCTTCCATGGCTTTTCCAGCCACATTCCCTTCAGCAAGGGCTGGAGCGATCGAACCAATACCCATACAAAGACCGGCGGCAATGACTTTCGCGATCAAGACGTATTCTGGCATATAACGAGGATGTACAAGCTGTACAAGAGATAAAGAGAGAAGAATAAAGCGATCTAACCAGTCCTACTGAGAGAAGAGCTATCCACTCGCTCCCTCAGCGGGGACGGGGTGGCCCTTGCCCTTCACGGACGTGATGGTTCCAGAAAGGAACTGAATAGACAAGAGGGCGAACACGAAGGCCTGTACAAAGCCGGAGAAGATACTGAGGGCGAGGAACGGTAACGGGACGAAGAACTGGGTGTAGGTCGAAAGGCTCACGATCACCAGAATCATGACGTCTCCCGCGAAGATATTCCCGAAGAGACGAGCGGACAGGGAAAGAATTTTTGCCAGTTCACCGATGATATCGAGGAGTCCCATGAATAGATCCAAGAAGGCAAAGCCGACATCTCGCAGAGAACGAGCGTGTATCAACGGCGCAATTTTGATGAAGTTGCCAAGGTGCTTAAGCGGTGAGAACGCGAAGGCGAGAACGTGGGCAAGACCCAGAACCACCAACGCGAGACTCAGTGTTTGGTTGAGATCGGACGTCGAGAGGCGCATCAGGGGTTCGCCTTCGTACGTGATCTGAAAGAGGAGGGGAAGAAGCGAGAGCTGGTTCGCGAGTCCAATGAACAGGATCAGTGTGACAATGAGGGGGAGAAACTTCCGGGCCTCTTTTTTTGATCCAAAGGCACTCGTGAGCTGGATGTCGAAGTATTCAACCACCTGTTCGACGGCCGCTTGGAGGCGACTGGGGACGATGCCGAGATTCCTTCGGACGATCAAAGCGAAGATGATTAAGAGCAGGGAGGTGGTAAATGCCGCGATCACGCCGTTGGTGATGGGTATCGAGCCCAAGAACGTGATCACGCGAGGAGGGATAGAAATGGAGAGCATAGCGAAAGCGGGCTAGGCTTGAGGCTTTTTAGAGAGAAAGCGGCGTTTGAGAATTGTGATCATGATGAGTTGATTGACGGGAAACGAGAGAACGAGAGCAGTGATCATGATCTTCGGTCCTGTTCCTAGCGCTCGGTCGATCAGCCAACCGATACCCAAGAAGAGACCAAGAAGAAGAAAGTTCCCAAAAACGATCCAAAGACGCACTTGCCAGAGGAGGAAGGGATTATCGAGAGGGCTTTCCATAAAGACAGGGTCTATTCTTACTCCTCTTGCGCGGGCTTGTCCAATAGAGGCACGTGGTCAAGCGTCTGCTCGCGCTTTCTTCTTCGCTCATGCTTGACGAAGGGGGCAAAACCAGCCAGACTAAAGGACCCTTGGGGGGAATCTCTTCAAACAAGAAAAGAGGGATCGAATGACAACGGAACAGGATACGGGGGCAGAAGGAGATTTTTGTCCAACTACAACCCTCACGAAGCAAAAGGGTTCCGCAGGTGTGGACCTCTGGTGGGAGCTGATCGTGCATCTTTGGGAGGTGCTTCCACGATTACAA
>JAGOUA010000003.1:16119-30186 GCA_018061485.1 Patescibacteria group bacterium
CGCTTTGCTCTTGAGCAGCCGCGATCGCCGGAATACCGCGTAGAGCTTGAAAGCGCGTACGCCGAATGGGAGCAGGCTCGACAAGAGCGGGAGGCGCTCAAGATGCGTGCCGCGTTTAGGCAAAAGCCGCCGCAGACGCGGAAAGCGCGCGCCGCCTAAGACGGGGAAAGAAGCTGGCGACCTGATTCTCAGGTCGTTTTTTGTTGAGAAATGCGTGGCGCTTGTTCAAAAACCAGCGTCGTTATAGGCTAAAGACGATGTCTTCCTCGCGTATCCATCTTCTTTTGCTTTGCGGAGGCGCCTCTCCTGAGCATGATGTTTCTGTCTCTTCTGCCCGTGAAGTGTGGCACGCTCTCGCAAAAGAGCGATATATCGTAGAGGTGGTTTTTATCGATCGTTCAGGGATGTGGTGGCTGATACGGGACGCGTCTCATTGGTTTGCGAGTGAGACGCATCAAACGAGGGAGGCGTGTCCTCGAGAGCGGGTGGCTCTGCTTCCTGGAGGTAGCGGGGAAGTGTATAGCCTTGACCAAGGACGCATATACACGAAGGCGGATGTGGTCTTCCCCTTGTTGCACGGTCCTTTTGGGGAGGATGGCACGGTGCAGGGAGCGCTGCTCCTTGCGGGTGTGCCGTTTGTAGGATCGGGGGTGTGCGCCTCAGCGGCGGGAATGGATAAAGACGTTACGAAGCGTCTTCTGCGCGAAGCGGGTATTCCCGTTGGCTCATATATCGCTTGTCGTTCGCCTGAAGAGGTTCCGAATATCGCCCATATCAAAGAAGTGCTGGGTTTACCGTGCTTTATCAAGCCGGCATCCATGGGTTCGTCGATTGGCGTCACCAAGGTCTCTACCGAAGCTGAGTATCAAGCGGCTGTTGCATGCGCGTTTTCTTGTGATCAAAAGATCCTGATCGAAGCGATGGTGGTAGGTCGCGAGATTGAGTGCGCTGTACTTGGAAACCGTTCTCCGCAGGTTTCTCTTCCGGGAGAGGTTGTGGTTCACCGGGGTTTTTATTCATACGAGGCAAAATATCAAGACCCAAACGCGTCGTCTTTGGTAATCCCCGCCGTCCTCACACCAGAGGAGGTGGCACGAGCGCAGGAGGTGGCGCTTCACGTGTATAAGACGCTGGGCTGTGAAGGGTTGGCGCGCGTAGACCTGTTTTTGACCCCCGAGGGGGAGGTGTTCGTGAATGAGGTGAATACCATGCCGGGTTTTACGACCCGAAGTATGTATCCCAAGTTGTGGGAAGCGAGCGGTAAGGGTTATGGTGAGTTATTGGATGATTTGGTGCGTTCAGCTCTTGAAAAACGTCGATAAACCAGCGATTCTAGCCCCATCTTTTGCCTCAATCTTGCCAAAACCGATGGTTTCCGCTATCATAATGCCCATCTATGAAAACCTCTATCCACCCAACGTATTACGCCTCTGCCCAGGTCGTTTGTGCCTGTGGTAACACGTTCAGCGTTGGTTCCACCAAAGAAGAGCTCCGCGTTGAATTGTGCAACAAGTGTCACCCATTTTACACGGGTCAACAGAAGCTTCTTGACACCTCTCGCCGTATTGAAAAGTTCGCCGAGAAGTCCAAGGCTCGCGAAGAATTGACCGCGCAAGGAGGCAAAAAAGCCAAGACGGAAAAGCGCCAAGCGCAAAAAGAGGCAAAAAAGACCGCAAAACAAACGCTCGACGCGTAGCGGAAGAAAAACCGAGTTGTGTTTAGCATAGCTCGGTTTTTTGATACCAAACCTTTTTCCCGTACAGTGTACGAGTACCCACTACCCTTCTTATGTCCTCTTCTCTTATAAGTGCTGCCCAGTCAGCTATCACCGATCTCACTCGGTCTGAGTTGGTTCTTGCCGATCCAACGATTTTTGGCGACCAAGAACGTCTCAAAAAAGCGAGTCGTGAGTATGCACGCGCCAAAGAGCTTGCTCGCGCCGCAGAAGCGTATCTGCAGGCGGAACGTGCGTGGCGAGACGTGCGTGAGGCGATGGATTCTGGCGAGGAAGAATTGCGCGCGATGGCAGTGCCAGACCTCCCACGTGTCGAGACGGACTACGCGCAAGCGACAGAGCTGTTTGAGGCGACGCTCGTTCCACCAGATCCACACGATCAGAACGACATTATCGTCGAAATTCGCGCCGGTGCAGGTGGTGATGAAGCGGCGCTGTTTGCTGGTGAGTTGTTTCGTATGTACGTACGTTTTGCTGAGTTAAAAGGCTGGAAAGCGAATTTATTGTCTGAATCGCAAAACGAGCTTGGGGGCTACAAAGAAGTGGTGTTCGCGATCGCGGGAGCGGGCGCATACGGTTGGCTCAAGTATGAGTCGGGCGTGCATCGTGTACAACGCGTTCCAGCAACGGAAAAGCAGGGGCGTGTGCATACTTCAACGGTTACGGTCGCGGTGCTTCCAGAGATTGAAGAGTCCGAAATCACGATCGACGCGAAAGACCTTCGTATCGACACGTTTTGTGCGGGTGGAAAAGGCGGGCAGTCCGTGAACACGACGTATTCCGCCGTGCGCATTACCCACATTCCATCTGGGGTGGTGGTCAACTGTCAGGATGAACGCTCGCAGGTGCAAAACCGTGAACGCGCGATGACGATTTTGCGTGCGCGTTTGTGGGAAGCAGAAGAAGCTCGCAAACACGCGGCGCTTGATGCAGAGCGACGTTCGCAGATCGGAACGGGGGATCGCTCCGAAAAGATTCGTACGTATAACTTCCCGCAAGATCGTTTAACGGACCATCGTATCAAAAAATCCTGGCACCAACTTCCGCTTATTTTAGGCGGCGCCATCGAGCAGATTGTGCTCGCGGTCAAGATGGGCAAGAAGGGGAATGACGAGGACGAGGGGGAGGAATAAGGGAATCGCCTTGCCTCAACGCCCCAAATTTGGTGTACTACGCGTCGTATGTCTCGATATCTTGCTTTGGAGGTCGTGGGACGGGTTGGGGAGGTGGTCACCATCAAAGGATGGGTGAATGCACGCCGCGATATGGGCAAAATCGCGTTTTTTGACGTGCGCGATCGTTCCGGCATCGTGCAGGTCGTAGGCGTTCCAAGTCAGCTCGACGACGCGTCCAAAGAGCGTATGAAGGGTATTCGCTTGGAATACTGTGTCGCGATCACGGGCACGGTGCAGCCACGCCAACCAGGGCAAGAAAATCTCGAGATGCCCACGGGCGCTATTGAGCTGCTCGCGTCATCTATCGAGGTCTTGAATGAGTCTCTCACGCCACCATTTGCGGTGAACGAAGATACGTCGGGCGTGAGCGAGGAGTTACGTTTGACCTATCGTTACCTGGACCTGCGTTCGGCGCGCATGCAGCGCAATATCCGTCTTCGCGACAAGGTCATTTCGTTTTTTCGCGACTACTTGCATCAAGAAGGGTTTGTCGAAATTGAGACACCGTACCTCACCAAAGGTACGCCAGAAGGCGCACGCGAATTTTTGGTGCCAAGCCGTATTCATCCGGGGAGTATGTACGTGCTGCCACAATCGCCGCAGCAGTTTAAGCAGCTTCTGATGGTGGGTGGCATGGAGCGGTATTTTCAGATCGCACGTTGTTTCCGCGATGAAGATCAGCGCGGTGACCGTCAACCAGAGTTTACGCAGCTCGACCTTGAGATGTCGTTTGTGGAGCAAGAAGACGTGCTGAGCCTGATCGAGGACATGATGATCAAGCTTGTGCAGACAGCGACTCCAGAAAAGCGCATCCAGCAAGTGCCATTTCCACGCCTCAGCTACGCCGAAGCGATGGAGAAGTATGGTTCTGACAAGCCAGACTTGCGCGAAGATAAGAACGATCCAAACCTGCTCGCATTTGCGTGGGTGCTCGATTTTCCATTCTTCGAAAAGACGGACGAAGGCGGATGGACGTTTACGCACAACCCCTTTTCTGCCGCAAAGCCAGAGCATCGTGAATGGCTTATGAATAAAGAGCGTATTGGCGAAATTTTGACGACGCAGTACGACATTGTGCTGAATGGGTATGAGGCGGGGGGTGGATCTATCCGTAACCATCAGCCAGAGGCACTGCGTCGCGTGCTCGAAATCATGGGGATGACCGCAGAAGAGATCGAATCTCAGTTTGGACACATGCTGCGCGCGTTTGAATACGGCGCACCACCGCACGGCGGTATTGCTCCTGGTATTGATCGTATCGTGATGATTCTCGCGAATGAACCCAATATTCGCGAGGTGATCCCACTCCCAAAAACAGGAGATGCACAGGATCTTTTGATGGCAGCACCAAGTCCGTTGCCGGAAGCGCGGCTTCGCGATGTACATATTCGCCTGGATCTTCCTCCTACGGCATAATGGGACGTATGGAGCTCGAACCGTTTGATGGCCCGCTCGATCTTCTCCTCTCGCTGGTGGAGAGCGAGCGGCTTTCGCTTTCAGACGTGAGTCTCGCGCATGTCACGGAGCGCTTTTTGCAAGAAGTGCGTACGCGAGCCGAGCAAGAGGTATACCCGCTAGAATCCCTCGTGCACTTCTTAGTGATCGCGAGTAAGCTGGTGGCGATGAAAGCGCGCCTCCTCTTTCCGAACGAGGTGTTCGAAGAAGAGGACGACGCGTCGCTTGTGGAGCGGTTGCAGGCGTATCAGGCGTATGTGCGCGCGGGGGCGTGGCTTGGCGAGCGATGGAGCGGTACGCCGCTTTCGTATGGACGAGGCGAGCGTACCGAAGTAGGTCCTCCTGTACTGCCCGTGGCCCCCGAGCTTGGGCGTGTGCGTGAGGCGTATCTCAAGATGCTTGCACGGGTCAAAAAACCAGCTCCGCCACCACCGCGTTCGTTCCAGCTCGAACGCCTCGTGACCCTGGAAGAGCGGATGAGCGCTCTGGCGGCACTCCTTCGTGAACGGGGGACGGCGTCGTTTTTCGCCTGGGTGCCTCGCGACGCCTCGTCTGAAGTCCGCCTTGTCTCCTTCTTGGCGGTCCTCGAGCTTGTTCGTGAACATAAACTCACTGTCACGCAAACCGGTCTCTTTTCCGATATCACCCTTTCTTCCGTATGATCTCTTCTTCCGCTCTCGAGGCGCTTCTCTTTGCCCACGGTGAACCGCTCGCTGAATCGCGTCTTGCTGAATTACTGGCCTGCTCTTTGGAAGAGCTTCAAGAGGTCCTTACGCGCCTACGTGACGAGCTCAGTCATCGAGGCGTTCGGCTGCGCTCGTGGCAGGGGATGCACGAACTGGTGACCGCGCCAGAAAGCGCGCCCGTGGTGGCACTCTTGCGCGAGGGGGAGGCGAAAGCCGATCTTTCCAAGACGGCGCTCGAAACGCTCGCGGTCTTTTTGTACACGGGGTCAAAAACGCGCCCAGAACTGGAAGAGATTCGCGGGATGTATTCACATCAGATCTTGCGAAGCTTGCTCTTGAAGGGGCTTATCGCGGAAACGGGTGAAGAACGTGTGGGGCAGGTGGTGTATGACGTGACGCCGTTATGCTTGCAATGGCTTGGCATTGAAGACCGATCACGTCTTCCAGCGCTCGCAACGCTTGGCGCAGAACCGCTATCTGCTGTACACTAGAGCGTATGCTCGCAGAATCGCTTCTTTTAGCCTTGGGAATGCTCTCAACACACGCGGTGCCCGCTCGTCCAGCGGCGCATCAGGCGAGTTTTCCATTGGCTCGGTATATCGCGCCACCCGTGATTGCTCCTGTGCGTAAGGCAGGATCGTCGACAGGTATCGCAACAACGGGGAAGGCGGCGGTACTGCTCGACGGAAAAAGCGGCGCGACACTGTATACAAAAGAGGGGTCGACCGTGCATCCTATTGCAAGCCTTACCAAGCTCATGACCGCAATGGTGGTGTTAGACGCGGGGCAGTCGCTCGAAGAGGTTCTTGAGGTTTTGGCAGAGGATGAGCCAAACGAGGGACGAACGGTGATTGGTCGTGGGGAGCGCCTGACGCGTGAAGCGTTGTTGGATGTGTTGCTCGTGGGTTCAGTGAATACAGCGGGCAACACCCTCGCGCGCAATTATCCAGGTGGACGCGAGGCGTTTTTGCAAGCGATGAATCAGAAGGCGCAAGAGCTAGGGATGACGCAAGCGGTGTTTACGGATCCCACGGGGCTTGATCGAGGAAACCGCGCCAGCGCGATCGATGTTGCACGATTATTGCGACAAGCGTTGCAATATCCGCAGATTCGTTCGATTACCAAACACGCCACGGCAAAATATAGCAACACGCAGGGCAAGACGCAGATAGTACAAAACACCAATCTTCTACTCTCGTCTTTTTTGAATAAAGCGCCGTATACCATTCTTGCGGGCAAGACGGGTTCGTTGCCCGAAGCGGGATTCTGCTTTGCGCAAGCTACGCAAGACGCAGCAGGAAACGAGCTTATTGCTGTTACACTCGCGAGTCAGGATCACTTTTCACGCTATCAAGATGTGAAGGCGCTGACGGCCTGGGGTTTTGAAAGCTTTTCGTGGGAATAAAAACAACGAGCGCGGTGCTCGTTTTAGGAAAGGGATTGACGTGTGAGAGGTATGTTAGCCGAGTGACCGTGCTTGTTTGGCCAGGACGATGGCCTCCTTCACGGTTTTAGGTACCTGATCAGTCCGTGGCTCAAAGAATTTGGTTGGTCCAGTGCCTTCGTGTCGGCGCCAGTGATGTCGCTTTCTCCGAGGGGATCGCTGTTTGTCACTAGGGTCGAGATCAAACAAAATCCTGTTCTCTGCCGCGTACTGCTGCTTGGTCCTGCTCATGGAAGGGTTCTCCGATAGGAGAAGAGAGGAAGAGGTTGCGGGCACGCCCTATGCGCGCTCGTCAAAAGCAAGAAGCGAGGGTATCTATAGCAAAAACGCGGCTTGTCGACAAGAGAGTGTTTTTTTGCCAGGATGAGGCATATGGATACGATTGCCGACATCAAAGCTCGTATCGACGTGGCAGAGCTGGTGGGAGAGTATGTTCCCCTCAAGCCGGCGGGCGCAGGAACGTTTAAAGGGGTGTGTCCGTTTCATCAAGAGCGTACGCCGTCGTTTCATGTGTCGCGATCGCGTCAATCGTGGCACTGTTTTGGGTGTGATACGGGGGGTGATATTTTTTCGTTTATTGAGCGTATCGAGGGCATGGAGTTTCGTGAGGCGTTGACCTTTTTAGCGCAAAAAGCAGGCGTAACGATAGAGGTCTCGTCATTTCAGCAGCTGGGGACCTCAAAAAAGAAGCGCCTGTTTGAGGTGAACGCCCTCGCGGCGCGATTTTTTCGATCCGTGTTATTGCAAGTGCCTCAAGCCGCAGAAGCGCGGGCCTATGTGCAACGACGAGGGATCGATGAGCTGACGGCAGACCTGTTTTCGATTGGGTATGCGCTCGAGAGCTGGTCGGCGCTGACGGAGGCGCTTACCCGTCGAGGGGTGTCGGCGGATGAGCTCGTGGCCGCCGGTCTCGCGATGAAGCGTGAACGCGGCGAGGGGGTATACGATCGGTTTCGTGGCCGACTCATGTTTCCCATTACGGATGTGCACGGGAATGTTGTCGGATTCACGGGGCGTATTCTCACGAGTGACCCACAACAGCCCAAGTACATGAATACACCTGAGACCATGGTGTATAAAAAAAGCGGTGTCCTGTACGGACTAGATAAGGCGAAAGGGGAGATTCGCAAGCAGGATATCGCGGTGATTGTTGAGGGGAACATGGACGTTGTTTCGTCTCATCAAGCGGGGATTTTTCCTGTGGTAGCAGCAAGCGGAACCGCACTTACGATTGAGCAGTTGACGCTCATCAAGCGATTTACCACCAATCTTGCGATCGCGTTCGACCAAGATGCGGCGGGGGGAGCGGCAACCTTGCGTGGGTTGGATTTGGCTCGGCAGGAAGGGTTTTCGATCAAGATTATCACGCTTCCGCCAGAGGCGGGTAAAGATCCAGACGAGGCCTGTAAAAAAGATCCAGCGCTGTGGAAGCAGGCGATTCAAGACGCGAAGGGGATTGTGGATTGGGTGTATGCGCGAGCATTTTCGCGACACGGGGGAACATCTCCTGAGAGTAAACGCGCCATCGCGGATGAAGTTCTGCCTGAAATCACACGCATTCTGCACCCTGTGGAACGAGATGCTTGGGTAAAACGCCTCGCGAAAGATCTTGAAGTGGATCAGCAGGTGCTCTCCGCGGGGATCAAAAAAAGTGGAACGATCTTGCGTGCGGGGTTTGAACCAAAAGCGGTAACAGCACGTTTTACGACGCAAGACAAGGAACGTACGGGGGGAACGACGGATCGTGTGGAGGATCGGCAAGCGTGGCGTTGGTTCGCGGGAGGGTTTCTTTCCGCGGCGGATTTTGCGCAAACCTTTGCGACCGCAACGATTCCTATGGAGATAGAAGACGACCCAGCGCTTGTTGCTCTTTACAGGGTGATTCATGCCTCGTATACTCAGGATGGTTTTTTACCACCTTCGTCTGACGCTTCTTTTAGCCAGACGCTTTCCCGCCTGACGGCCACGCTTGAGCCGAGTGAGGCGACGACCTGCACGACGCTGATGCTCTTAGCGGAGCACGCGTTCTCTTCCATGAATCGAGCAACAATTGAACACGAGCGTAGCGAGCTTTCACGCCTTTTGCGTCGAAAGGCGCTCGATCGAAAACGGTCCCTTCTTCTGCAAGAAATGAGTCGCGCCGAAGCGGCTCAAGACCTTGTTCGTATTCGGGAGCTGGAGCAAGCGTTTTCCGCTCTCCTGCACGATCTGTAATTCTTTTGGTCAGGGTATGCCAACCAAACCAGCCAAAAAACGTTTTTATCCCACAAAAGCAGCGGGAAGCAAGCAAGCGGTCAAAAAAGTCGTGAAACCAAAGGCGGCTCCAAAAAAAGCGGCCAGTAAAGCACCGGTCAAAAAAGTCGTGAAACCAAAGGCGGCTCCAAAAAAAGCGGCTGTTTTGCCTCGTGTAAAGAAAGCGGCGTACGTCAAAGCGGCGCCACCAAGCCCAGAATCTATTGAGAAGATGTTTGATAAAGCGCGTTCCCGTGGGTTTATGACCGAGAACGAGCTCTATTTTGCGTTTCCAGACGTCGAGGATTATATCGATGTTCTTGAGGGGTTTGTGGATCGGTTGGATGCGGCGGGTATCAGTATGGTCGAGCAAAAAGAGGGGATTCTGGGCCGTTCTGGTGAGCGCAAGGGTATTTTGAAGTCCTTGCATAGCCAGGATGAGCGCGCTGAGCGCAAGCCAAGTGCCGCCGCAACGGCTGCAGCGACGGGAAAGCCCGAGTCCATCGATTTTTTGAACATCGACTCGATTCAAATGTACTTGCGCGAGATTGGAAAAATCCCGCTCTTGAATGCAGAAGAGGAGATTTCGCTCGCGAAACGTAAGGATAAAAACGATAAAGAGGCAGAACGCGCCTTGATTGAGGCGAACTTGCGGTTGGTAGTGTCTATTGCGAAAAAGTTTACCGGAAAGTCGCTCAACTTGTTGGACTTGATTCAAGAGGGGAACATCGGGCTCTTTCGCGCGGTCAAGAAGTTTGAGTATCGCAAAGGGTTTAAGTTCTCGACCTACGCAACGTGGTGGATTCGGCAGGCGATCACTCGTGCGCTCGCGGATCAGTCGCGTACGATCCGTATTCCGGTGCACATGGTAGAAACGATCAACAAATATCAGCAGATTGAACGTGAGCTCATCCAAGAACTTGGACGCGAACCACTTCCGGAAGAAATTGCTGCGGAAATGGGACAAGATGTCGAGAAGGTGCGCCATATCATCAAAATCTCGCAGGACACGGTCTCGCTCGAGACGCCTGTCGGAAGTGACGGTGATGACGGTGAGACATCCTTGGCGGACTTCATCGAGGACTCCAAGAACCTGTCTCCAGATCGTTCCGCTGCGCTCCAGCTCTTGCGTGATTACGTGCGCAATATCATTCAGGACCTCAATCCACGCGAGCAAAAGATTTTGGAGATGCGCTTTGGATTGTTAGATGGCGTGGGTCACACGCTCGAAGAAGTAGGAAAAGAGTTTGATGTCACACGTGAGCGTATTCGTCAGATCGAGGCCAAGGCGCTTGAAAAGATCCAGCAACACGCCTCTGTACGAAAGCTTGCTGACTACTAAACAGGGAAGGGGTAGAGCAGATACAAAAACACTCTCGAAAGAGAGTGTTTTTTATGGTAGCGGGGGGCGGATTTGAACCGCCGGCCTCGGGCTTATGAGTCCCACGCTCTAACCAACTGAGCTACCCCGCCAAAAGTGACACAAGTGTAGCACGCGAGAACGAAGCATGACAAGTGCTGGCGAAGAGCGGCAGAATCATCTAACGTTTTACGACGCAAGACAAAATGAGCAGTAAAAAAGGACTTAAAACAAAATGGTGCCGCAATTTTCGGCTATTTTACGCAAAAAAGCTGCTTCTTCGACAGAAAAACAGGATATTGTTACACTTGGGCAGATATGTTGGTGGCAACGCATGTGGTGATTGGTGGCGGGGTAGCGATGGCTGTTTTTCCGGGGCAGCCATTTTTTGCGTTTATTGTGGGGGTGATCGTGCATTTGCTTATTGATATGATCCCGCACGGTGACGCGGATCTCTACGAGCAGTACGTAAGCGGGGAGCGAGCGCGATTTGCGATCGCGTATACGGTGCTGGACGCGCTGGCGGGCTTACTCCTGACGATTTTTCTGCTGACGCGAGAGGTTCCTTCGTCTGTACGCGAAAGTATCGCTTGGGGGATTACGGGTGGTGTATTACCCGATATTTTGGTGGGTTTACGGCAAATTCTTCCGCATAGCTTGCTTGAGCGGGCGTATACCATCCACACGTTTTTTCATAACGGTGTCACAAAGCGTCTTGGTGACGTTCCATTATGGGTGGGAATTGGGGTGCAGGCGCTCGGCATTGGGGCTCTTCTCGTAGTGATCATCTAACGAAAAAACCATCCGTATTGGATGGTTTTTTGATGGTTGCGGGGGTTGGACTCGAACCAACGACCTCCGGGTTATGGGCCCGGCGAGCTGCCAAACTGCTCTACCCCGCTACGAAGCTGGTCCGAGTATACGAGATGCGTCGGTGAGCGTCAAGCGATGAGCTGAGCACGCTTGCGTCCGTCGCACGTGAGGCGTACGCTGGATCCATATGAAAACGACCTTTCTTGTAGGAGTGATCGCGGTGGGAGCGGTGTTTGGGGCTGGTTGTGCGCGTCCTGCACAGCCGCCAGAAGAGCAAGTTGCCTGTACGATGGACGCGATGCAGTGCCCTGATGGGTCGTTTGTTGGGCGTGTAGGACCTTCCTGTGCGTTCGCACCTTGTCCAGCACCGGTAGAGACGCCAAGCACCACCTCTACAAGCCAACTTCCTGCAACGAAAGACGATCTCATTCGCGTAGACGCACCTCTTCCTACGACGGTGATTCAGAGCCCCACGGTTATCACGGGTGAGGCGCGGGGCCCATGGTATTTTGAAGCGTCATTTCCGATCGAGATTCGTGATGCGAATAACGTGCTTCTTGGACAGACGATTGGACAAGCGCAAGCAGATTGGATGACGGTGGATTATGTTCCGTTCTCGGCGACGCTCACCTTTACTACGCCAACAACCGCTACTGGAACCCTCGTGTTGAAAAAAGATAATCCATCTGGAGAACCGCAGAACGATAACGCGCTGATCATCCCGATCTCGTTCTAGAGCGGATATGCGGGTGCTTGAGGGTCAAGAGGGAGATGTGGCGAAGAAGTGGCTTGGTGTAGCCGCGCGCCTCGCTCAGGCGGCGACGTGTCTTCGCGCGAAAGGAGGATCGGTGATCATCTCTGCGAAGGGTAAACGTATTGGAGCGGGGGTGAATACGCCCCCGAACGGGCAAGAAACACAACGGCGTTGCGCAAAAGAGAAGGCCTCGTATCATCCAAAAGTGACGGATAAGACCTGTTGCATGCATGCAGAGCAGCGTGCCATTATAGACGCCCTACGAACGTCTCCTCGTGACATAGCGGGCGCGCGTTTGTATTATGTGCGGCTAGCTGAGGACGGTTCTCTCGCGTATGCTGGTCAGCCGTATTGTACGATCTGCAGTAAGATGGCGCTTGATGTAGGTGTAACAGAATTCGTCCTGTGGCATGAGACGGGAATCGCTGTCTATTCCACGGAGGAATATAACGAACGCTCTTTTGCTTATGCGGGGTAGGGAAGGAAGGTGAGAATCACTCCTGCATAGGCCGCGCCCAGCAAGATGCCAGCTAAGACGTCGGAAGGATAATGCATGCCGCACGCAAGACGTGACCATCCAACCACACCCACGAGCAGCCCCAAGAACGGAAGCGTAAAGGGGAAGGTGTGTCCGATCAGGACGCTGAGAGCGGTCATGATGGCTGCATGTCCGGACGGAAACGACGAATCTCGATACACGACGCCAAGGGGCTTGAGGGTGTCTTTTGCGGCGATATGTGGACGTTTGCGACGGATAAAACTCCGTTTGCATAATCCCTCAACAAGGATGTAATGCGTCAAAAAAGCGAGGCCGATCGAGGTAAAGAGCGGCAGAGGAAGTTTACCCACGTACCAAGAAGAGGCGGTAATCACCCCAACAAGGAAGAGAAAGAGGACGTCTAATCGCGAAGAGGTGATCGCAAGCCATCGTACGAAAGAGTGGTTGTTCCATCGCTGGATCGCAAAGACGAACGTGGTTTCAAAAGAAGGGCGGAAAGGCATACAAAAGAGCGTTGTTTCGTTCACTATACGCATCACGCAGACAAAAGAAAAACCTCTCATATTCTGAGAGGTTCTTTCTTATGGTGCAGCCGAGACGATTTGAACGTCTGACCTCTTCCTTCGCAGGGAAGCGCTCTATCCAGCTGAGCTACGGCTGCGCAAGCCGTTTAAGGGCTAAATGCGCAAAAGCCGCCCTAATATATCAGAAGAGTACTCGGTTGACAAGTCTAGGTTTTCTCGAAGATATTGGCGTAAATGCTCGCGAATCGCGACAGGGTCCTGATCTCCAAGGTCGATGTGGATGGTGGGGTTGATCCCAGAGCGTTTTTGAATGTAGAGGGTTTTTGCGTAGGGGGGATCGTAGATAATGGCAAAATGCTCGAGGTCTTGAAAGAGGTGTAAAGCGCCGTCCCACGCCACGCCATTATCTCCAATTTGTACCAGAACGGGGCGCGGTTCGCGTTGATTGCCCACGATCAGGACGATATCCACCAACAAGATAAAAAAAGCAAAGAGAAAGTTTTCTTGCCAGATGGCGTAGGCGAGCAAAAAGAGCGAGAGCACGCCCATACCGATATACCAAGCAGAAGAGCGTTGGTATTGCACGTGGGAAGGCGTTTCCCAAACAAACGCATCTTGTAAGGCGATCAAGGAACTCTCCACTTCGGGAGCATACGTAAGCATACAAGGGAAGTATACCACACATGCCCGTAAGAGACCGCTCTCGTCAAAAAGCCGTTCGCTTGGCATGATGCCTGCATGGTGTATTGGCATGATCCAGTAGCGTTTTTATCGGGGTGTTCTCCCGCGAATCGGCGGGCGTTTGCAACGCTCGGAATTCATCGTGTCGGAGATCTTTTGGAGACGATCCCTCGTCGATACGAAGATTATTCCGTCACAAAAACGCTCGCAGAATGCCAAGATGGTGAGCAGGTTACGGTGCGTGTAAAGGTAAAGAAGGCTTCGATGAGTCCGGGGTTTCGCAAAAAGATGAAGCTTGCTCGCATCGTGATCGAAGACGCTTCAGGGACAGGGAGCGCCCTCTTCTTTAATCAGCCGTGGCTATTGAAAGAACTCACGCCTGGGCGCGAGGTGTTGATTTCGGGGGTGATTCATCTGCATGATACGTACGGAAGACAGCTCACCAAACCGACCTGGCGCCCTATTGAGTTGGCCGCTTCGGATGAGGGGGATATTCAAGCGTTTTATCGCGCGACGCGAGCGATGCCGCAAAAGACGTATCGCCGATTTGTGCACAAGGCGTTACAAGAGCTGGTGTGGCCCGTGACGGATCCTGTTCCGGAGGCGTATCTCCCCGAGGGGGTGATGGGCTTTCGTGAGGCGTACGAGGCGATTCATGAACCAAAAACCATGACACTTGTGCCAAAAGCTCGCCGTCGGTTGGCGTATA
>JAGOUA010000033.1 GCA_018061485.1 Patescibacteria group bacterium
GGTATTTTTGACGACGCATGGTTTGGTTAACGAGACGTGGTTTTTCACGAATCTTGCCTACGGCTGCTTCCATACCAGGACCATGTACGTTGTGGCTCTTCGAAGACTTGGCGTTTGGAATGTGCTGTGCTTTGACAATGATCGGCGTGCCGACAAAGCCAAATTTTTCGCGAACACGTTTTTCGAAGAACTTGATCCAGTTTGGATGAAGGTTGTCTTTTTCGCCCACAACCGTGATCAAAAAGTGAGGGGGCGCTGAGCCGATCTGCGCCACGTCATAAATGCGAGGGGATTTTGGTCCGTAGCTCGCGAGAGGTTTCATGGTCTTGATACATGCCTTCAGTACGCGGTTGATCGCGTTATAGTCAATTTTACGATGACGTTCGTTTTGTACTTCGAGCGCGAGATCCAAAATGTTCTTTACGCGTTGTTTTTCGAGCGCGCTCGTAAACACGATAGGCGCCCAGGAAAGAAACGGAAAGCATTGACGAATGAGTTTTTCGTAGGCGTCTGGAGACTTGGTCGTTTTGTTTTTGACCAGGTCCCACTTGTTGGCGACCAGGACCAGTCCCTTGCGTTCGTATTCCATTAGTCCAGCAAGGTGGCGATCCTGTGCGGTCGGATCTTGCGTGGCATCAAAGACCAAAAAGGCGATGTCGGCATCATCAATGGCTTGTTTGTTGCGACGAATACCTTCTTCTTCGAGGCGTCCATCTACCTTCGCCGCTTTACGCATACCCGCGGTATCAACTAACACGATATCCCGATCTTGATAGCGAATCATGGTGTCCTGCGGTTCGCGTGTGGTATGGGCGACGGGCGAGACAATGACGCGCTCTTCGCCAAGAATAGCGTTCGTGAGAGAAGATTTGCCGACGTTTGGACGACCCACGAGGGCGATGCGGAGCGCCTCTACTTCAAAGTGTGGGCGAGCCGGCTTGCCGATCTCTTTGAGTTTGTCTTGAATGAGGTCGAGCAAGTCTCCTACGCCAAGGCTGGTCACGGCGCTTACGGGATGAGGTTCGCCAAGGCCGAGCTGACGCCATTCGTCGGCGGTGGCATTGGTGAGGTCTTTTTGCTTGTCGCACTTATTCACGATTAAAAGAGGGTGTTTTTTGTAGGTACGCGCACATTGGACGATATCACGATCTTCGGGGAGAGGGCCGGTTTTTGTATCCCCAACGAAAATCACCAAGTCCGCCTCTTTGATGGCTTGTTCGCTTTGGCGGTAGATACCCTCGCCAACGTCATTGGACTCGACGTCCATTCCGCCCGTGTCCGTTAATTCAAAAACATCGCCACGCCACGTGACAAGACCATAGTGCCGGTCTCGTGTAGTGTGAGATTCGCTACTCGTGAGCGCTTTTGGCTGCTCGGTGAACTTGTTCCACAGGGTGGATTTACCAACATTGGTGCGGCCAACAAGGGCGACGCGAGGAAGGGGGGATGGGGAGGCGAGGGACATAGGGTTACCGTTGATCAACGAAGGCAAAGCTTGCTTCGCCTAAAATAAGCACAAAATCCGTGGTTTGGGAATAGACACGTTCCTGGGTGGTGGCATCCAGGGGAAACGTTCGATAGGACCCGTTGTTGCCGGTAACGATCTGATCGGGGGCGAGTGTCACGACGTCTGCTTGCAGGGTTTTTTGCAAGCGGAGGAGTTCGGCGGGCTTTTTTCCCCCCGTGAGGTCGTAAATCGCGGTACGTTCAAAGCCGCGCTTGCCCGCATTGCCCAGGGTGCCGATCTCGTAGCCGCCTTTTTCGAGCTTGGCAGCTACCTGTGCAGCAAAGTTGGTTTTAAAGGTGCCATTCTTAATCTCAAGGCGGACGCTTTCTTGTGGTTGATGCTGCTGCTCACGAGAAGCGGGGGTTGAGTAAGGGTTTTGAGCGATGGCGCGAATCTCGGACCAGTCTTGCCGTTTTGGAAAGAGCATGTACGCCCCACCTACGTTTCCGGACGTGAGCACGCCGTCAGGAGCGTCGGTCAGGACGTTCATGGTGATGTTTTGGGGGGTAAAGTCTTTTGCGAGAGGCGCAAAGGCGAGCATGTCCCACACGCTCAGGTTGGTTTGGACATGTCCGCTCACCACGCGATAGAGATCGGCGAGCTTGCCTGGGTCGGCTAAGGTATTCAGTGAGAGGAGTTTTTCGCGAACGGCGAGCATCACCAATTGTTGTCGCTTGCTACGAGCAAAATCCGATCCTTCACCGTTGTTCCCGTGTCGACTACGGGCGTACATCAGAGCGCGTTCGCCATCCATGGTCTGTACACCTTTTTTAAACGAAACGGTTTTCCAGCTGTTAGGCGGATTACTTGAAGGGTAGGTGGTGTCCGTAAAAGCACGTTCGACATCAACGGTGATGCCGCCAAGAGCGTCGATAAACTTAACGAATCCCCGAAAATCCACACGAACCACGTGGTCGATGGGTACTTCTAGAAGCTCAGAAAAAGCGCGTGCGGTACGAATGGCGCCTTCTCCGGGGGCTTGTTGTTCGGCGTACGCATGCACGGCGTTAATCTTCTCGAATCGACCGCCGTCAAGGGGATACGCCAAGTCGCGAGGGAGCGACAAGATGCCCACATTTTTGGTCTCCATGTCCAACGAAGCAAGAAGAATGGAGTCGGTCAGATTAGACCCCTCGTGTCCAGGCCCGCCAATACCCAATAAAAGGACGGTGATGCGCTTATCCTGCGTAGGGTCTTGTGTATCTCCTCCTTCTGGGGTGATCTGCGTACCAAAGAGCCACTTGCGCATACCGCCAAAAAAGGGGGTGTTCTGTTGAGCGTTGGCGATCTCTTGTGGGGCGTGATTCGAGAGATAGGACCACCGCGCGCCAACGGCTGCACCCATCGCAACAGCAACGGCAAACAGACCAGCAATCACCCAGGTTTGACGGGAGAGATCGGGTTTGGTGGTTCCAAGAAGGTCCGGAGAGGGAGGGTGTTCCATGATAGAAGTATCCTACCAGAATTTTTTTGTACGCGCATCTTTTTTGGATGTGGTATACTTCTTCTGTCTATGAACCTTCTCGCTCGTTTTCGTACGTTCTTTCGTCGGTCGTTCGCGCTACGGTGCGTCTTAGGGGTTGTTCTTGCGGGGGCGCTCAGCTTGGGGGCGACTTCGGTGTACGCGCAAGCGGGCGGAGGAGCTGGCGCGCCAGCTGGTTTTGATACGGCTTGGACGCAAGGAACTACGGGATTAGACGGTTGTAGCGGTGTTACGGGCTGTTTATTTCAGGTTTTGGGGGTGATGGTGACCTATATTTTTAGCATCATCACACTTTTTCTCTCCAAGGTGCTGGTCATATTGACGGGGGTGTTGATCGTGTTTGCTCGGTATAACGCCTTTAATACCGCGCCCGTTGTCACCATGGGCTGGGTGATTATTCGTGACTTAGTGAACGTCTTTTTTATCGTTATTTTGATGGCCTCGGCCTTCATGTCGATCATTGGTTTGGGGGATAAGTACGGCCTACACTACAAAAAAGTTGTGCCTAGTTTGGTGGTTGGAGCGATTTTGGTGAACTTTTCCCGTACCCTGATGTTACTCGCGATTGATGCCTCGCAGGTAGTGACAATGACGTTTATTTCAGCGTTCGAAGGCACGATTGCGGGAAATATCTTTCAGGCGTTTGGGATTTCGCGCATGACACAGCTCCAAACGCAGGCGGCGCAAGGAGGCGCGCAAGCCACGCAACAGGCGTTGGATGTGGCGAGTATCGGTATCGCCTACCTATTGGCTATCTTTATGCTCGTGACGGCAGTCGCGATCGTTTTGCTGTATGTCGGGTATTTTATCTTCCGTATTATCGGATTGTGGCTCCTCATCGTGATTTCTCCTGCGGCGTTCGTGGCGTCCTCGCTGCCCGGAAAGTTTCAATCCGCTCTTGGTACTTTGACAAAGGGTTTTTGGGAGAAGTTTAGTGCGTTTCTCACGGGCGGCCCTACAATCGCCTTCATGTTGTGGCTTGCGTTCGCCGTGATTCAAGAAACGTCAGCGCAAATGGCTGGAGCGACAACGTGTGCACCGGGAGCTGGCGCCCAAAATCTGATGGGTTTTGAGATTCCGGCTAGTTTGCAAACTGGAGTATTCGTGAACTGTATGGGTACTGTCCCGCAATTGGCGACGTTTATTGTGTCTGCTTCGCTGTTAGCGATAGGGTTTGGAGCGGCAACGAGTACCGTGCAGCAAACGGGTGCCATCGGTGGGGCGTTGGTGGGGATGGTGAACCAGCAGCGCAAGGCGTGGATGAGTCGTTTGCAGCGCGCACCGATCACCGTTGGGAAGGTGGCTGGTCGTGGCGTAGCCGCGGCTGGTCGTGGTGCGTTTAATTTGGTGGATCGTAAATACGGCGTATCTAACGCCTTTGGGCGGGGGGTGGCTGGCGGGGTGGGCGCGTCTTCTGGGTTTGTGGGTAGGGCGGGTGGTCTGGTTGGTTCCGCGATGCGCGTTATTCCGGGGGTAGGAGCGGTGGCAGCGACGGGTCTTGCGGGTGCGGCACTGAGTCGACGTAAGGGTTTGCTGGGAGCGGATACAAAAGCGATGAACGAACGCATGGGGCAACTTGACCAATTACCAGCGGCAGATCGTGCTCGAGCCTTGCGTAACTTGCGGGGGAGTACGGGTCTTGGGAGCTTCTTGGATGATGCGGCCATGGGTCCTACGCTCTTGATGCGTCAGCATGAGGAACTCTCGAAGCCAGAAATGCGTAAAGAAGTACTCAAGCAGCTTGAAGCTGACAAGATGGCGGAGTTGGAGAGCGAAGCGATAAAGGCCTTACCGTCAGGAAGGACCGAGTTGAATGAAGGAGAGAAGAATGTGATAAAGGCTCGCGCGGGCGCTTTGGCGCAAGAGCAGTTGCGTCAAGAAGAGAACGAACGCCTTTCTCGCTTGCAGGCTATTGCGACGACGAGTAACGATACACCGCAGGCTGATGCGCTCAAGAAAGAGGTCGAAAATCGCATGGCGTACGCGGATGAC
This sequence comes from Patescibacteria group bacterium, assembly GCA_018061485.1. Lineage (GTDB taxonomy): Bacteria > Patescibacteriota > Patescibacteriia > 2-12-FULL-60-25 > 2-12-FULL-60-25 > JAGOUA01. The sequence continues at coordinate 4,983 of JAGOUA010000033.1, forward strand.
GCTGCGGGAAATGCAGCATACGCAAAGCGTGTAGAGGAATTATTAAAAGATCCTTCAAAGATGAAGGACTTGGACGAATCCGTGCAAAAGAGTGGTCGGTTCGTTGCGGCGCTTTTTGAACAACATGGTGTTAGTAGTAACGGATCTGCTCCAGACGAGGCTCGCTTAGAAAGGTTGCGTGAGCAAATCAAAGACCAGAAGGAGTTGCTGGCAACGGTTGATTTGGTTGCAAAACAGCTTGCTGGCGGAGGAAAGACGGTGAAAGAGATCGAGCAGAGCATTCGTCGAAAAGATGTTTTTGGTAATCAGCGCATGCATTCAACGAGCGACGGTGTCGCGTTGTACAGTACAAAGGAAGAAGGGGCTCAGAAGGCACTTCGTGAGGCTACCTCCACAAATATTGGCGCGGCTATAGCAGCGGCGCTAGAGGCTGAGCTACCCCTTAAGGAAATGGAGACTCTCCTTGAGCAACAAAATGCTGTCTTTAAGGGGGTCGGATCCATGAATCGAGAGATTGCGAACTATCTTAATACTCTACCAGTGAAGACCTATCAGGATCGGAGCTTCCTATTCAAGCAGTTAGATCTGGTGATGAAGCAGGCGAATAATGCTAACCTGTCTACGTCTCAACTTGCCGAAATTGCGAAATCTGTCACCTCAGATTTTGTAGACGGGTATGATGGAGAGGGAAATACTATTCGTATCCCTGTTCCGAGAGATGCCGAAACGCTTTTTGGTGATTATAACAATCGCTCCAAGGCTGAGCAGAAGACGATCGCCTCATTCTTACGTATACCGGTTCAGATGGAGGAGGATAAAGACTTTGCTCTGTTCATGGCGAGTGTGCGACGCGTGTTCCCTGAGCAGCAGGAGACGATTACTGTTGAGCGTGATGGAAAATCAGTTCAGATTAAGCGCGGAGGTATAAAAGCTATTACTCAAGTGATTCATAACTCTAGTACTGCCTAGCTTGTTATGACTCGTGATGCTTGGCTGGCGTATTTTGACGCAGCTCCTGAACCGGTCCAGGCGTATCTTTTGGATGAGGTCTCAACAGAGGGTGAGACGCGTGCACAGGCGACATTGCGCGTGGATCATGACGCGTGGGATCGGGTGATGAACGCTGTATGGGCCGCGATTTTTGAGGGGGTATCGCGTCAGGAGTTTCAAACGTTGTTGCGACAAGCGCTTCCCGGAAGAGATCTGCAAGAAGTGGAGCGCGTGGTGTTGCAAGAAGTGGTGCATCCCTTGGGCGAGATGTTGTCCTGGGAGATCGATGAAGCGCTCCAGTCTCTTGGGGTGGATGTGGGAAGTATGACGGGGCGTGTACGCGTGTCATTGCGGCCGATGTCATATGGCGCGGCCGTGCGACGTGTGGCAAGTGAGGCAAAGATCTCTCTTCTGGGTGAAGAAGCCGTTCGACGATTACGCGAGGTGTTTACGTCGTATATCGAGCAAACACGCACGATTGAGCAGGTTCGTGAGCTCTTGCTACGGCCTATCGCTGACGGAGGCCTTGGGTGGTCATCTTCGCAGGTAGAGGCCTTTTTTGAAAAAACGGATGAGCTTCGTCGTCAAACGAGGCTGCTTTCTGAACAAGCGTACGCACAATGGCTGCAGCAATATGAGCGCGAACGAGAAGTACAGGCGATTGAGCGGAGGCAGCAAGAAAAACAGCAAGCCCGAACACCGTCCGCTTCAACCAAAGACGAACCACATCCGGCAGAAGCACGGGGGAAAAGCGCCGCTGCACAGTCCGTAATTGATCGTGTGGTGGAGGCGGTCTTTGCTGAAGCGGGTGTACAAGGACTGGATGAGTATCTCGAAAAGCGCTGGCGCAACGTGATTTCTACGCGTTTGCGAGGCGTGCGTTCCCGCGATCAGTCTCGCGAAGTATTGGCTCGCGATCAAAAAGTGGGGGGATTGGGACAGTCTCCCGAAGAAGTCGATCGTCTTTCGACGCTGCTTGAGCGCGTCTATACGGAGTATCATGAGCAGGTGGAAGCCGAAGAAAAGGGAAAAATTACGCAGTTTGTGCAAGAGCAGCAAAAGCGCATTGACGAGCGTCAAGCGCAAGAAGCAGCAGAACGAGAACGATGGTTTCAAGAGCGAAAAACGATGGCAGATCAGGGAGAAGTTGGGGCGGTCAGCGCCCTCAAGGCGCTCATGCGAGGCGTGCGTGTCGTGGGGCCGGTGTGTGATATTCAGACAGGACTCGAAATCCAGGTCGAGGGCGCTTCAACCAATATCTTTGGGGTAGATGGCGTGCAGGGAAATGTGCGCTTGATGAGTCTTGCCGAAGAATTGGAGACGCTCGATATTGCGCGCTTTCGTCGGTTGGCAAAGACGCCTGCAGAAGCCGAAGCAAAGATCTTGCAAAAGATGGCCACGTTGCGGCAGGAGTCTGAAGAGCGGTGGATCGAGGGGGTCAAGCGATGGCGTAAATCGCCACTGCAGCAGGCGTATCTCTCGCTTGTGGCACGCGCTTTTGCCGAACAGCGTCCCGTCGC
>JAGOUA010000034.1 GCA_018061485.1 Patescibacteria group bacterium
GAAAGAGGGATGTTTCGATCACGGAAGGTGCGCTCTACCACCAACGTTGCGCTGGAGGTGGTTGTTTCGATGCGAAGATCTTTGTATTGAGCTTGGGTGCTTGAAGGGATCTCAGCTCGATCAAGGGCGCCGGTGCGACTATTCCATGCCAGGCTATATACGGCTTGCGGTGTGCGTTCCACCATGCTGTAAGATCCGCCCTCCCATACGCCATCTTGTCCGGTAGAGGTTGTCGCGAGGCCACGACTTTGTAAGCGTACAAGGGTGTCTGCGGCGGGAGCGGGGCGATCGATAACAAGAGCACGGCTGTCCTCTTGCCAGCGAATGCTTTCGATGGAGGTGTTGGATGCGAGCGGTGTTTCGCCGGATTGTCGTCCGCGGCTTTGCCAGAGCTCTAGTCGTGTTCCACTTGTGTGAGTGGAGATTGCGCTCACGACATCGGCCTCCGGATTGCTGACGAGTTGGGTGTATGTTCCTTCGTTGAGGAGCTGTACGGTGGGTTGCGTGCGCCACAGATACACGGCGTTCGCAAAACTCACGCGCTCAGGACGTATCTCGATGGCTTTTTCCCACGAGGTGTAGCCTTCGCGTTCAAAGCGAATGGTGTGCCATCCTGGGGAGAGCTGCTGAATGGTGGTCGGGGTGGTTTCTGCGTACCGTTCTCCGTTGAGAAAAATCGTCGCGTCTTCTGGGGTAGAGTCTAAAATAAGAGTGCCGTGCTTTTCGATAGCGGCTTTTTTGAGATTGTAGCGATAGCCTGCGGTATAGAGCAGAACGAGTGGAGCCGTAATCAAAAAGGCTACGGCGTAGATCCAAGGAAGGACTTTGCGATGGAGGGGAGGAGAATACATGCTCGACAAAGGTAAGGGGTTTCTCGTAGACTACCAGAGATTCGCTCTTTTTGCGACTCGTTCTTCATTTATGCGCATGACCATTCAAGGGGGGAAAAAGTTACTGGGAGAAATCCGTGTTTCGGGTTCAAAAAACGCCGCAGGTCCGTTGATCGCGTCAACGGTGCTCTTTCGTTCGCCTGTGCGACTCGTGAACGTGCCTCGGCTGACGGATGTGCAAAAGCTTTTGGATATCTTGGCGAGCATGGGCGCTCGTGTTTCGTGGGAGGGGGAACATGAAGTGGTGATCGATCCACAGGAGCTAGATCCAACGCGCATTGATCAAAAAAAGATGAAGAGCATGCGCTTTTCTATTTTACTTCTCGGTCCGTTGCTTGCGCGCTTCCGTGAGGTACAGGTGTCTGAACCGGGTGGGTGCAACATTGGGAATCGACCGATCGACACGCATATCTCTGTTCTTGAGCAGATGGGTGGCGTGGGGGAAGCGCAAGAAGACGGCACCTTGCATTTGCGGGCCAAGGCCTTGCACGCCTCCTCGCCAGTGATGGCGGAATTTAGTGTTACGGCAACAGAAAACCTGTTGATGGCGGCGGTTCTTGCTGAGGGGCGTACCTCTATTCGTCTTGCTGCGGCAGAGCCACACGTGCAAGATTTGTGTCATTTTTTGAATGCGAGCGGTGCGCGCATCACGGGGATCGGCACGCATGAACTCGAGGTGGAAGGAGTAAAGGTGTTATTCGCACCACCGCAAGGGTGGTCGGTGATTACCGACGCGAACGAGGCGGCGACGTTCGCGGTGGCGGCCGCTATTACGCATGGGGATGTGAAGATTCTCGGCTGTATCCCAACCGATATGGACGCGACGTTGCTTTTGTTACGTCGGGCGGGTGTTCAGTATGAAACGGGGTCGGATTGGCTGCGAATTCTTCCATCGCGTAAGCTTAAGGCGTTTAAGTTGCAAGCGATGATTTATCCGGGATTTCCAACGGATAACCAGGCGGTGTTTGGCTTACTCGCAACACAGTGCCAAGGAACGACGCTCTTGCATGATCCATTGTTTGAATCGCGATTGGGGTATCTCGCTGAGCTCAACAAGATGGGAGCGAATACCATCGTTGCCGATCCTCACCGTGCCGTAGTAAACGGGCCAACGTCACTTCGCGGAACAGAGCTTCGCAGTCTTGATTTACGCGCGGGGGCAACGATGGTGCTCGCTGGTCTTATCGCGGAGGGTGAAACGGTGATTCATGATGCAGAGATCGTGTATCGTGGGTATGAGCGCCTCGATGAGCGCCTACGGGCCCTTGGTGCAGACATCGTCTGCTCTGACGAATCGTAACCCTTCTTTCTTTTTTGCCTATGCAACGTATTACGCGTCAGTCGTTAGCGGGAATTCTCTTATTTGTGATGGGTGTTGGAGTTGGAAGCACGTGGGCTCGCGTGCGGAACGAGGGGGTGCAATGGGGCGGGGTGCCGTTCGTGGGAGAGTCGACGACGTCGACTGGAAGGGTTATCGGTATTGGGCAGTCGCCCCGCATTCCGCTCGCAGAAGATGTGGAGTTCGCTCTGTTTTGGCGCGCGTGGCAAAAGATTCGCGACACGTACTACGAAAAGCCCGTGAGCGATAAAGACCTGTTCTACGGAGCGCTCTCTGGCTTGGCTGCCGGTGCCGGAGATCCTTATACGACCTTTTTTCCGCCAAAAGAAGCGGAGGATTTTTCGAATCAGCTAGACGGCAAATTTGAAGGAATTGGAGCCCAAATCGAGGTAAAAAATGGCCAATTACAGGTTGTTGCGCCCCTTGATGAGTCTCCCGCGGAAAAGGCTGGGTTGCGTCCAGGGGACGTGATTGCTACAATAGAAGGGAAGTCAACCGAGGGGCTCACGGTAGATGTTGCCGCAGAGCGCATTCGAGGACCGAAAGGAACGCCGGTAAATCTGACCATTCTTCGCGATACGGCACGCGCGCCCTTTGCCCTCACCATCATCCGTGACGAAATTCGCTTGAAATCGGTGAAGCTTTCTTGGGAGGGGGATCTTGCTATTTTAACGATTAGCTCGTTTGGAACGGATACGCCCGCGTTGTTTGCGGATGCTTCGCAGGAGATTCGTGCAAAAAAGGCAAAGGGATTGATTGTCGATCTGCGGAACAATCCAGGTGGGTCCGTGCATACGGCGCAGGTGGTGGGTGGTGCGTGGATTGGTGATCAAGTGCTCTTTCGCGAACGTCGCCAAGGGAAGATTGTGGAATCCGTGAAAGGGATCGGTCGTGGTGAATTGAGCGGCATTCCTCTTGTGGTGCTGATCAACGAAGGATCTGCGAGTGCTTCGGAGATTTTGGCTGGCGCGCTCGAAGACTATGGAAAAGGTACCACGATGGGGGCGACCACCTTCGGCAAGGGTTCCGTGCAAGAATACGAAGAATTACCAGATGGATCAGCCTTAAAAATTACGGTAGCGGAGTGGATCACTCCAAAAGATCGTGTGATTAACCACGTGGGCGTCCGTCCAATGGTGGGTATTCCACAAACAGAACAAGACTATGTATCAAAACGCGACCCCCAACTCGACGGGGCGAAGCAGTTTCTTCGGGAGGGCAAGCTTCCGCCGACCGCCTCCTCGTCGACCACTCCTTGATTCGCTTCGAGGGCCCGCGCCAGCCGTGACTGGGGCGGGTGGTTCGCGTATTCGTACGGTGATCTCTGCTGGGGGTATTATCTTTCGACGGCAGCCAACGGGACTCGAGATCTTCTTTATTAAGGATCCATTTGCGCGATACACCTTCCCAAAAGGGAAGCAAGAATTAGGCGAGACGTTGGTTCAGACGAGTATTCGCGAGATTCGCGAAGAAACAGGTCTACACAATCTTCGGTTTGTGGCGCCAATCGGTAAGACGTCGTTCCGTTTTCGTCGCGAGGGCTATACCTACGAAAAAATTGTGTACTTCTTTTTGTTCGAAGCGCCAAAAGACGCGCGCGAAACCCTGACGGGAAACGGAGCGATTTGGGAGGGGGCGTGGGTCAAAGCGCATCAAGCGTTTGCGATGAGTAGCTACCGTAATCTAGACAGGCTCCTTTCCAAAGCGCTGCGGTTAATCGCTCAAGAAGAGCGTCAGCACCGTCGCCGTCCTGGGGTGAGTGCGTTTCCTCGGGCGTCGTAGGTTGTGTCATGAATGAGGTGTGGTATACTCTGAGAGTATATGCGCACCTCGTTTTTTGTTCCTCTTACCTTTGTTGTCCTTGCGGGTATCGTGCCAAGACCTGTTGGAGCCCAGCAAGTTGAAGCTTCTTCCGTAGACGCTCCCTCGCTCCTAATCTTGCAGATGGCGGACGGACGATTTTTTCATCCTCCTACGGGAACGTTAGGAGCAAGCGCGGCCGAGGTGCGTCGCCTCGTGCTCGGTGAGTCGGCAGAAGAAGTACAAGAAGACGAGGTGCCAACGCTTCCACAAGCTCCTGTTGATGGGCTGGTTCGCGCTATGGAGCGTGCTCGTACGCATATTCAGCAGATGATCGCGAATGACCCACAAGGAGCGGTCAGCGCTTCGTTTCGACAGACGCCAGAATGGCGATCGGTTGTCGCCGCGGTGTGGAATACGGTCACAGATGAGATCGAGTATGTCGCGTTTGAGCACAGTGGAACCAAGATTCGTGGAAACACCTCGAATCTTCCGCTTGCGCTGGTGCGTTCGAACGGGGTAAATTCCGAAATTGTGGTATCCGGAAGCGACACGCATCGTGTTATCGCTTTGCGCTATCCGATCCTTGAGGCGGTTCCAGGTGCTTCCGGAACGTTTCGTTTTCGTGATGTGGCGTATACACCCTATTCTCGCGCGGTACACACGCCTGCGATCATTGCCGAGGGTGAGGCGTATTTAGATGCGTTGGTGAGTGCGGTGCTTGCTCAGCTGCGTACGGACGGCATTCGTTCACGGGCGTTTCCTGATCGGTTACTGGCGGACGTGGTTGATCCAGCCATGATGAAGTCTATCGCCGCGATTGAGCATTCTGACGAATATGCTCTTGAGCGTAGTCCGACAAGTACCCTTGAGCGCTTTTTTGTCATCTTAGGCACGAACAAGGGGGATTCCTTTAATTATGCTCGCTCTTCGGCGGGAGCCTTGGGACTTGTGCAGTTTATCCCGAGTACCTACCGAGCTCTCGCGGCTCGTACGGAGTGGAAGTTGCAGCCATCCTTTGATGACGCGATGCGTAATCATCAAAACGCGATGCGGGCACAGGCGATTTATATCGATACGTTGTTGCTTGAGTTTCCAAAGACGCTACGGGATACCTATTTAGAAGATCCGATAAAAGCGGGAGAATATATCGTGGCGGCGTATAACGGTGGAAGCGGTCGCGTTCGTCGCGCGGTGAGCGTGTCGTGGGAAAAGATTTTGAGCGGCGAAAAGACTCGTGAACTTGAAAGTCTTCGTAAAAAGTACACAGCCGCCTTTAACCTCGCAGAAAGCCTACGTCAACAAACGTTGAAAGAGAAGAATAAGACCAAGCGCGCGGCATTGCAGAAAAAACTCGATGCGCAACGTGTGGTATATCGAGGGCTATTGGCGGAAGTGCAAAAACTTGAAGCGGCGATTTTGCGCAAAGAAACGATCGGTTACGTCGAAAAATATCGCTTAACGAAAGCGGATGATCGGTTCTTGCATCGCCCAAGCGCGCTCGACGTTCTGGTGCAGCCTGCAGCATTTCAACCGTAAGGCTTTCGGTTGGTGCTCTAGCCGATAGATAAACCTCCATGCTATAAAAAAGGTATGGAGGTATTTATTGAATCACGATCTCGCTCTTGGCGATCCCTTGCATGGATCTCCCTGATTCTCCTGTGTGTTGCGTACGCGGTGCCGCTCACGCGTGGGCATATCGAGGGGGTGGTTGGTAGCGGACTGGGTTCGGTGAATCGATTTATCGATGGGTGGCGTCGTGAACGCTTAGATGAGCAAGAGCGTGCCCTGCAGGAGGCGCGAGCTCGCGTGGCTCTTTTTGCGGTAAGCGAGGCAAAGATGGCTGCCCTACAAGAAGAAAACGATATTTTGCGAAAGCAGGGGAATTATCGTCCTGATTCTGGATTTTCGGTTGTGGGGGCACAGGTTGTGTCTCGCGTCATGATGCCCGACCAAGCAACGCTGGTGATTAATCGAGGGGCAGAGGATGGTATCGAGGAGGGACAGGCGGTTCTTGCGGACGATGGGATGTTTATTGGAAAGGTGCGTTCATTGGGTAAGCGAACAGCGCGTGTACAGCTCATGACGGATCCGCAGAGTCGCGTGGCGGCCACGCTCGCGGGAGAACGTCGACTGTTGGGTGTCGTCGAGGGACGTGGAAATGGGGCGGCGCGTATGACCTATGTTCCTGCTTCGCAACCCATGAAGAAAGATCAGATTATTGTTACCTCGGGAACGGAGGAAAAAATCCCCGCCAACCTCCCCTTGGGGCTGATTAATGCCGTGGAAGGAAAGAATACCGACCCTTTTATTTCGGCTATTCTCGAACCGTTAATTCCCTTTGATCGGCTCACGTTGGTGCAGGTTTTGCGCCCACAGGACCCCTTTCGGGAAGAATAGCTATGTCTACCGCTTGGTTATGGGTGCTGGCGCTTGGTGTGGCGATAGGTGTGGAGTTGGTGCAGCCTACACAAGGAGCGGTTTGGGCGATGTTTCCTGTTCTCTCATGGATGATGGCGGCCGTCTCAGGAGAAAAAGATCCGGTGATGATTATCGCAGGCGTAGGTGTGTCCACGGTGCTACTTGGGTGGTTTAGCGCGACGCCGTGGGTATTGGTGGCGTTTCCCCTCGTATGGCTTGCGTGCGCGCTGGTACTGTATCGATTTTTCGTTGCTCATCGTTCGCTTCTTGCCGCGCTCGTGGTCCTGATGGTGGCTCGCGCACTGTGGGGAGGGTTGTGGTGGGTGGTTGGTTGGCAGGAGACGCAAGATGTGGTCACGTGGATGCGTTGGATGATCCGTGTATTCGCTTGGGATGTGGTATTGTTGACGGTTTGGATGACGGTGAGCCAGCGTGCGCGACGCTGGCTTGGGCGAACGCGCGCTTCTCTTTCTTCGTATGAACGTTATTGATCGTTTTTTTCCACCGGCCTCACGTCTTGACCGCGATCATCGTGTTCAGCTTGAGGGTGACGAAGAAATTCGGCATGAGATTCTCTCAGAGGCGTCTGTCCAACGGGTTGATGGTCGACCGATGTTTGTAGGGTTTGCGTTTTCTCGTCGAGCGTTTATTCTCGCGGGATGCTTGGTGGTGCTCGCGGGAGGCTTACTCATCAGTCGCGCGGCATGGATGCAAATCGCTCAAGGGGAGAGCTATTTTGAGCGTGCAGAACGCAATCGTCTTCGCCCAAGTGTGCTATGGCCCAAGCGTGGCGTGATCACCGATCGACGAGGGGTGGTTCTTGCAGAAAATACCCCGCGTTTTCAGGTGACGGTTGTTCCTCGCGATATTCCGGTTGAGACGGAGGAGCGTATACAGATGTTGGCAGAGATTGGTCGGCTTGTCGGCGTATCGCTTGAACAGATGCACACACTGGTAGAGGTTAAGCCCTCCATTGCCGATGACCCTGTCTTGGTGGCGGATAACCTTCCGTACGATCAGGCGTTAGCTCTC
>JAGOUA010000035.1 GCA_018061485.1 Patescibacteria group bacterium
CGGTTCAAGAATTCTGGACGGAAATGGTCGCGCAAACGCTCTTGAAGCTGTTTTTGAAGAGCTTCTCGCGGCGCCGCATCATCTTCGTGTTTTGCGAAGCCGATCTCTTTTCCGCGCTTACCCGCATCGAGAATGAGATCTGAGCCGATGTTCGACGTCATGATCACGACGGCGTGCTTAAAGTTCACCGTTCGACCTTTTCCATCCGTGAGACGGCCATCATCCAAGACCTGGAGAAGGGTGTGGAAGATGTCAGGATGAGCTTTTTCAACCTCATCGAGCAAGATGACGGAGTAGGGGCGTCGACGAATTTTTTCCGTTAGCTGTCCGCCCTCATCATAGCCGACATAGCCAGGAGGCGAGCCGATCATGCGTGATACCGTGTGTTTGTCCCCATACTCAGACATATCCAAACGAACGAGCGCGTTTTCGTCGTCAAACAACGTTTCAGCGAGCGCTTTCGCGAGTTCCGTTTTTCCGACACCTGTTGGACCAAGGAAGAGGAATGAGCCAATCGGTCGACGCTCTTCACCGATGCCTGCACGTGAACGTCGAATCGCGTTCGCGATCGCTTTGACGGCCTGATCTTGCCCGACGACGCGCTTATGCAGTTCGTCTTCGAGATGAACCAGCTTCTTTGCCTCGCTTTCGAGCATGCGTTGCACAGGAATGCCGGTCCATCGTGACACGACATGGGCGATGTCTTCTTCGGTCACGGCCTCTTTTAAGAGCCCACGCTTGCCTTGGAAGTCACGCAGTTTGGTTTGTGCTTCTTCACGTTCGCGTTCGATAGAAGGGATGGTGCCGTAGCGAATCTTCGAGACGGTTTCCAAATCCCCACGACGCTCAGCGATATCCGCTTCAGATTTTGCGTCTTCGAGGCGTTTTTTGGTTTCGCGCAGGGTATGGATGAGTTCTTTTTCGGCTTTCCAGGCGATCTCCAACTCGCTGGAACGTTCTTTGGTTTCAGCAAGGTGCTTTTCTATAGCATGAAGACGCTCGATCGCGTCCCGATCTTCTTCTTTCGTAAGAGCGCGTTTCTCGATCTCTAAACGCATCACGTCGCGTGTGAGCTTGTCGAGCTCTTCGGGAAGCGAGTCGATCTGCATGCGTAGAGCGGCGGCCGCTTCGTCTACTAAATCCACGGCTTTATCCGGTAAAAAGCGGTCTGTGATATAGCGCGTAGAGAGTTTTACCGCGGCGACCAGAGCGCCATCTGTGATGCGCACACCATTGTGCAATTCATATTTGTCTTTAATGCCGCGCAGAATCGCCAGCGTGTCTTCTTCTGTGGGTTCATCAACCATCACAGGCTGAAAACGTCGTGCAAGAGCGGGATCTTTCTCGATATATTTTTGATATTCCTGCAACGTTGTGGCTCCAACGGCACGCAGCTCTCCACGAGCGAGAGCGGGTTTGAGCATATTCGCCGCATCAAGCGATCCTTCGGATCCGCCAGCACCCGCTCCTACAAGGGTGTGAAGTTCATCGATAAAAAGAATCACCTTGCCAGCGGACTTTTCGACGTCCTTCATGACGGCTTTGAGGCGTTCTTCAAACTCGCCACGAAACTTACTTCCGGCGATAAGCGCTCCAATATCAAGAGCGACCACGTCTTTTTCTTTGAGGGTTTCGGGAACATCTCCCACGGCGATACGTTGCGCAAGGCCTTCAGCGATGGCGGTTTTTCCCGTGCCCGCTTCACCGATCAAGATAGGGTTGTTCTTTGTGCGGCGAAGGAGAATTTGCATCACGCGACGAATTTCTGCATCTCGACCAACCACGGGATCAAGCTTTTCTTGACGGGCGAGAGCGGTGAGATTGCGACCATACTTTTCGAGGGCTTGATACGCCTGTTCCGGCTCGGGTGACTCGATACGGGTATTCCCACGAACGTCTTTTAATGCCTGCAAGATAGCTTCTTCTGTGAGCCCAATCCGCTGCAATTCTTTGCCAAGAGAAGGGGATTCAATCAAGGCAAGGAGCAGGTGTTCCGTTGAGATGTACTCATCCTTGAACGTTTTTGCTTTTGCTTCGGCGCGCTGCAGGGCTTTTGCCAACTCGCTAGAAATAGCCATCTGCGCATGAGATCCGCCCATCTGGTGGGGCATGCGTTCAAAGTTGGCGCGGATATCCTCCAAAAGACCGGTCACATTGATGCCGATTTTTTTGACGAGGGTGGGAACGACGCCTTCTTCTTGGTTTAACAACCCAAACAACACATGGATGGGTTCTAGTGTTGTGTGGCGGTACTCCACGGCGACGTCTTGAGCGATGCGGAGCGCTTCTTGACTCTTCACGGTGAGGTTGGAGGGGATCATATGTTAGCAGTCTACCACAGAGACTGCTAATCCGCCAAGAAGGGGGATTTTTACCCCCTTTTTAGGGAAAAATCTACCTAAAAAGCCTACTTTATTTCTCGCAAGGGGGACGTTTGTAAGATGGTTGCATCATCAAAACGATCGTAGCGAAGAATGGTGGTGTCGGCCCCGGTACCCGAAGAAAGGCGCACGGGATAGGTGCCTTGCACGCACAGTGATACGCGATGGACCTGCTTTTCTGGGGTGTAGTACACGCGCTCAAGCGTGTGATTTTTACATCCTTCTGGATCATCATCCACCGAAAGAACCTTCATGCCGTTATTCAGGCGTAAGAGCGATCGGCCATCCGCTTGATCGAATCCAAAGGCAGTAAAGAGTTGTTCGCGTAATGCTGTTGCCTCTTCACCGATCAGCGTTTCCCATGGTTGATCCGCATAGCGCACAAAGCTGTCTTGCGGTGTCATGTATAGGTGAGTAGACGCCTCGTTATTAGAAAGCGTGGCGTACACGCCTTTTCCGCGCGCGAACAAAAGCTCGCCTCGCGTAGGATCAGCTTGATTGGCTGTCTCGATACGTAAACGGTATGAGGTCGCTTTTTCGAGATTTTTCAGTACCTGTTCCAAAAAGAGAAGTTCTTGTGAAGGGCCTTCTTCACGAAGCTGTTTTCGAACGTACGGCGTTCGTTCAGGGATTGTCGGAGCGGTCTGCAGGCCACCGGGAAGGACGGTGTTTGGATCGACGCGTTCTTTGCAGCCAAAGCCAAAAAGAGACCATCCAACCAGCATAGAGCATAAAATGAGCGAAGCACGAGGCATACAAGACGTAGTATAGCAGAAACGGGCGCATCTATGTTACAACCTTGGTATATGTACGGAACGCTCTACATGGTGGCGACCCCTATCGGAAATCTCGAGGATATCACTCTTCGCGCGATGAATACCCTCAAAGGCGTGGATGGGGTGGTGTGCGAAGACACGCGCGTCACGCGAGGACTCTTGACGCATATCAGCGCGACGGCGCCCGTCGTCTCTATTCACGAACATTCTTCCGATGAGGGGCTTGAGCGTATTTTGGAACGTCTTTTGCGCGGCGAGTCGCTCGCCTATGTGTGCGACGCGGGTACGCCGGGCATGAACGATCCTGGTGGCAAGCTTGTTGAGCGAGCGTTTCTCGCGGGAGTACGCGTTGTGCCCCTTCCGGGCGCCTCTTCGCTCACGGCGGCGATCTCGGCGTGCGGCTTTCCTATGGATGATTTTGTGTATCGAGGCTTTGTTCCGCATAAAAAAGGACGCGAGATGTTCTTTCGCGAGGTGGCTGAAACAGCCGAAGCGGTAATCTTTCTTGAATCAACCCATCGTATCGAAAAAACCCTCGACCAGCTCTTTGGCGCCGTTGGCGCCTCTCGCTTGCTCTTTATCGGTCGAGAAATGACGAAGCTTCACGAAACGCTCTATCGCGGCACGATTGACGAGGTCCGTCAGGCGTTGCACAGTACCTCCACAAAAGGGGAGTTTACCCTGATTCTTGCTCCTGCTTTGTTTACCGGTATCACTGTATGAACTCACGTTTTTCCATCACCACCCCCATCTATTACGTGAACGATAAGCCGCATATCGGCCACACCTACACCACGATTATCGCGGATAGTCTTTCGCGATACCATCGTTTGCGTGGCGAGCGCGTGTTGTTTTTGACGGGCACCGACGAAAACAGTCAGAAGAATCTTGAGGCGATGGAAAAGCTTGGCGAGACAGATCTTGCGGCGTACTTGGCGCGCATGGCTGGGGCGTGGAAAGCCACGTGGGAAGAGCTGGATATTTCGTTTGATGATTTTATTCGCACCACCGAGCCTCGGCATATCACGGGGGTTGAGCGTTTTTGGAAGGCGGTCGAAGCGTCGGGGGATCTCGAAAAGCGTACGTATTCTTCGCTCTATTGCGTAGGATGTGAAGGGTTTAAAACTTCGTCTGACATCAACGAAGAGGGTCGCTGTCCGCTTCATCCAAACAAAGAACTTACGCACGTTCAAGAAGAGAACTGGTTTTTCAAGCTCACCAACTACGTCAAGCCACTTCGCGAGTACATCAACAAGCATGAAGAGTTTGTGCAGCCAACCAGCCGCCGCAATGAGATCTTGGGATATCTCGACGCCGTAGAAAAAGAGCATCTTGATATTTCCGTCAGCCGTGAAGCGAAGAAGTTGTCTGTGGGTATTCCTGTTTCTGGTGACGCGGATCAGCGTATTTATGTGTGGTTTGATGCGCTTCTCAACTACCTGACCGCGCTTGGCTACGGTACGGACGAAGAGCGTTTTCGGATATTCTGGCCCGTTGACGTGCATCTGGTTGGAAAAGATATTCTCAAGTTTCACTGTGCCTTGTGGCCAGCGATGCTCATGAGCGCGGCAAAGAACGATGCTTTGCTGCGCGATGAAAACGGCGCGGCTCTTCTGCCAAAGCGTATCTTCGCGCATGGCTTTTTTACCCTCGACGGGATGAAGATTTCAAAGTCTCTTGGCAATGCGATCGATCCACGTGACGCGGCGAAGCGAGTGGGCTTTGATGCGGTGCGCTACTATCTGTTGCGAGAAATCACGCTTGGCGAAGACGGCGACTTTTCGTTCACGCGGCTCGAAGAACGGTACCAAGCCGATTTAGGGAACACGCTCGGGAACTTAGTGCAGCGTGTGGTCGCGATGAGTCGTAAGTATTTTGATGGCAAGGTGCCTACGGTGGATATTGCTACGACGCGTGACTTGCAAGACGTGGCAACACTCGAATGGGGAGGAGAGGTCGCTCTCGTGTCGCTTCGTGAGGCTATCGCGGAGGCGTATCAGGCTACACGTCCGGATGAGGTGGCACAATTATTGTGGGATGGCGTGCGTTCGAGCGCGAACCTGTTGCAAGCAAATAAACTCATCGAACAAACACAACCCTTCAAGCTCATCAAAACAGATGAGCAGGCTGTCGCGCGTGTACTGTATGCGCTGCTTGAGGCGATTCGTTGGTATGCGTGGTTCTTGCACCCAGTGATGCCCGAAACATCCCGCAAGATGTTTGCAGCGCTTGGAATCGATGCCGACGCCGAGCTCACGCGTGGATGGGACGCGGCGCTCGTGTGGGGAGGGCTTGTTCCTGGAAGTGCGCTTCCTGAACCAACGCCGCTCTTTCCACGATTAGAACCGCAGGCGTAAAGCTCTTAAAAGACTCTTGTATGAATTTACGTGAAACATACGATGCTATCGCGGGGCGTTGGCATGAGGCCGCTCGTTCTGCGGCGAAGCATCGACCGGGTTTAGAGGTATTGGTACGCGACGTCTCTTCGGGCGCTCGGGTATTGGATGTTGGATGCGGAACGGGTTTGGTGGCGCAGCGATTAGCGCTCGCGGGTATGCACGTCACGGGGTCGATTTTTCGGAGGGGATGCTCCAAATCGCGCGACGAGAATGTCCAGAAGGTCAGTTCCTTCAGATGGATTTAGCGAATATTGCGGAGATGGACGAAGTGTTTGATGTGGTGTGCGCCGTTGCTGTGCTTCTTCATCGGCCACGTGCGGAACTTGTGTCGACTCTGCGTTCTTTTGCGGAAAAGCTCACAGAAAAGGGATGGCTCTATGTGGTGGTAAAAGAAAAGCGTCCAGATCGTGGAGACGAAGAGGTGGTTGTAGAAGATCATCTTAGTACCCGTATTGAACGGTTCTTTAGTTTTTATACACGTGAAGAAATCGAAGAAGCGTTCGCGCAAGCGGGGTTTGATGTACTCTTTTCTGACGTGGTTCCTTCTGGAAGAGCGCGCTGGATTGAGGTGGTGGGGAGAAAGCGGACTTGAGAGGGGGCTAGAGAGAGCGTGGGGCGATAAGACCTTATTTCGCTCAACTCGTCACCTCGTCAAGTGTCTTCACGCTCTTCGTCGCTTCATTGCATAGTCTACGAGGATAGACTAGATTTGTAGGGTATAAAGCCAATCGAAGCGTAGCTTCCTGAGAGCTTCTACGCAAATTCTATGCCCTACGCCTTCATCGACACGCACTGCCATGTGCATTTTCCTGCCTACGATACGGATCGTGAGGCAGTGTTGGCGCGTTTGCGTGAGGCGGGTGGGGGAGCGATTCTGATTGGGACGTCGCTCGCGAATAGTCGTCTTGCGATAGACCTCGCCGAAGCGCAGCCAGACCTGTGGGCAACGGTGGGGCTTCATCCGTCGCACGTCACGCATCCGCATATGGATGATCAGGAGGGGAAGATCGACGAACGAACCGTATCGTTTGAGGCGCTCCATGAACTCGCAAGTTCGTCGCCTAAAGTGGTAGCGATTGGTGAGGCGGGTTTGGATCTGTATCGCGCCGAGACTGAAGATCGTGAGCGCGTACTTACTGAGCAGTTAGCGGTGTTTGTGACGCATCTCGATGTGGCGCAGACGTTAGATCTTCCCGTTGTTATTCACTGCCGTGAGGCGCTTGGAGAGCTGGCGACGTGTCTTGGTGAGCGTCGTTCTCGCGGGATCGTGGATCGGTGCGTGCTCCATTCCTTCACGGGTACGTGGGCCGAGGCTGAGCCACTGATCGAGCTTGGGTGCTTTGTGGCGCTCAACGGCATTGTGACGTTTCCAGCGCGAAAAGGCGTACCCGAGGAGGCACATCTTGCGCGCGTTGCTGAGCGTGTGCCGCTTGAGCGGCTTCTTCTTGAGACGGACGCGCCGTACTTGGCTCCCGTGCCGCATCGAGGCGAGCGCAACGAGCCCGTCTGGACGCTCGATACTGCCGCGTACATCGCTCACGTGCGGGGTATTCCCTTAGAAGCGTTGCTCGCACAAGCACTGGTGAATACAAAAAAACTCTTTACGCGACTTCCTTTTTAATACGTGTATGAAGCAACCTGTATCTGGCGAGGTGTACGAACACTACAAACGAGGAACACGCTACACCGTGATCTGTCTCGCGCTTCGTGAGGCGGACCTTGTCCCGTGCGTCGTCTATCGCGCGAACGATGCCGAAGCGCAGACGTGGATTCGTCCTGTGGACGATTTTTGCGCTGTTGTTACGCTTGAAGATGGTACAGAAGTGCCGAGGTTTCGGTTGGTGGA
>JAGOUA010000036.1 GCA_018061485.1 Patescibacteria group bacterium
CGATCTGTCTTCGCCGAGAAGCAGCGCAGGTACTCGGTGGCTTAGATGAGCGATTTTTCTTGTATTTTGAAGACGAAGACCTGTGTCGTCGCGCAAAAAGGCTTGGGATGCGCGTGGTTCGTCTTCCACATATTTCTGTGACGCATGTCTACGGTAAGCTCTCACAAACCCGTTCTTGGTTGGATGTGTTTCGCAAACGAGTGGTTCGTGAACATCTCAAGAGCGCCGTTCGGTATTTTTGGCGGTACGCTTGGTAAGCAGGGCTTTCGGCTCGCTATAAAAAGCACCCGACAGGTTGTTGGGTGTTTTGTTAGAGGGGTTGCGTGAGACGCTCGTGGAGCTTGGCTAGGTGGTCCGCGACGGCGCTCACCACGACGGCGTGGTCATCAGCCAGAGGGATAACCTTGTGTCCAAGGGTCTCTAGGGAACTGAGTACATCACGGAGATGGGGTGTCTGAGTGGGGCATTCGGCCGTGTTATCGATAACGATCAGGTGGGGTGGGAGGTCTCGCAGGATTTCGTACGAGACGGGTGGGCGTAGATTCATCCCTGTTGCGATCGCTACGCCTACGTCAGCGAAGGCGGACTCATGAGGTCCTACCAATGTCGCGCAGTACAAACTCCCGATCGTCTGCCTGACGCGCACTTCTAACAGTGGTGCAAAGCATTGAAAACAGGCGTGAGCGAGGATGACTCTGAGAGCGCCCCGATCTTTCCAAGGGGTTGTCGGTTCTTGATGCAGAGGGGGTCGAATCATGGGCGATAGTGCCATACGTTCCTCCAGCGTGTCTCGCATGAGGCGAGAACGAGGGTAGTGTGCGCTTGTCGAGCATGGCTTGCAAGGGGTTTGTGGCATCTTGCCAGCGAGATGCGCGCGCGAAAGACTCTGAACATATGGCCTCGTCTCGTTCTGTATGGAAATACGCGGACCCAATTCCAAAAGAAGCTTTGGAAGGGGTTGCGACCAAGTCTCCGATTACGCGACAGCTGCTGTGGAATCGAGGTATACGCACTCTACAGGACGCGCAGGCGTTTTTTGCGCCAAATTGGGAGCGCGATTTGCATGATCCGCTTCAGTTTCGGCATCTTGATCCGGCCGCGGCGCGTCTTTTTGCGGCGCTTGAAGGAGGGGAGCGTATCACGGTGCATGGGGATTATGATGCGGACGGTGTTACGGGCTCCGCTCTGCTACTAACGACGTTGCGCGAAATAGAGCGTCGTGTGACGGGGCGTTCTCTCGCTCAGTCCTGTGTGGATTTTTATATTCCGCATCGTGATGCGGAGGGGTATGGCCTGCACGAAAAGACGGTGCAACTTCTTCATAAACGGGGGACAAAGGTGATTGTCACGGTAGATTGTGGTATCGCGTGTGTAGCGGAGATTGGAGCGGCTCGTGCGCTTGGTATGGATGTGATCGTAGTGGATCATCATCAGTTTGGAGAAGTGTTGCCCGAGGCATGGTTGATTCACCCGGGGCTTCCGCAAGAGACATATCCCTTCAAGAAGCTGGCGGCTGTGGGTGTGGCGTTTAAGTTCGCCTGCGCTCTGCTGACGCGCGCTCGTGAGCGCGGGGTCGATATCCCTGTTGGCTGGGAAAAGTGGTTGTTGGATTTTGTTTCGATCGCGACGGTAACGGATATGGTGGGGCTCGTGGGGGAAAACCGCCTTCTTGAGCATTATGGCTTGCATGTTTTGCGGAAAACGCGTCGTCCTGGATTTTTGGCGCTCTTTGAAGCGGCGAAGCTGGATCAACGAACGCTGTCCGCAGAATCAGTGGGATTTGCCATCGGTCCAAGGTTGAATGCTGCGGGTCGCATGGATCATGCGCAGCTTGCGTTGCGTTTATTGCTCGCAGAATCGCTTGATGAGGCGCGCGTATTAGCGAGTGAGTTAGAGCGATGCAACCGCGCGCGCCAAGAAGCAACGCGGGCGATGATGGCAGAAGCGGAGCAGTTGGTGCAGGATCAGGCGATGCAGGAGTGGCCGTTGCAGGTGGTGTGGCACGAGGCGTGGTCGCCGTCCTTGGTGGGATTGGTAGCGGGTAGGCTGATGGAGCGTTCCGGACGCCCCGTAGTAGCGATTGGCAAGCACGGGGATCGGTGGATTGGATCCGGTCGTTCTCCGGCGATCTTTGATATTACGCAGGCGGTTCGTGGGGCTGGCGAGGGTATTTTGACGCGCGCTGGAGGGCATGTGCAGGCGTGTGGCTTTTCGCTCGAGAATCAAGAAGCGCTTCCGCTGTTTCGCGAACGGTTGATCAGCTGGGCAAAAACACATCTTGAAGGAAAGCGTCTCGAGCCAGAGCTCATGATTGATGCGGAGATTGGGTTGGGCGCGCTTTCTTGGGACTTATGGGAAGATCTTGAGAAGTGCGAGCCATTCGGCATGGAAAATCCTCGTCCAACGTTTGCGATTCGTGGAGCCTTTGTCGCAAAAGTGAGCACGTTGGGAGAAGGTAAGCATCTACGCGTGGACGTGCTCGATCAGGGGACAAAGACGCTCAAATGTATGGGATTTAGCTATCCGCCAAGCGCGTATCAACCCAAGCAGGGAGATCGTGTGGATCTGGCGATTCAGCTAGCGGTGAATGAATGGAACGGAACGCGCTCGCTCGAGGGGCGTATCATGGATCTTTGTCTCGCTGGAGAGTAGACGCTTCACGAATCCAGACAACTTCTGCATACTACAATCACTATGTCTGCATCTCTTGGCTCGCTACGCATTCGGACGGACGGCGGATCCCGTGGAAATCCGGGACCATCGGGAATTGGAGTGGTGATTGAGGATGCAACCACCGGAAAAGTCCTCGAAGAGCACAGTCGCTATCTTGGCATGACGACGAATAACCAAGCGGAATATCAGGCGGTGATCTTGGGATTAAAGCGCTGTATAGAGCTAGGGGCAAAACGAGTAGAAGTGTGCGCAGATAGCGAGCTACTCGTGAAGCAAGCAAAGGGGGAGTATCGCGTAAAAAACCCAGAGCTCCAAAAGCGCTTTCGCGAACTGCAGGAGTGCATTGCATCGTTCGAGAAAGTCGTGTTTACGCATGTATACCGCGAGGCTAATACGGCCGCTGATGCGCTTGCAAACGAAGCGATGGACGCAGGAACGGCCGGATCTATGAAGCGGGTGTTCTAAGAAGGGGGTGGATCTTTCGGCGAGAACAGAGAACGTTCTCGCCTTTTGGTTGATGTGCTATCATGACCGAGACTATGGGTCTTTTTTCTTCTTCTGCACCGGCGGGCTTTGTAGGTATTGATATTGGGTATGGAGGAATCAAGATAGTAGAGCTGAAAACCGAAAAACAACGGTTGCGGTTGGTGACGTATGCGTACGTGAATCTTCCGGCAGAAAGTCTTGAACAGTCGCTTTTGCGCGATACGGCAAATACAGGCGCGCTCTTAAAGCGTATGTTGGAAAAGGCAAAGGTCACATCCAAACAGGCGGTAGCATCGCTGCCTATTTCTGGGACGTTTTCGTCTATTTTGCACGTTCCTACGACAGACGAAAAAGCCGTAAAAGAAGCGGTACAAACGCAGGCAAAAAAGCTCATCCCATTACCGCTCGAAGACGTAGCGCTCGATACGGTGGTGATTGATAAAACGGCGAAAAGTGAACAAGAAAAAGCCGCTACGCGCGTGCTGATGACGGCTGCACCAAAAACGCTCGTGAATAAATACGCGGAAGTCTGTAAACACGCGGGGTTAGAGCTGAAGTTTCTTGAAACGGAGGCGTTCGCGAGCATTCGTTCATTAATTGGTAAAGACCGCGCCACGGTGATGATCGTGGATATTGGTATGTTGCGTACGAATATTCTGATCGTTGAACAAGGGATTCCCTTTGTGACGAGGTCTATCGCAAGCGGCGGTGCGGCGATGACGCAGACCGTGGCAAAGACCTTGGGCGTGCCACTCGAGCAAGCGGAAACGATTAAGCGCGATATCGGAGGCCTTCAAAAGCTCACCGCCGATCAAAATATCACCCCTGTACTGCAGGTGCTCGTCAAGCCGATTCTCGAGGAGATTCGTTACGCGACGTCTTTGTATGAATCGCAATCCAACGGAAACGAGGCAAAAAAGATCGATAAGGTGATTATCACGGGTGGATCTTCGCTTCTCCCGCAGTTGACCGACTTTTTTACGGAGCAGTTAGGAGTGAATACCTATTTAGGCAATCCGTGGGCGCGGGTGGTGTATCCGCCCGAACTTCGTCCCGTGTTGCATGAGCTTGGCCCCCGTTTTTCTGTGGTGATCGGTTGCGCGATGCATGACCCAGTTGCCTAGCCTATGCTTACCTCTCTCGCTCCGGTTAAGCGTCTTCTCGAAGCGGCGTATACCCGCGGATGGTTGACGTCCGACGCGCGCGAGAAAAGCGTGTTTCTCTTAGAGCAAGGATTGCATCCCGAGCAGGTATTGATTGGGACGGGGCTGCTTACCCCTTCGCGCTATAGTGCGTGTATTGAGGAAGCGTATGGCCGCGCTCTGGTTCGTGTAGATCATGAGGCGTTGGTTCTTGAAGAGCGTCTTGATGACGCGGCCTTGCGAGTACGTGATGAGTCTGGGAGGGTGCTGCTCTATCGTGCTGATGCGTGGATGTCTCGTGAGCACGCGCGCTTTGGTGAGCAGGAGGGCGAATATTGGACCTTTCTTTCGGATATTCAGCGCTTTACTCGGGTAAAAGATCCGGTTGATATGTGCGTTGCTGGGTGGTTTGAGGAGCTCGAATCTCGTGGTGTAACAGAGATTCGTTTTGGTGTTCAGCGCGGTCATGGAGTGGTCCTTTTGGGCTCGGAAGAGCGCTTGCATCGCGAAGGACTGGTGCAAAAAGAAGAGGTTCCTGCTATGCAGCTCTGGTTTGAATATGGATTTGGTTCGCTCTTTTGGGATGCTCGTCGACGGGCGGGAATCGAAAGCGATTGGATGGAGGCAAGCGCTCGAAAAGCGGCGCACCCTCTTACGAAGAGCGTTCTCTGGAAAACGCTCTTTGATCGACCAAGAGGAGTGGTAGTGGCGTTGGAGCCGGATATGTGGCTTACGCATCGACTAGAAGTTCTGCCGGAAGTCACGCAAGAAGAGCAGTTCTTTGAAGAGGGGTTACACCGGATCGCGCCACAATCTGCCGAACAAGAAGAATGGGCGTGGCACGCCGCTTTACAAGGCAAGTCCTTGTTTTGGGTGGATGCACGTGGGACGATGCTCGCGCGAGCGCGTCTGCTCGCGTCGGCTGGGGTGCCTGTTACGGTGCTCCGTAGACGTCCGCAGCCGGCAGGTAGTACGTGGGAGATGTATACTATTCATGCCTAAGCTCTTTGCGTATGGAAGAACGTTTGCATATTTTACACATTGATGATGACCCGCTCTTTCGTCGGGCGCTTCGACGTGTTCTTGAGCGCAAGGGGTACATGGTAACAGAGGCGAGTCATGGTGAAGAGGGGTTTCGTCGGGCGCATGGGGATCGTCCGGACCTCGTAGTGCTTGATATACGCATGCCGATTCAAGATGGGTTTGAGACGTTGCGCCAGTTGCAAGAGCATGAGTACACGCAAGGCATTCCCGTTGTGATGTGCTCAAGCCTCGGAACAAAAGAAGACATTGCGTTTTGTTTGCGCTCGGGCGCGCGTGGGTACCTTATTAAAACGCATCACCATCCCGAAGAAATGGTGTGCTACTTAGAACGATTTTTTCCCTAACCTATGCGTATTCACTGGAAAGCGGCGTTCACTACTCTCGAAGCGCTCATTGTGCTCGCCTTTTTTGGCTTGGTGATGACATTCGGCGCTCTCTCTATTCAAGGAGCGCGTGCGCGTATGCGGGATGCAGTACGTCTTTCAGATATGCAGGTATTGCGTGCGAGCTTGCATCTCTATTGGCAAGAAAAAGCGAGTTACCCTATTGCACAGGGTGTATCCTTGGGTGAGGCGGCCGTGTCTGAATCTCTTACGTTGGATGGTTTTGTGACGGCGCAAGGCACGGGTCAGCCATCGATTTTGGAGCGAGTTCCACAGGGGCCAAGCTCTGGAGAACGCTATTACTATGTTGGAGGGCCAAATGGCTATGCCATTCGCTTCGAAACAGAGCGTGAAACGTTTTTGGGGCCAGCGAACGTGTACTACGTGCATGGAAGTGGCTTTGATACCTCAGCGGATCTTCGTTAGGTGGGTATGATGGTTTTGGCCGGAGGTCTCTGGATAGTGTTGGGGTTTGGCCTCGGTCGGTTGTTTCCGGCTTGGGCGGATGCGCTTCGGGCGCGGAGTGGATTTTCCGACGGCGGTGCCTTCTCCGTCCGAGCTGGTCAAGTGTGCCAATCGTGCGATACATGGCTTCAACGGACTTTTCCCGCGCATCTCTTTTCGCACGCGGCGATTCTTTCTGGTACGCTTGTCGGCGCAACGTGGGCCGTGCTGTGGTGGGAATATAGTACCCAAGGAGCGTCTCTTACGCGGCTTGCGTGGGGCGTGCTTTGGAGCGCGTGGGTCCTTTTTTTAGCGGTGGTGGACATTCGTTGGAAGATGGTTCCCTTGGAGTTGGTGTGGGGGGCGACTCTGCTGGCGGTCATGGGGCAGCTTCTGTTGTTTTCTGCGTCGCTTGGAACGGTAGCCTTGGGCATGGGCGTTCCTTTTGCTTTTTTTGCAGCGCAATCGTTTCTCTCGCGGGGAAAATGGTTGGGTTCGGGGGATCCGTGGGTGGCGCTGATGCTTGGCGCGTCGCTTGGATGGCCGCTCGCCGGAGTGATGGTGTATGGAGCGTATATGGCCACCATTCCGTATCTCTGTTTTGTCTTTTGGCGTACGCGATCTATAAAAGGTAAGCGTGTCGCCTTTGTGCCGTTCTTAGCCGCTGGAGCGGTATTCGCTGCACTCTTTGGCGAGATGGTGCTCGGTTTTCTGCGCTAGAAGGATGTGCACCACATGATGAACAGAGGTGTGGTATACTGCGAAGGAGTTCTTTTCTTATGTCAATGATTCGCCTTGAGCATGTTACAAAGGCTTATGCCAAGGGCGCGTTCGCGCTCGAGGATGTTTCGTGCTGTATTGAGCCGGGGGAGTTTGTGTCGATCATTGGTCAAAGCGGCGCCGGTAAAAGCACCTTGCTGAAACTTCTCACTGCGGAAGAGGCGCCATCGCGTGGGAAGGTGGTGATTGGTGATTGGGACATTAGTCGCATCGCGTCTCGTGATATCCCATTACTCCGTCGTCAGATGGGGATGATCTTTCAAGATTATAAGCTCCTCGCGC
>JAGOUA010000004.1:0-23295 GCA_018061485.1 Patescibacteria group bacterium
CCACCATGAAGTCAGCGGAATTTGAGCGTGAACGAGGTGTGATCATCGAAGAGATCAACATGTACGAGGACAACCCGCAGAGTCAAATGGCGGACTTACTCGACGAGATGGCGTTCGGCAAACATCCGCTTGGATGGAATATCGCCGGAACACGTGACTCGATTCGTGCGTTGTCGCGAGAAGCGTTGGTAGCGTATAAAGAGGCGCATTATCGCGCGGATACGTTGGTGATTGCCCTTGCGGGGAAGATTCCTGCCGGCGCATGGAAGACACTCGAAGCGACGTTCGGTGCGTGGAAATTGCCGAAGACGAAAACGGGAACAAAGACGAAAACGCACGCTCAAGGCGTTGTGCCCGTACCGTTTGTTCGCGAGAGCATGGAGGGCGTACGTTTGTCGTTTCAACCTAAGAATATCGAGCAGGTACAGCTCGGCATGGCGTTTTTGACCTACCCCATGTTCGATCCTCGGCAAGACGCGTTGCGGTTGTTGGCGTGTATCTTGGGAGGCACGATGTCGTCGCGTTTATTTACGGAAGTCCGTGAAAAACGAGGCCTCTGCTACAGTATCCGTGCAGGGCGCTCAACGTATCAAGATATTAGCGCGTTTCAGATTATGGCAGGGCTCGAAAAGAAGTCTCTTAAACAGGCGACGGAAGTTATTTGGGAGCAGCTTGAAGGGTTGCAAAAAACACTGGTGAGCAAAGACGAGCTTCAGCGCGCCAAAGACTTTTTGCGGGGGAAGTTCATGTTGGATTTTGAAGATCCGCTCACGCAAGCAGATTGGTACGGCTCGCAGCTCTGTTTTCGCGAGGCTTGGACGTCGCCCACGGAGCGTATGAAGCGTATTGAGCGCGTAACTTCGGCTCAGATTCGCGAGGTGGCACGGGAAATCTTTACCCGGTCGTCGTACGCCGTATCCGTGGTGGGGCCGTTTGGTTCGGCGGAGGAATTTGAGGGGATTTTTCGATCCTAAGCAAAAAAGCGCTAAGAAGGCGAGGGTTTATCCCCTCGTTTTTGATTGTATTGCCAAAATGTTCAAAATAAGGTAGGAATGAGGGGATTTTTCTATGCGTAAACTTCTCATTGCTAACTGGAAAATGATGTACGGTCCGGTGAAAGCCGGGGCGTGGATCCGTGCGTTTCGACGCGAGCGTCTTCCAAAGGATGTGGATATCGCGGTAGCGGTTCCGCACATCTCTCTCCCTGCGGCAAAAGCCTCGCTTGGACGGGCGTCTGTGCCTTTTTTAGCGGCCCAAAATGTATCATGGATGAATGAGGGAGCAATGACGGGTGAAATCGCTCCATCGATGCTCCTCGAATTGGGGGTGAGTATGTGTATTGTTGGGCATAGTGAGCGTCGTCGCGAGCTTGAAGAGACGGATGCGATGGTGGCGAAAAAAATCGCTGCGTTGCAAAAAGCGGGCATTCAGCCAATCGTGTGCGTGGGTGAAACCGAAGCGCAAAAGAAAAAAGGCAAGGCAGAAGCGCTAAAGGCTGTGCGTGCGCAGGTGCAGTCAGTGATTGCAGCAGGGGAGTGGGATACATCGGCGCCAGCGATCGTGATCGCGTACGAACCGGTCTGGGCGATTGGCTCTGGGAAAGCTTGTCCTCCGCTTGAAGCCAAAGAGATGCACGAGGCTATTCGCGAATCGCTCAAAAAGAAGCTTGGTGAAGAGGTGGCAAATCGTGTGCAGATCGTGTATGGTGGATCTGTTGATCCTCGCAATGTTGCCGATTATCTCTCCACTACCGGAATCGATGGAGCGTTAGTCGGAAGCGCCTCGCTGGACCCGCGCTTGTTTGGCATGTTGTGCCGAGCGGCTTCGACGGCGTAAGCAACGGGCGAGGTTCCCTTTTCTCGCATGCTCCCTTTTCTCTTTCTCCTTCTTGCTCTGGGGTGTTTGGGCTGGGCAGCCGTTCTCCTCGTACGACGTTGGACGGATCTTCGGTTGCTTGATCCTATGACGATTAAGGAAGAGCGTCATCGTCAAAAACGCGAAGAGATGATTCGTAAACGCTTTGACCGTATGCGAAACGAAAAGTCGCATCCTTGGAAGCGGCTTGGTCGTTCCATTGGACGAGCGTTTGATACCCTGTACGATAGTTTGTCTGCCCGTCTACTTTCGAGTTCCGAAGAGATGAGTGGCGCGGGGGTTTTTGCGTCGCTCGCACCAACAACACAAGAGCGCGTGAAGGGGTTGGTAACAGAGGCGCGCGCGTTTTATCGCGATCAAAAATGGTCCGAAGCAGAAAAGCGGTATCTTGAAGTGCTCACCTTGGATCCGCATCATGTAGAGGCGTATAAAGGCCTCGGCGCGATTTACGTCAAACAAAAACTGTATCCGCAGGCTCAAGAAACGTTTCAGTTTATTCTCAAGATGAAAAAGGCGGATGACATGACCTACGCCGCGCTTGCGGACATCGAAGAAGCGCTCGGTCGTTCTCACGAGGCAGAGATCTATCGTTTGCAAGCCGTAGAGGCAAGTCCTAAGCAGGCGGCGCGTCATGCGGAGTTGGCGCAGTTCTATCTCGCACAAGATGAGCCATTAAAGGCGTGGCCAAGCATCCATCGAGCGGTAGAGCTTGAGCAGAATAGCGCCAAGTTTGCCGAGCTCGCCCTCGAGGTTGCGATTAAGCTTGGTGAGCGTGAAGAGGCTCGTGCTCGGTACCAGCGCTTTCGTTTGCTTTCGGAAGATCGGCAAAAGTATCAATATTGGCGAGAGAAGGTTGAGGCTCTTGAGCGAGAGCATCAGGCTCTTGAAACGGGGGCGGCTCCAAAAGCTGCTGCAGAGCCGCCAAAGAAGCGCCGCGTCGGTGTCAAAAAAGCGACATAAAAACACCCCGTAACTTGTTCTTATACTGTCTCGATAAGTGTCTATGGAGTATCGACCTAGGACTGAAGCCATGCCCAAGCAGGGGAGTCAAGAACACGAGCGGACAAGTAACGCCGTGACAAACCGAGAAGAGCTTGATGCGTTTTTTAAAGGGTATGATGAGGTGACGGCCAAGCTCTTTGGCGGTCTTAACGAAGAGCTAGTCGGCTTTAGTCCAGATACATCGGCGGAAGATATTCAGGTATTCGCCAAGCAAAAAGGGGAATATGTTTCTCGTTTAGTAGATCGTGCGCTTACGGTGGGGCGTGAAACGGATAAGGCGAGCCTTGATCTTGACAATGAAGCGGTGTTGGACAGAATCAAGGGGACTGTCCATCCTATACCTTTAGCCAGGAGTCTACTCAGCTCTCATGAGCGTGCCTTTTCTCGGATTCCCGATGCCTTGACAGCGGATCGAGGCGATATTCTGAAAGTGGTCGAAAAACAGATGATGGCGCCCATCTTTGACGCGGCAATACAGACGCTTGGAATATATTTTGAGGAGTACATACATACGCCATTCGATCAAAGACGGTATGACCCATATAGCCGACGAAGGGTTGCTCGTGAGATTCTAAGGGCTATTTCCGATGTTGTACTTCAAACTAATCCGATGGATCTTCGACAATGTAGGGATCTCTTTGTGTTGGTTGCTAAATACCCAGAGGTAATAGACGGAATAGATGATAGATGGTATGAACAAGGGCTCTTTCAGTTCGCTCATAAGCTGAATGAGGGATATGCATCTTCTCAGAAGGAGGGATTGAATGACGAGCTTTTTTCGGAATGCTGTGGACTTCTCGCCCCTCTATTTAAGGAGCAATTACGCACGGTCAAAGATCTAGAAGTAATGAAACAGTGGTACGATCTTATCTCGCCGGTGCATTTGCAGATACAGACCTCGGATAATCCGCCCCCGCCTTACTACTCAGAAGGCCTTCTTTCACTCGCGCGAAAGCGAACGGAAGATCTTCTGCGGCAGAATGGCTTACCTGGAAAAGAGTGTATGGATGCTTGGTGTATTTCTGAGGAGTCGGAACGACGGTATGGATATATCGCGAGGAACTTGGGACTGATCGTAGAAATGGAGCGAAAGGCTCCGAAGGCGGCCACGGTCCTTAATAAGGAGTTTGGTATTAAAAACTTCGCTCGTCACTCGCTATCTTTTTGGCTAGAACAATATCGCCAACGTGACGATCATACAACTCCTTACGGCGTACTCTTCTCACCTAGTGATGATTGGAATGGGGCATTTAGCAATGGTCATTTGGCTAGGTTGACGGATGAAGCGACGACTCAGATGAATAAGAAGGTGTTGATGCGAGTTGTTGAATGTACAACAAAGATTGATATACCGAGAAAATTGATCGAATTAAAACAGCGTTATCAGGTCCCTGAAGGGGGTCGTCAGATATCCTTTGTGATCGTAGCTGGCCATGGCGCGGAGCAGTCTATTCGTATGGGTGGTCCCGATGTCCCACCACCGCCTCCGCCATGGCCACCCATTGATCGTCCTTCAGTCCGTAGACCTTCAATCGATCTGGATTTATTAACACCAGAAGACATGTCTGGTCCCGGTATGAAGCGTTTAAAGACCTTCTTTCGTCCGGATGCTCCAATTGTTCTCATTGCTTGTTCTACGGGAAAATCGGGGGGTATAGGTGAGGTGATGTCTCGTGTATATGATGCAAGTCTTACGGCTCCCACCATTCCTACGCATGTTAAGCAGTGGCATTTTACACCCACGTCAGATGGGCAGGTAGTCATTCAGACGGAGTATTTTCCAGATAAGAAGCATCCAGATACGCCGACGACCGCTTCTTATAAAAAAGGAGTTCGTCTTTCGGTGTAATAACGGAAGTAAAGAAGCGCCGCGTCGGTGTCAAAAAAGCGACGTAAAAACACCCCGTAACTTGTTCTTATGCTGTCTCGATAAGTGTCTATTTGAGGTAGCTAAATCGATGAAAGATCATTTGTAATGTTACAGCTTGAACTCAAAAATGCTCCTTCGGAATAGTGTGCTAAATTTTTGCCCTTCGGGGAACATAACAAGGGATATGAGGTTACGAAGTCTTGCGGGTTTCTTCATTTAAATTGCTCCCAATGGTCGCAACTTGTCGCATTCCCAACACCATGTTCAGTTACGAGCCAACCCCACTCATTAACCCTATATAATTCAGAGCTCTTTTATAAAATATGATTTACAAAGAAAGACCGCAAAACTTTCATCCAAAATTTGAGGTTATTAGTTGTTTTCTGGAATATAATGGAGAAATCCTGTTGCTGCATAGACAAGATCATAAACCCGAGGGCGATACTTGGGGGGTCCCAGCGGGAAAAATTGATGCTGGAGAAAGTATTTTAGAAGCCATGGTTAGAGAAATTCAAGAAGAAACGGGTTTTATGTTGCCTTCTCAGCAGCTTTCCTATTTCGGAAACGTTTTTGTGAAATATCCTGATTATGATTTTGTTTATCATATGTATCATACAAAATTAGATCAAAAACAGAAGGTTGCTATTAATCATAATGAACATAAAGATTTTAGATGGATTTCTCCAGAAAATGCTTTAAATATGCCTCTAATTCAAGATCTAGATTCTTGTATAAAACTATTCTATGGATTATGAGGTTACGAAGTCTTGCAGGTTTTTCAATCCAAATCACTCCCCATGATTACAGTCTCCCATGCTCGAAAACGTCGTACGATGCAATGAAAAAAATCTTTCTGCCACAGGCGTAGCGACGCAGATCACGAAGGAATGGAGAAAAAACAAAACCATTTTCCTTCAATGTTTTGTTCGGCTTCTCCCCAGAGCCCTCTACTAAAAAACATGAAAGGCAAAAAATGGTTTTCGTCGGTCGCGCGGAGCGGTGGGGGTGGAGGTCGGTGCGAGGGCGCAATCTTTGCCGGCCCCGCTTCCCTCATTGTTTTGTAAATAAGTTCAAGCTTAGTAAATTGGTAAAATAGGAGCCACCATCAAAAAACACCCCGTAACGGGTGTTTTTTGATGGTGGGTGGGGAAGGATTCGAACCTTCGAAGGCCGGAGCCAACAGATTTACAGTCTGTCCTGTTTGACCGCTTCAGTACCCACCCGTGGGTTTCTGAGTGTCATTATCCTACGAAATAGTTTCGCGTCTGGCAAGTCCTTTGGTTTTATTGACGTTGAGCCGTCTTTTTTGATAGGCTAGCGCCTGTGAAGTTATCGCTGAACGCGAGCGCCCTTTCTTCAAGGTGGGGCTCATGGGACTTTCGAGCTTGGATGAGATACGAAGCGTTGGAGCAAGAAACGCCGGAAGCGCACTGATAGGTGCGATGAGGACGTTTTGAAGCGAAACGCGAGTAGGTCGCCAAGCGCGGAAGTTCCTCACTCGTTGCCGTTGTAGCTCAGCTGGTAGAGCACTTCCATGGTAAGGAAGAGGTCACCGGTTCAATCCCGGTTAACGGCTCCATCATGAAAACACGATAGATTGGCGCATGACTTTGTCACGCCCTTGCGTTTTTTGCGCAACGTACGGTTAGTACGCCTCGCAAAAAGCCTCGGTCGTTCCTCGTCCTGCATCCAATATATCGTGTTTTGTGTTATGTCTTTCCCGCTCCAACTCATCGTGATTCATTTAGATAAAGGGTTTTTTGTATTGCTGCGGCGCGTCGCATCTCATCCGATAGAAAGGGTTTTGTGTTTGTGCACTTCCGGTTCTTTTCCGCTCCAGCGAGACACATCTCATCTCATTCTGGGTGTTGTACGTTTGAGAAGACATCCAATATATCGTGTTTTGTGTTTGTAAAAACCCCTTGAGAAAGAATAAAGCCTCGTCAGGTTGACGAGGTGTGGGTGTAGGGCGACTAGCGAGCTGGTGGTAGAAATGTGACTGTTGCTTCCCAGTCCGTTATTGAGGAGGTGGAAATTTTAGGACTTACGAGTGAAGACCGTTGCTGGACTACTATGGCAACGGTTCCGAGTTCTGCAGACCGAGCGATCATTCTGGTCGCTGACGCATTCGAAAGAGCTCGATGCACCACTGCCTTCGGAAGAGCGCATCGCGTTGTCTGTATCTTGCGGATAGCTTTTCCGTCCACCATGCTTTGGATCATGGCGAAAACCCGAGTTAGACTTTCCCCAGTGCTTGGGTACCAAGAAGTATACTCACCCATACTCGTTAAGAGCTTATGAATGAGAAGTTGTGCGTCCGTCAGGCATTGTTGACGCACCAGGGTATTGAGTGGTTCGCTCGGCGTGAAGTCGCAGTAGTCGTTAACGTTTTCGTGAGTCACGTTTACAGCTCTTTCTTTCTTGTACGCTTCTCAACTATTGAGAAACGCATACGTCACTATACCTAAAACAAGTACAAACGTCAATGTTTTCGCGAGACCGCGCGCTTGGCCGCTTTGACGATGTCTGCGGTGGTCAGGCCGTAGGCGTGCAAGAGCTCTTTTGGTTCACCAGACTCACCAAAACTATCCGGCATAGCGATGGCTTCGATGGGGGTGGGGAGATGCTGCGCTAGGATCTCGCTAACCGCTCCGAATAGACCGCCATGAACCTGATGTTCTTCGACCGTGACAACGCACCCCGTTTTTTTGACGGAAGCGAGGAGTGTTTTTTCATCAAATGGCTTGATGGTCGAGGCGTTGATAACTTCCGCAGAAAGTCCCTTTTTTTCCAGAAGTTCGGCAGCTTCGAGCGCTTCGTAGACCAGTGGCCCGCAGGCGACAAGCGTGACATCTGCGCCTGGGCGCAGAACGCGGTGTTTTCCAATGGTAAAAGGCGTGTCTTCGGCGAGAATCACGGGTGTTGGCTCGCGTGTGAGGCGTAGGTACATGGGCCCGTCAATGCCCGCCATGGCCACGGTCGCCGCTTTTGCCTCGTGATAATCACACGGGACAATGACGGTGAGGTTGGGAAGGACGCGTGTGATGGCGATATCTTCGAGAGCTTGATGTGTGGCGCCATCTGGACCAACAGAGAGGCCTGCATGAGCTCCCACGAGCTTCACGTTCGCTTGGGTGTAGCATACGGAGACGCGTACCTGATCCCAACTTCGTCCGGGCATGAATACCGCGTAGGAACTCAAAAAAGGGATTTTTCCCGAGAGAGCGAGTCCTGCGGCCATGCCCACCATGTGCTGTTCGGAGACGCCACACTCAATAAAACGTTCAGGAAACTGTTCGCGAAAACCATGAACGCGAGTTGATTCGGCGAGGTCGGCCGTGAGAACGACGATCCGTTCGTCCGCTGCACCAAGCTCAAGAAGCGCGTCGCCATATCCATTGCGTGTCGCCACCGATTGCTGTCGTTCAGTAAAAAGGTCTGGATGAAGAAGGGTGGGCATAGATTATTCGTGCTCTGAATGAATGGCTCCTGCCAGGGTGCGGAGTTCGTGCAGGGCGCGTCGCGCTTCGGCGGGATCGGGTGGTTTTCCGTGCCAGCGAAAGTCGGCTTCCATAAAGCTCACGCCTTTTCCGGGAATAGTATGCGCGATAATGGCGGTGGGTTTTTCGTAAATCGCTTGGGCTTGCTCTAATACATCCATGATGCGCCGCATGTTATGACCGTCCACCTCGAGGACATGAAAGCCAAAGGCTTTGAGCTTGTCCGCAAGAGGTTCAAGCGGCATCACGTCTTCGGTATAGCCATCAATTTGAATATTATTGCGGTCGATAATGACGGTGAGATTATTGAGGCGAGCTTTTCCTGCATGAAGAAAGGCTTCCCAGCACTGGCCTTCATTGAGTTCGCCGTCACCCATTAAGCAGTACGTTCGCCAACGTGCGCGGTCCATCTTTGCGGCAAACGCCATGCCGACGGCCTGCGAGATGCCCTGTGCTAATGGTCCGCCACAGGTTTCGATACCAATGCCAAAGTGACTATTGGAGTGGCCTTGAAAGGGTGAGCCAAACGCTCGCAGGC
This sequence comes from Patescibacteria group bacterium, assembly GCA_018061485.1. GTDB lineage: Bacteria > Patescibacteriota > Patescibacteriia > 2-12-FULL-60-25 > 2-12-FULL-60-25 > JAGOUA01. The sequence goes on from JAGOUA010000004.1 coordinate 8,786, forward strand.
TCGAATGAAAGGCTTCAACGGAGCAAAAGCCACGTCGTGCGAGGGTGGCGTATAACACGGGACAGATGTGCGCATTCGAGAGAACGAGGCGATCTCGATCTTCCATGGACGGACGCGCAGGATCTACATGGAGGACGTGAAAATAGAGCGCGGTAAAGATATCCGCCATGCCAAGAGGCCCTGCGGAGTGCCCGCTTTTTGCCTTCACGAGGGCTTTAATAATATCTTGGCGAATCGTGTTCGCCATGAGTTCGAGTTCTTGAATCGATAAGGAGCGCATAGAGGTAGTGTAGCATAGTTGGGGAGAGTCGGGCAGACAAAAACACCCCCGAATAAGGGGTGTTTTAGGGCGTCGTGCTTTGTGCTCAGCGATGCGCGTTCAAGGGATTCGTCTCCGGTGTTACCCGTTTGTCTGGCGAGAATGCGTATCAGCTTTTCAGATTGGATGCAGAGCGAGGAGCGACCGAGGCTTTTTGCGAGGCGTACTTCCTGTACGGTGAGTAAAAAACGCAAGGACGTGACAAAGCTATGCGCCAATATGGAAGGCTGACTTATGGGACGACGTTGATGGTGGCATTCGCTCCGCTATTAAACGTATCCGTATAGTCGAACGATCCTGTTGTAGAGAATGTTCGAGCGTAGGTGCCGTTTGGAGCGAGAGTGCCGGACTGCCAGCCTGCGCCTTTGACCGAGTGGTTATAGATGTCACGGTTGGTCCAAGTCACGGTTGTGCCGCGCTTGATGGTGATCGTGGTAGGAACAAAGCCCGTCTCCGTATCGCCGATGGAGATGTTCGCAATCTCAGGGGTGAGTTGCTTATCCATCGCGATGGTGGTGGTTTGCGTCATCACGTTTTGTGGGCTGAATTCGCGTGTCGACTCAATAGGTGTTCCAAGACGGTAGTTGGTAAAGAGCTGGTCTGGAACGTCGTCGATTTGCTGCTTCCAGCTGAGCGAGTACAGGCTTTGAGCGATAGATTCTGTCATGACGTGACGAAGAACGCCTCCTTGATCAACGGCATACACACGAGGGTCCGTGGTGATTTTAATCATCTTACGTCCTGGGCGGTACGTCACGTTGCCACCGATAGGAATCGCGGAAAGCGCTTTTGCGGGAATGACTTTTACCTGAGAAAAATCGTTGTACCAGGTAAAGTAGGTTTTATCATTCGGGAAGACGTAGCGTTTGCCGTTTGAGGCAAAATAGTAGACGGCGGAATTGGTCGGAGACTTGATGAGATCGCCCGTATTAAACACGGAGCGTTCTGCCGCGATGCCCGAAAGAGGGGCGAGGAGAAGAGCTCCAAGCGCCAACACCGAGAAGAGGGATTTCATAGTAGATGAACGTTAGCGCGTTTGAGGAAGAATGAGAATAGGGGCGTATGCCTCCTCGCGGGTGACCCCAAGAATGTCAATAGCACGAGCACGAAACGAGCGTGTACCGATTTGGGTGGTAGGATCGCTGAGATACGAGCACTGCGTCGTTTCACAAGAAGCGACGACGGTTTCGCCTTCAAGAATTTGGACGCGGGCTACGCCGTTTTCATCGGAGGCTTGAGCGCTAAGGCTGATGCGCTCGCCTTGTTGGATAGTGAGAGGGCTGCTGCCAAGGGTAAGAACGGGTCGAACGTTCTGTACAACGGCGAGGGTGGTTGTAGCGGTCTGCCACGTTTGTCCAGCTGTATCATCTCCGCGAACGACAACGCTGAACGTGGTTCCTACTGGGCCTGTGAGTTGATATTCATAGGTGCAGCTTTGAACGGAATAGCATGAATGTTGCTCGACGCCATTCACGACAAACATCATCCGTTGCAGGTTGATAAGAGGATCGCTCCATTCAGCACGCATGTTTATCACGCCATTGGTGAGCGCTTCGGTATTTGAGCTCGTAAGGCGAAGAGCACCCGCTGCCGCGTCACGAACGGGAACGGTGAGGGTTCGCTCGACGATCGTTCCATCCATAAAACGAGCGGTCGCTTGCAGGCGATACTCGGTGATGAGGGATTGGGTTGGGTGTTGCAATTCATACGTACACACGGGACGTTGCTCGCAAGACGCGACAGGAACGCCGTTCACCAAAAGACGAAGGCTCTGCGGCGTTTGATATTCTCCGAACAAACTTACGAGAATGGAGGTTCCTGGTCGAACGCCAAGCTCGTCGCTCACGCGCAGCGAGAGACTTCCGGGTTGTGCCGGAGCCGGTGGTTCCACAGGAGGAGGTGTTGGCGTACCAGGATCGGTTGTCGGAGGTGTGGCCGATCGTTGGTTATCACGAATACTTTCTGCCATCACGGGTGGTTCGGCCTCGGTGATGGGGGTGCCTATCTGATAGCTCGTAAAAAAGATGTCCGCAATATCATGCACCTGGCGTGCCCAGTCCGCTCCGTACAAGCTACGCGCCAGTTCTTCCGTGGTAACGTGGCGCAGGGTGGCACCCGCCTCTACACGGTACACTTTTGGATCGGTGGTGATCTTCACCAGGGTACCCGGCTTAAACGCGACTAGCCCCGTTAAGCGATAGCGTGCAATGGCGGGCAGGGAGAGGACTTCAACGGAAGAAAAATCCGCTCCATACCAACTGCGGTACACGTGCTCATTGGGAAACACAAGCCGACGCTCTTGGTCGAGGAGGTAGTACACCTCTGGCGAGGAGTCTGTTCGTACCAAGGGGTACATGGTTTCGCGAATAGGGATGAGGGCGTGAGCGAGGGAGGGTAACGCCAGCGCGATGGCAAGGCTCAACACGGTGAGGACTTTTGGGAGAGTGGTCATAGAGCGGTATGAGCAAGATGGGTAAGGTGTTGCCACGCATGAACAGGGGTGCGTGTCGTATCAGAAAAAAGAGCGGAAGCGGTGTACAGGTGGTCCGCGCCGAGTTCGGCAAGGCGAGGAATGCGCTCTTCATTCACGCCTCCATCCACGCCGATCTCGAGATCGGGGGAGAGTTCGCGCGCGAGACGGAGTTTTTCGAAGGTGGTGGGAACGAAGGGTTGGCCGCTCCATCCTGGATGAACCCCTAGTAAGAGAAGCGTATCAAGCTTGGGGGTGAGAGAGAAGACGGTTGATAGCGCCGTTTCTGGATTGAGGGCGATGCCACACGCGAGGCCGCGTTTGCGACACCATTCGAGTAACTGCTCGTGAGGAACGGGAGCTTCTTGGTGCCAGATCACGCGCTTGAGGAGTGGGTGTCGCTCCCATTGTTGCATCACCTCAAGAGGATGTTCACACATGAGGTGTAACTCAATACAAGGTCCTTGCGTAGGCCATTCGCTCGCTTGGTAGAAGCTCGTATTAGGCAAAAAGCGTCCATCAAGGCAGTCAATCTGTATCCATGGAACTTCGATCGCGCTGTGCCAACGGTCTAATGCCTCTTGCTTGGTCGCGGCAAGAATGGCGGGAATAATGTCAGGAACGTGCATCATATGGCGTCGAGCTTGTGGATACGTCGTACATGGCGTTGAGCAAGGGAGGGGGACGCTTCCATCCATGCGGTCAGAATATGTTCGGCTTGGGTGGGTGACGTAAAGCGTTCGCCCAAGACCAAGATATTCGCGTGATTATGCTCGCGTGCAAGGTGGGCTTCTTCGGCGGTGCGAGCTACTACGGCGCGCACACCTCGAAAGCGGTTGGCGGCAATTTCCATACCAAAACCGGATCCGCAGACCAAAATTCCTTGAGCGTCGGGGTGCTTGGCGACGTGTTTAGCGAGTCTTTGAGCGATGTCTGGATAGTCGTCTCCATCTTGAGCGTCGGGCGAGAGATCTTCGACACGGAGGCGTTGCTTCGCTAAAAAGAGGCGTAAACGCTCTTTAAGGGCGAATCCTGCGTGATCAGCGCCGAGAAGGTACGTAGACATACGGAGATGGATAAAGTGTATCATGAATGCAGAGTGGGTGAATACGGTTTGGTTCCCGTCCGCGGGACGTGGAGCTTTGGATGAGATGCGAGGCCGCGTCGCTCGCGAGCGACGACGGCGAAGAGCTGGAGCAAGCGACACGCCGGTAGATCGCCAAAGTCCCACGTCTTATTCTTGACGGGGGGACTGTTTCGTCCCAAGATAGAGGGCATATGTCTCAAAAGCCATCCAAAGACGCGCCTCTTTCTGCTGAACAGAGCGAAAAACGAGCGTTATCGCCGTTTCCTGCTATCGAGCAAGAGATGCTCGCTTTGTGGAAGGAGGGGGAGATTTTTGAGCGTTCGTTGCAAGAGCGTCCAACGCGAAAAACGTACACGTTTTATGATGGTCCTCCGTTTGCGACGGGTATGCCGCACTATGGCCACTTGTTGCAGTCGATTTTGAAGGATGCCGTGCCTCGCTACTGGACAATGAAGGGGTATCATGTACCACGTCGTTGGGGATGGGATTGTCACGGATTGCCGATCGAAAACCTGATCGAAAAAGATCTCAAGCTCTCATCGAAAAAAGACATCGAAGAGCATGGGATCGATCGATTTAATGCGGCGTGTCGCGCGTCGGTCTTTTTGTACGAACAAGATTGGGGGAAGTATGTTGAGCGCATCGGTCGATGGGTGGATTTCAAGAATCCTTACATGACCATGCACAACGAGTACATCGAGTCTGTATGGTGGGTATTTGCGGAACTTTACAAAAAAGAGCTGGTGTATCACGGAACGCGCGTTTCACTGTTTTGTCCACGATGCTCGACGCCGCTTTCCAACTTCGAGATCGCGATGGGAAACTCCTATACTGATCGCGAAGATCCGGCGATCTATATCAAGTTTCCTGTTGCTGGCGAAGAAAAGACCTTCTTTTTAGCGTGGACAACCACGCCATGGACGTTGCCGTCGAATACGGGTCTCGCCGTGCATCCAGAGTTGACGTACGTGAAAGTACGCGTTCAAGAAACGGGTGAGGTGTTGATTTTTGCGCAGTCTCGCGCAGAAGAGGTCTTAAAAGAATGGGGAGGTCTCGAGGCGGGTGTAGCGAAGATTTTGGTTCTCGGCACCATGAAAGGTTCTGAGTTGGTTGGTATGACATATGAACCGCTCTATCGCTTTGTTGAGGGCGTAGAGGGCGGTTTTCGTGTAGTGAGCGGAGAGCACGTCACGGCAGACGACGGTACGGGTATCGTGCATACCGCGCCGGCGTATGGCGAAGAGGACTTGCGCATGTCTCGTGAACACGGCCTACCGATCATTCAGCTCGTAGATGACGAGGGAAAAATGCTTTCTAGCGCGGGCCTGTTTTCTGGATTACCGATCAAAGACGCGGATCCACTCGTCATCAATGATTTGCGTGAACGCGGCTTGTTGTATCGCGCCGAAACCATCACACACTCGGTCCCAGAGTGTTGGCGCTGTTCCACGCTCCTGATGTATAAGGCGCAACCAGCATGGTACGTAGATGTCACGGCGATCAAAGACAAGATGCTGAAGACGGCGGAAAAGATTCATTGGCATCCTGAGCATTTTAAAGATGGTCGTTTTGGGAAAGGTTTACAGACCGCGCCTGACTGGAACATCTCGCGTGCGCGCTACTGGGGTTCACCAATCCCGGTTTGGAACTGTGCTTCGTGTTCGGCGGTGAAGGTAGTTGGTTCGATTAAGGAGTTGCAAGAGTTTGCAATCCCAGATGCGTACAAAAAAGACCAGGACTTACACCGTCCGGAGATCGATGGGGTAAAGCTTTTGTGTACGTGTGGGGGTATCATGACGCGTATTCCAGAGGTGTTTGATTGCTGGTTTGAGTCGGGGTCTATGCCGGTCGCCCAGCTACACTATCCTTTTGAGAAGAAGAGCTTCTTTGAGTCGCATTCTCCTGCGGACTTTATCGCGGAAGGGCAAGATCAAACACGTGGATGGTTTTATGCTTTGCACGTGCTTTCGACAGCGCTCTTCAATAAGCCCGCGTTCGAAAACGTGATTGTCACGGGGATGGTATTGGCAGAAGATGGAAAAAAGATGTCTAAAAAGCTCAAGAACTATCCCGATCCATGGCACTTGCTTGAAACACATGGGGCGGATGCACTGCGCTACTACTTTTTGACCTCGCCAGTGATTGAGGCCGAGTCTCTCAACTTTCAAGAGAAAGATCTGCAGATGATTACGCGCACCTTCTTGAACCTCTATTGGAACGTGGCGACCTTCTATAAGACGTACGCAACCGATGAGGTAAAGCTGGGTAAACCTCGCAGTGGTCATGTGATGGATCGATGGATCCTGTCTCGTTTGAGTCAGTTGATCGAAGAAGTGACGGAAGCGATGGATACGTATCAGGTGGTGAAGGCGGCTCGTCCGCTGCGCGCGTTTATGGATGATGTTTCGACCTGGTGGCTACGTCGTTCGCGCGATCGCTTGAAATCGGAAAATGCGTTTGAACGTCAAGACGCGCTCAAGACTCTGCTCGAAGTTTTGCAAGAGTTCACCAAGCTCTGTGCGCCATTTATTCCGTTTTTGGCAGAAAAGGTGTATCAAACCATCGAAGGCCCAAAGGCTTCTGTGCATCTAGACGCTTGGCCAAAGCCACTCGCTCGTGTGCGTGATGAAGCGCTTGAGCGTGATATGCTCTGGATTCGCGAGGTGGCTTCTGCAGCGCACGAAGCGCGTACCAAAAAAGGCGTAGCCGTGCGTCAGGCGCTGGCTTCGCTCACCATCTCGTTCACGGATCCACAAGAACTCACCTACTGGCAAGGGAGGGTTGCAGCTCTCGAAGTGTTGCGCGAAGAAATCAACGTGGAGGCAATTCTCTTGGAGGGAAAGTCGGGGCTGACGCATCCGTGGGTCGCTGAACTGGACTTTGAGCTAACTCCAGATCTTCGCAAAAAAGGGTATCGTCGCGAGTTCTCTCGTCAGGTGATGGCGCTGCGTAAGCAAGCTGGTCTTGAGCCAAAAGATCGCGTGCACGTGCTCTATACCCTGCAAGAGGGTGAGGCGCTTGACGCGGTACAAGAAGGGGGAGCCGAGTTCACAAAAGAGCTGCGTGCAGAAAGTGTGAATTTTGTGGAAAAGTGGGTCGCTGAGCAGGAGATCGTCGCCGATATTGCTATTGGAGAGGAGGCGGGTAAGCTCGCTCTAAAAGTCGTTCGATAACCAAAATCCCCTGCACCGTACGGTACAGGGGTTTTTGTATGGTGCTGCGGCTGGGAATCGAACCCAGAACCTTGGGCTTAAGAGGCCCCTGCTCTGCCGATTGAGCTACCACAGCAAGCGGTATTTTTGGGGGAATAGTAGCTCCTCAGCTCTTGCCTGTCAATCGCTCTCCGCGTAGGATCCAGCTATCGGTTTACGGCTTAAGCACCTCTAGCTCAGCTGGATAGAGCGCTTCCCTCCGAAGGAAGAGGTCAGACGTTCGAATCGTCTGAGGTGCACCATCAATAAAACACGATAGATTGGCGCATGACTTTGTCACGCCCTTGCGTTTTTTGCTCACCGTACAGGAAGTACGCCTCACAAAAAGCCTCGGTCGTTCCTCGTCTTGCATCCAATATATCGTGTTTTGTGTTTGGTTATCCTGCATCCGATCTTGCGGGTTTTGTGTTGGGGCCGTGTTTAGGCACTAGGCCGAATCTTCGCATCAAGAGCGAGCGTCTCATCGAGAAGATGTTCTATCCAGGCAAGGCCGCGTTCCCAGGTGGCTGGATCGTCTGGATTGATGCTAAGAGGGTTGAGAAGGGTAACTGGATCAGCAGAGCCTCCCTTGGCGAGAAAGGCTTTATACGCTTCGACGAAGGCGGGATCGCGCGTGGCGGTATACCGTTCGTATAAGCAGCAGGTAAGGAGTTCACCATACGCATAGGCGTAGACATAAAATGGCGCGGCAAAAAAGTGCGAAATATAGCTCCACCAATGCGTGTAACCTTCGCTCTGATCGATCGCGTCGCCAAAGAGCGGTGTGTGTATCTGTGTCCAGAGCCGGTTGTAGGTTTCGGCGGTGGCAAAACCGTGTTCGCGAACGTGGGCATGAGCGAGCTGCTCAAACTGAAAGAGGGTGATTTGACGAAAGACCGTAGCAAAGATTCCCTCCAGTTTTTGTGCGCACAAGGCTTGGAGTTCCGTTGGCTGGTCCTGTAGGCGTTTGCGCAGTAAATCAAAGACGAGCATCTCACCAAAGACGCTGGCGGTTTCTGCGAGGGTGAGCGGTGTGCTGAATTGAAGGGTGCCTTGCGGACGGGCAAGATACGCGTGAATACCGTGTCCAAGTTCGTGAGCCAGGGTTAACACATTGTTTATACGCCCCTGAAAATTCACCATGATATACGGATGGTGATCGGCGGTGACGTACGAACAAAAGGCTCCTCCGCGCTTACCAGGGCTGACGTGAGCGTCAATCCACCCGCGGTCAAAGAATTCTTGCGCAATGCGGCCAAACTCTGGAGAAAAAGCGGTGAAAGCTTCAAGAACGATCGCCTTTGCCTCTTCCCAGGTATAGATAGTCGTCGTGGAAAGCAAGGGGGCGTATCGGTCGTAGTGGGCGAGTCTGTTGACGCTAAGGCGTTCGGCCTTCCAGTGGTAGTATCGCTGAAACACGGATTGTGTCTTGTTGACGGCTTGTACGAGGGCTTCTACGGACGCTTGCGTCGTTTCATTCGCCAGATGCCTGCTTGCTTCGGGCGTGGCGAAGGCGCGATACCGATCGATGGTTTGTTTATGCTTAATCAGCGTAGTGTAGATGAAGGCGCGTCGTTGCTCGTCTTGCGCGAGACCTTCGGAGATTCCCTGAGCGGCGTCTGCGCGAATAGCGCGATCAGAGGATGAGAGGTGATGAAGAATAGCGGTCAAGGGCAGGTTCTCGCCTCGAAAGGGGAAGAGCTTGGTACTGTCTTCTTGCTCAAAGAGGGTGCGAAAGGCTTCTGCTCCCGTTTGTTGAAGATCATTCACGAGTTTCTCTTGCTCTTCTGGGAGAAGGTGGTTTTTATAGTGGGCGATTTTGCTCAGGGGGTGAGCGTAGCGCGCGCAAGCGGGGTCATTGATCCAGCCCGTGAGGATGGTTTCGGGGAGTTGTCCAAGCTCAACATCGATCCAAAGGAGGTCTCGTTCAATAGCCGTGGCTTGGTCCTGCATGACGCGTGCAAGTCCCTCGCGTTCGCTATCGAGCATGTTTTGCACATGGAAAAGAGATGCGTACGCAACGGGCTTGCTGATCAGGTTCACAACACGCTCTTGTCGCGCGAATAGGTCCGCGATCATGCTCGCGGAAGCGCCTTCAAGCTTGCCGCGATAGAGGGTATTGAGCTCGTCTGTAGCTTGGCGAGCTTGGGTAAACGTTGCCCGAATGGCTGGGTCTTGCGGGCTGGTAAAGAGGTCAGAAAGTGTCCATTGAGGCAGAGAAGACATATGAACGGAGTATGGAGAATCTGTCGCCGAAAAACAAGATTACACCTATCCATCGCGAAGCTCCGTCGCGTTGACCGAGACGGGAATTCTTGGTATAGAGAAAGAGGTGCTTTTATGGCACCGCTAACCGTTATGACTTCTATGACACAGCACATTGCAGAAGGATCAAAAGTTCCACACGTCGTGTTTAAAACACGCGTTCGAGATGAGTCGGTTGAAGGTCCAAATCCTTTCCGTTGGCAAGATGTAACCTCGGATGAGGTGTTTGCCGGAAAGAAGATTGTGTTATTTTCGCTTCCTGGAGCGTTTACGCCAACCTGTTCATCGACGCATCTTCCTGGATACGAAGCTGCCTACGAAGAGCTCAAGAAGCTTGGCGTTGATGAGGTGATTTGTTTGAGTGTCAACGATGCGTTCGTGATGTTTCAGTGGGGCAAGCAGCAAGGTGTGCAGAATGTACGCTTGTTGCCAGACGGAAACGGTGACTTTACGCGCGGTATGGGCATGTTGGTCAAAAAGAATAACCTCGGCTTCGGCGATCGTTCGTGGCGCTACAGCGCGTTCATCAACGACGGTGTGGTCGAAAAGCTCTTTGTTGAGCCTGGATTCACGGACGACTGTCCAACGGATCCATTCGAAGTGTCGGATGCGCCTACCATGGTAGCGTATCTCCAATCAAAACAATCATAAGAAAAAACCCTGCATCATATGGTGCGGGGTTTTTTGTTTGTTGAACAAGTATCGTTACACGATCGAGACGGTGCGAACGCGTTGATAGAGCGCTTCGAGCTTGGCCCAGTTGAGCGTGGTGAACCAGTGTTGAATGTAGCTCTTTCGGTCAGACCCAAAATCAATAAAGTAGGCGTGTTCGTACACATCAAGAACGAGAATAGGAAGACAGCCCCACACGCCGCCTTGGTTATGCGCGTCACCTTGGTACACGCGAAGATCTTGTGCTTGTACGTCCCAAGCGAGTACGACCCATCCCCGTGAGGCCATACCGCAAGCGGTTACATACGCCACAAAGTTGTCCCATGATCCGTGTTTTTGGGTGAGGGCTTGAGCGAGTTCGCCTTCGGGGGCACCAGTTCCATCAAGAGTTGCGAAGTAATATTCGTGCAAGTACACGCCATTTGTTGCAAATGTCTCGCCGTCTTTTAACGCGCGAAGCTCAGAAAAGCTCTGGTTTGCCGAAGAAACGTCGCCGCCCGTCATGAGGGGAGCGAGTTTTTGGGCGATTTCATTTGCTTTTGCTACATAGCCGGCGTACAGCTTGTCGTGATGAATCGCGAGGGTTTTTTCTGAAATGAGTCCCGTGTGGGTAATAGAAAGAGGTTGTTGTTCCATAGGCCATCAGCGTAGCAATACAGGGGGATTTTGAGAAGCTCTTGCGCACGAGAAGGCTTCTTCGTACAGTACACGTATATGAAATACCTTCTTCCTCTTGTGGGGATCTTGGCGGTGCTTGGGGCTGGGTGTGGGGGCTCGGGAACCCCAACCCAAGACCCATCCAATGCAGTTTCAGGAAGCGTGCGGAGTATCGAGGCGGGCGATACGCTTATTGTCGCCGAGGGTGCTTCGGTGGTGAAAGGGGTATTTGAAGATAAACCAGTAGAACGCCGCATCACCCCAACGATGTTTGAGATGGGAAAAGCGTTTACAGGAAATTGGCGCTTGGTGGACGCGAACGATATTGCGCGTGAACTTGATCGAGGGTCATTTACGGGCGTGACGCTGAACACGGCGCATCCGTTCTATTTTCCAAGCATGATTGATGCGAAGGGGCGCCCTATTGGCGACTCGTCCATGCTCGCTCTCGCTCGCGAAGAGTATCGCGAACTGGTGAATACGGCAGGAACGACCATGGATCCGCGCTTTTTGGAGGAGGGCGCTTGGGCTGATCGCCTGAACGCACACCCTCCAGCCGCGCGAGCCTTCGGAGCTCTGCAGGCGTTGGCTCGAGAGGCGTTGGCGGCTAACACGGACCTCGTCTTTGCACGTAAGCAGCCAGAAAAGGCAACGATGCAAGTGCGAGTGAATGGACAAGAACAAGAACTCACCGTGATCCGTGTCAAAAACTGGTACGGAACGTTTGATGTGTGGGATCAAGAGCGTTCGCCGATTGTCCTCTCGTTTACCCTCAATCCGCAGGTGGATGCTAAGCGACTGGATGTCACGCAAGGTGATGGCGCCGAGCTCGCGAAGCTCGTGAATTATCGGGTCAGAGCTATCGAATACCGTCCGTAGAAGAGCGCATAGGCGATCTTTGGCCGTACCTTAAAGGATCATCTCCTCCTAAGGGGATGATTTTTTTGTATACTGGAGGTATCTATGCCACTTCCTTCTGCCTCGGGTGTTGGTTCTACGGTGGGCAAGCGGTTATTCGGGACGTCGAATCCTACGGTTATTGCCCGAAAAATCCAGAAACTGGGAAAGACGGGGGACCTACAAAAAGCGCTGAAAGACCACGGGGTTCGTGGAGGGTTAACCGCGCGTAAAATGGCGGATGTGCTGACGGGAAAGGCGGATCCCGCCTCGACGCGGCAACTCGGTGGAGCGATCCGTGCTCTGCAGGCTATTGGGGCAACCGTCGAGCCGGATACAAAGGTGGGAACGATTCTCGCCGAAAGCAGCCGCCGCGCTCTGCAGGATGAAACGTATAAACAGACAGGGGCTTTGCGACCCAACGCCTTGAACTTGGGGATGAAGGCGTCTCTCGGGGCTCGAGTAGCGGCAGCTCGTCTTGCGAACGAAGGCGGTGAGCACCAAGAGCGACCGTTAGAGCAGGCTCGGTCTATTCGTGAGGTGCGTGAAACCTTGCGGGCGTTAGGTATGGCGGAAAAACGCACCGTTCGTCGTGCGTTGCCACCGGTGGGCGAAGCAGTGTCGAGTACCGCGCCAAAGGGACCAGATCTTTTTTAGAGGGCCCCTTGCTTGTCGGGCGAACGCTCCGTACCATCTCCCTCATGGATGTTCGTCTAGAAGCATCGTGGAAGCAGCTCCTCGCGGAGGAATTTTGCCGCCCCTCATTTGAGGCGCTCGCAACGTTTGTACGAACGGCGTATCAAACGCGTACGGTCTATCCGCCGCCGGCGCAGCTCTTTCGGGCGTTTAATCTCTGTCCCGTTGATCGGGTGAAAGTGGTGATTTTGGGACAAGATCCGTATCACGGCCCCGGTCAGGCGCACGGACTTTCGTTTTCTGTTCCTGCTGGGGTGGTTCTGCCGCCTTCGCTGCGGAATATCGCTAAAGAGCTTGCGTCTGATACGGGCGAGAAGCTCGCAAGTGGAGATCTTACACGATGGGCAGAGCAGGGAGTACTGCTTTTAAACGCTGTGTTGACCGTTGAGGCGGGACAGCCGGCGTCGCATCAGGGCAAGGGGTGGGAGGTGTTTACAGATGGGGTAATCGCGCGCTTGTCTGCTTCGTGTGAGCACGTGGTATTTGTGTTATGGGGAAAGTACGCGCAACAAAAAGCCACGCTTATTGATCAAGCGCGGCATTTGGTGATTGCTTCGGCGCATCCATCCCCCTTTTCTGCTGATCGAGGGTTCTTTGGCTCAAGGCCGTTCTCTCGAGCGAATGCCTATCTCGCGCAACACGGAAAAACGCCTATTCAATGGAGCTAACCAACACCCAGGTCTAGGTCGAGGCTTTCTCCTGGGGCGTTGTATGCATCCCAAGGCATGACTTCTGTATGGTATGACGGGGCTTGGGTTCGACGCCGAATACCGCTTGACGTGTGTGGTTGTCCCAGACGCAGGGCGGGAGAGGTGGCCTCGTCTTCGTACGCAAGAGCGTCTGGATCAAGCCCTGCTCGGTGGAGAAGATGACGTTCTTCTTGCAAGAGTAGAGATTCGTCGAAAAGGGTATCAATCGCACGATTTATTACGGCTTGCTCCTCGGCAGTTTTGCCCAACGACTGCATCAAAAGCCCGAATTTTTCCGGCCGGCCACTGTAGGAGATGGTTCCTGGCACGCGCTCAAGAAGCGGATCGGGAATGTGGGGGTCGGATCGAAAGCGAACTAATATATCCGCGACGGGATCTAAAAGACCTGGAAGGGATAGCAGTTTATCGGTAAGGTTTTTTAGATACTGTTGTCGCTTAACATAAGATTGTTTGAGGCGAACTCTATACTTTTCTCCGAATGGCGTTGGCGCATTTGAGTATTCAGTTCGTGGTGGAGGTGAAGCTGGTCTATGCCCAAGGAACGGATGGTGCTCCATATATGTACCAGTGTACCGCGCGAGAGGGAAAAGCAAAACACCCTCCGAAGAAGGTGTTTGTTTGTCTTTGTGGGGCTTGGCCTATTAGTACGTCACGCGTGGAGTGCGTCGCGCGCCTCCAAACCCTCCGCGAGCCGGTGGACGTCCTGTGCCTCCGCGTGGAGCAGAAGACGCGCCATATCCTCCAAAAGAAGGACGTGATGCGCCAAAGGCTGGTCGACTGCTAGACGAAGATGACGCATGCGAAGCACCCGATCCGCCACGAGTCATGTCAAAGCTGGTACGAGCCGCGAACACGGATGAGCGACGTGGAGGTTGAGCGAAGGCTCCCTCGGATCGACTGTCGCCACGCCCTCCTGAGCGCCCACCTCGACCGGATTTGCCCATCACGTCTTCCAAGATGCGTGTTGCGGCAATAGCGGTAAACGCGGCTTCTGGAAGAGGGATGATGGTGGGAAGAGGAGAAACGGTGATACGCGCTTTGATGAGGCGTTCAATCGCCATCACATCGCGTTTCTGTTCTGGAAGGATAAAGGAAATGGCTTGACCTTTACGGCCAGCGCGTCCTGTTCGACCGATGCGGTGGACGTAGTCGTCGAGCGCGTCAGGAAGGTCAACGTTGATGACGAGGCTGATGCCTTGAACGTCGATACCGCGGGCAGCGATGTCAGTCGCGACGAGGACACGATAGCGACCCGTCTTAAAGCCTTCCAAGGCGGCACGACGCTGTGCGAGTGTGCGGTTGGCGTGAATTTCTACGGCGCTATGACCGGCTCCACGAAGAGCAGCGGCAATCTTTTTTGCGCCATGCTTGGTGCGGCTAAACGCGAGCACGGAGCCTTCTTTATGATTTGTGAGAATGGTGTGCAAAAGAGGGAGTTTTTGCTCTTTACGAACAAAGTACGCATCTTGCTGAATCGTGTCGGCGGTGGTGCCAGCGCGAGCGATCTCGATGTGTACAGGCGTGCGCATGGCGGCCTTGGCAAGGT